>CATKXN010000022.1 GCA_949840605.1 uncultured Alistipes sp.
TACGACAAACTGTAATCTTTTCACAGCGTTCCGGTCCGCATATGTTACATTAATGATTTTTTTTAATAATTTATTTGTAAGAGACTTAGCAAATGTTTACCTTTGTTATGAACTTTTTATTTTAAAATTTTAATAAAAATTAACGCTTATGGTAAGAAAAATTCTACTATCGTTAATTGCTTTTGTGGGGTGGGGAATTTTATTCTCCTCAGCGCAGAATAAGCAAATTACCGGTACGGTTGCCGATACGGCGGGAAAACCCATCGCCGGCGCGACGGTTCTGGTAGACGGCACCATAATCGGTACCACCACCGGTGCGACGGGGCAGTTCTCGATTTCGGCCCCGGAAAACGCAACCCTGTTGGTTACGTTTATCGGTTACGAACCGCAGCGCATCCCGCTTGCAGGCAAAACCAAGGTGAACGTGACGATGAAGGAGGATACCCATGCGATCGAAGACGTGATCGTCGTCGCATACGGTACGGCCAAGAAAGAGGCTTTCACGGGGTCCGCTTCGGTGATGAAATCGGAAGACATCGGCAAACGTCAGGTGTCCAATATTTCGAACGCCCTTGCAGGCGCCGTGGCGGGCGTACAGTCGGTATCGACTACCGGACAGCCCGGCGAAGGAGCTAAAATCCGCATCCGCGGCGTCGGCTCCATGTCGGCCAGCAGCGAACCGCTCTACATCGTCGACGGGGCTCCCTATGACGGGTCGCTTTCCTACCTCAACAGCGCCGACATCGAGTCGCTGACGGTCCTGAAGGACGCTGCGGCGTCGGCGATCTACGGCGCCCGCGGCGCCAACGGCGTCGTGCTGATCACCACCAAAAAAGGCAAGTCGCGGGATGCCGTCGTCACGCTGGACGCCAAGTGGGGAACGAACTCCCGCGGAGTTCCCAACTACGACGTGCTCTCGAATTCAGGCGAGTACTACGAACTGAATTACCGGTCGCTGTACAACAGCAAGTTCCTGTCCGGAAGCACGGCGGCCGAAGCCCGTGCTTTCGCCAATTCGACGCTGTTCAACGACAAGAACGGCGGCGTGGGTTACAACGTCTACACGGTTCCCGAAGGGCAGACGCTGATCGGTTCCAACGGCAAACTCAATCCCAATGCACGTCTGGGCTATTCCGACGGACAGTACTACTACGCTCCCGACGACTGGTACGACGAACTCTTCGGCAAGGGCAACCTGCGCCAGGAGTACAACGTGTCGGTGGCAGGAGCTTCCGACCGAATCAATTACTACATGTCCGCCGGTTATCTCGACGATAACGGCATCGTCAAGAACTCGGGCTTCACGCGCTATTCGACCCGTCTGAAGGCCGATTACCAGGCGAAGAAGTGGCTGAAAGTCGGGGCCAACGTGGGTTATTCGCACGCCATCTCCGATTCTCCGGACGGGCAGACCGATGCCGGTTCGAGCGCGAACCTGTTCTATCTGGCCAACCTGATCGCGCCGATCTACCCGATGTATGTCCGCGGCACGGACAAACAGATCATGTACGACGACCACGGCAATAAGATCTACGACTCGGGTACGAACACCAACCAGATCCGTTCCTTCTCGGGAGGAGCCAACCCCATGATCTCGATGGACCTGGACCGCCACCGCACCTATACCGACGCGGTGAACGGCAACTGGTATGCGACGGTGACCCCGGTGGAAGGGCTGAACGTGACGGCCAACATCAGCGCCACGGCCATCAACCAGCGCGAAAGCTATCTCTACAACTCCTATTACGGGTTCTACATCGGCAAGGGTTCGGTCTCGATCTACCACAACCGCACTTTCGCCATCAACCAGCAGTACCTGGCCACCTACAAGAAGACCTTTGCGGAGAAGCACAACATCGACCTGCTGTTCGGTTACGAGAGCTACGAACTGAAGTCGCAGTATCTCTACGGCAGCAATTCCGATCTTTACAACCCCACTATCGGGGAGTTGGGCAATGCGATCTACGAGACGCCCAAAACCTCTTCGGCGACGAGTTCCTATGCCACGAAAGGCATATTGACGCGCGTGCAGTACGACTACGACGGCAAATATTTCTTCTCGGCATCGTATCGCCGCGACGCCTCGTCGCGTTTCCATCCCGACCACCGCTGGGGCAACTTCGGCTCGGTGGGCGCAGCGTGGCTGCTGAACCGCGAGAATTTCTTGAAGGACATCAAGTGGATCGACATGCTGAAACTGAAGGTTTCGTACGGTATTCAGGGTAACGACAACATCCTCGACCCCGCTACCGGCGACAACGTCGAATACACCAACTTCTATCCCTACATGGACCAGTACCAGGTAGGCCGCGTCGACGGCGACTTCTCCCTGACGCTCACCTATAAGGGCAACAAGGAGATCACGTGGGAGTCGTCGCACTCGCTCAACGTCGGCGTCGAATTCGGATTCTGGAACAATCGCCTGAGCGGCGGCATCGAGTATTTTTCGCGCAAGACCTCGGACATGCTCTATTACAAACCGGTGTCGCCCTCGATGGGCTATTCGCGGCTTCCGGTCAACGTCGGGTCGATGCGCAACGCCGGTCTCGAGGTGGATCTGATTGCGGAAGTGCTGCGTTACAGGAACTTTACGTGGGATATCAACCTCAACCTCACGCATTACAAGAACAAGATCCTCTCGCTCGACAAGGACATTCCCGCCACGGGCATCGTGGGCTCGATGTCGATCCGCGAGATCGGCGGGTCGGCTTACGACTCCTATCTGAAGACCTTTGCCGGCGTCGACCCCGAGACGGGCAAGTCGCTGTGGTACATGGACCCCGACAAGGGCGACTATTCGACCACGGATGTCTATGACGACGCCAAACAGGCCCGTCAGGGAAGCACCCTTCCCAAGGTGAGCGGCGGTTTCGGCACTACGCTGAGTTTCTACGGCGTGGACATCTCGGCGCAATTCTCCTACCAGCTCGGCGGCCGGATTTACGACAACACCTACATGTCGCTGATGCACTACGGCGACCAGGCGGGTATGAACTGGCACACGGACATCCGCAAGGCCTGGACGCCCGAGAACCGCTACACGGACATTCCCCGCCTGAACACTTCGGACGATTCGAACCAGAAATACTCGTCGCGCTTCCTCGTCAGCTCGAACTACCTGTCGGTCAACAATGTGACGGTGGGTTATTCGCTGCCTAAGAAGTGGATGAAGAAGCTCGGCATCGGCGGCATCCGCGTCTATTTCTCGGGGGACAACCTCGCCGTCTTCTCCAAACGCGAAGGACTCGACCCGCGCATCATGCTCAGCGGTGCGGGGACGGCTGACAATACCTCCTACACGGCGCTGCGCACCATTTCGGGCGGTATCAACCTGACATTCTGATCCCGAGGTCGAATTAAAAACACAGAGAGCTATGAAAAGATTCAACAAGATATGGACATTGGCCCTGGGAGCAGCCGCGATGGTCTCCTGCACCGACCTGGACACGTTTCCCGAAGGCATTACGGTGACGGGCGATCAGAAAGAGGAGGTCGTCGAGAACAACCCCGAGCGTCTGCAGGCCGACATCAACACCCTTGCGTCGATCATGGTCAAGGTAGCCCCCAACTGGGAGGGCGGCGACGACCAGATTTTCCACAACGACTTCAGCTATCCGGCCGTGTGCATCGCCGCCGACGGCAACGGCGCCGACATGGTTTCGGACAACAGCGGTTACGAGTGGTTTTCGGTCGCATTCGAGTATTCCGACCGCAACGCCAACTACGCTGTGCCCCTGTTCACCTGGAATTTCTGCTACAGGCTGAACAAGCAGGCCAACGACATCCTTTCCACGATTCCCGCCGATACGGAGGTTCAGACGCTGAAACATTACCGCGGCCAGGCCCTCGTGGCGCGCGCCTTCGCCAACTTCACGCTGGCGCAGCGTTTCCAGTTCACCTACAAGGGCAACGAGGACAAACCGACGGTCCCCGTCGTTACGTGGGATATGCCCGCGGAACGGGCCGGAGCCAATCCCCGCGCCACGAATGCCGAAATCTACAAACTCATTTACGATGACCTGACGCAGGCGATCTCCGACCTCGACGGGTTCCAGCGCACGGGCAAGTCGGCGATCGACCGGAATGTCGCCTACGGCGTGCGGGCCCGCGTGAACCTGGTGATGAACAACTGGGGCGAGGCGGCGACCGACGCCGAGGAGGCCATGAAGGGATACTCCTTCCTGACGAAGGAAGCCGTATCGGTTCCCGGGTTCAACGACGCGAGCGCGTCGTCGTGGATCTGGGCCGGTCTTTACAAGGCGGCCGATACCCCGGAGAACCTTCGCAACATCACCTGGCCCGGACACCTCGGATCGTGCAACGGCGGGTATACCACGAGCCAGGGGCTGTACAAGCGCATCAATTCCCTGCTGTACAAGATGATTCCCGAAACCGATGTCCGTAAGGGATGGTGGATCGACACCAACCTCTCGTCGCCGCTGCTCGACCATATGGAGTGGAACGGCCTGACCGGATCGGCGATCAGTTCGCTGGTGATTTCCAACGTCAAACGCGCTTTCGTACCCTATACCAACGTCAAGTTCGGACCTTACCAGAACAAGTGCGGCACGAACGTCAATGCCTGCGACTGGTGCATCATGCGCGCCGAGGAGATGCTCTTCATCCAGGCCGAGGCTATGGCCATGGGCGGCAACCTCGGCGGAGCCAAGACGCTCCTCGAAAACTGGGTCCGGAGTTACCGCAACCCCGCCTACACCAGCACGTCGGCCTCGCCCGAAGATTTCCGCAACGAGGTCTGGGTGCAGCGCCGCATCGAACTGTGGGGCGAAGGACACGCCTATACCGACATCATGCGCCTGAAGAAGAACGTCGTGCGCTGCTCGCCGGACGGCAAATCGGATTTCCCCGATGCCTGGGCGTTCAACATCGCTGCCGACGACGGCATCCTGCTGCTGCGCATCCCCACCCGGGAGACCAATGCCAATGCGGCGATCGACCCCGTGGACGACAACAATACGGGCGGTAAATTCCCCGTGGGCGGCGACGGAAAGGGACTTACGGACGGCGCCGTCGTAAAATAGTTTTGAACGGAAAACACTGACAGAGTATGAAAACATTCAAGATAATCTATGCGTTCATGGCGATGTTCGTCCTTGCAGGCTGCAACGACGACGCGGATTACCTGCCCGGTGAGCCGGAGGGGGCCGACTGCTACGGCGTCTACTTCCCCGCAGCGCAGAAAACCATGGGCGACCAGGAACTCGATCCCGCGCAGGATACCCGGCTGACATTCGTCGCACGGCGTCTCCGAAGCGAGGGGGCGATCACCGTACCGGTCGTCCTGACCTCCGACACGAAAGAGGTATTCAAGGTCTCGGCCGTCGAATTCGAGGACGGACAGGAATCGACCACCTTCGACATCACGTTCGACGATGCCGAGATCGGCACGACCTACGGTGCGCAGGTCGCCATCGAGGACCCCGCCTATGCGGGCATATACGGCGAGAAATCGACGGGCTTCACCTTCAGCGTGACGCGCGTCAAGTGGAACAAGGTGACGGCGGACGGCCAGACTATGGGGCGTTGGCGCGACGATATCGTCAGTTCGGCCTATGGACTTCCCGGCGTCTACGCCGAATACGACAAGGTCGAGTTCTGGGAGCGGGAGGATAAACCCGGGTTCTACCGGATCAACAACGTCTATTCGCCCGAATTCATGTCGCTGCTCTGGCCGCCCTACACTCCGGAAGAGATCGCAGGAAACTGCCCGGGCGGCGTGATGAACTATATCGACGCGACCGATCCCGACAAGGTTTGGCTGCCGGTTCAGAGCACGGGCGTCTTCTGCAACAGCGGTGACGGCGTGATCGGCTTCGCCTCCTATGTCAAGAAGAATTTCGAGGACGACAGCTCCGTCACGGCCGACGGCGACCGTTACGGCAAGCTGGTCAACGGCGTCATCACCTTCCCGAAAGAGGGTCTGTCGCTCGAACTGGGCGGCCGCTGGTATCACAAGGCAGGCAATGCCAGCGAATTGCTGCGCATCGTGCTTCCGGGAGCCAAGGTGTACGACTATTCGCTCGCCCTGTCGAACTCCGAGCCCGCCGGCGGCGTGGTGAAACTGGGCTTCAGACTCGGTGCGGATGTCGCCAAAGTCAAGTATTCCTTCTTCGGCGGCGCCTTTACCGACGCCCTAGCCGAGACCAAATCGAAGGAGATGGACGCAGGCGAAACCCCCGTCCGCGGCGAAGTCACCGCAACGGGCACGGTCGATGCCGTGCTGGACGAGACGGGAGTTTACTCCGTCGTCGCCAACGTCTACAATGCGAAGAACGAACTCCAGGGTTACGAATACCTCTCCTTCGGATATGTCAAGGACGGCGATGAGAAGCCCGTGCTGCTGAGCATCGGACTGGACATCACCGACAAATATGCCGACCAGGGCTATACTTCGGAGGATTCCGCGGAGTTCTGGGCCAACGGCCAGGATATCGAGTCGGGCAGCTACGGCCTCTACGAGACCGATGCGCTCGAGGGCAAGACCGAGGCCGACCTCATCGCGTTGGTAACCGATCCCAAAGCCGCGAAGTTCTCGGCAAAGGACCTCGAAGCGATCAACAAGGGCAAGGGCTCATTCAGCGTCATGCTCGGAGGTCTCAACGGCGGAACGAGCTACACGCTGGTCGTAAGGGCCTACAACGGCTATGTCTCGAAGATCGTGACGGCCGAAGCCACGACCCACGGTACGCCTCATCCGCTCAAGCGCCAGTATACGGTGAACGACCTGCTGAACCGGCAGCCTACGGTCGCCGGATACGCCAGGACGTGGAACTACTACGCCGTGAACAAAAACGGCACTTCGACGAAACGCATCCGGGTCGGAACGGTGACCATCGCCGAAAATCCCGCAAACGCCGCGACGGTCAAGGTTTCGGGCATTTCGGGCATCAAACCCGCGGCCATCGGCGGCAGCGACGAGATGCTGTTCGAATACGACGGAGGTCTGCTGTATTCGCTGGCCGATCAGATTATCGGCACCTATCAGGGGATGCCCGTATCGTATTGGATGACCGATACGGCCTTCGGGGGTTACAGTGCCGATTACGCTCTGGTCGGCGGTCTGGTGGACGACGGATACATCGCATTCGTGGCGTATCCCGGGTACATCCAGCAGGGAATCACGTTCAGCGGATTCCGGTTCCTGGCATTCACCGATCAAAGCCTTGAGACTGCGGCCGTCGGCATGACGTGGCTCTACAACCTGATGCTCGTCGATCCCGCGAAGGACGACATGGCCAAATCCGCCGAGATTGTTACGGCGATGACGGAGGTGTCGGCCGAACCGGCGAACTGCGTCGAACTCCGTGGTCCGGACCGTCTCCGTGCCGTGATGGGCGAACGCGGGAAGGTGCTTCCGGTGAATGCTGCTCAGGTGGCGATGCCTGTCGTGCGGAGCTCCGCGAGCGCCGTCAATGCCCGTGTGACCTTCACGCCGGGAACGGCCGTTCAGGCCCCGGCTATGCCGGGCGCAGCCGAACTGAAAGCGGGCTTTCGGGTTGAATAATCGGGCTGTTAACCAGAAATGACCGGGAGGAGCCGGCTCGTGCCGGCCCCTCCCTATAAAAAAGCAAAAAAACTATGGCAAATAGAAAATTCTTACTTATTGCGGCGCTGTTGTTCGCGGCCTGTACGAGCGATCCGATGGACGAGACGCAGCCCGAAACCGGCATTCCGGAAAAGGCAGCGCACAAGATCGTCAATACATCCGCCAATGCCGAACAGGGCACGCTGCTGGTCTATTTCGACGACCGGGCTGTCGGCGAGGTCGAGAACGCCGCGGCCGCGGCGGCCAAAACCCGCGCTGCCATGACCCGTTCGGGCATCGCGTCCGTCGATGAAATTCTCGCGGAACTCGGTGCCGGCTCGCTGCGGCGCGTATTTCCTTACGATGCCCGAAACGAGGAGAGCATGCGGGCCGCAGGGCTCCACAAGTGGTACCTCGTAGGTTTCGATGCCGACGCCGACCTCGACCGCGCGGCGCAAAAACTGGCCGGTGTCGCCGAGGTGCAGCGTGTGCAGTTCAACTCGCGGCTCGAATTGGCGGACGACTTCAAGCCCGCTCCGCTGCGGGCTGCGGCACCCCTGGCTGCTCCGGCCGCCGAAGCAGCCAGCGCGGTGTTCGACGACGAGCTTCTGCCGCGCCAGTGGCACTACGTCAACTCGGGCAGCAAAAGCTTCGCCCCGACGGCGCGTGCCGGTGCGGACATCAACGCCGGAGAGGCCTGGAAACTCACGGGCGGCGATCCTTCGGTGATCGTGGCTATCGTCGACGAGGGGGTGAAATACACGCATCCCGATCTGGCCGCGAACATGTGGGTCAATGAGAAGGAGCTGAACGGCGCCGCAGGTACGGACGACGACGGCAACAGCTACACGGACGACATCCACGGTTTCAACTTCGTGACGCACGGGCCGATTTCCTGGGATGTCACCAAAGTGGTCGACGGCGTGGTCGACGGCGACAGCGGGCATGGAACCCACGTCGCCGGTACGGTGGCTGCGGTCAACAACAACGGACTGGGCGTCTGCGGCGTAGCGGGCGGTACGGGCCGGAACGACGGCGTGCGGATCATGTCGTGCCAGATCTTCTCGGGCGTGTCGGGCGGCACGGCGGCCGTGTCGGCCGAAGCGATCGTCTATGCGGCCAACAACGGCGCATCGATCATCCAGTGTTCCTACGGTTACAAAAACAACGGACCCGTATCGGACAGCGAATACGTTTCGATAGCCCGAATCGAAAAGGAAGCTATCGATTATTTCATCGGAAAGAAAAACTGCAAGGCGCTGGACGGCGGTCTGGCCATCTTCTCCGCGGGTAACGAATCCCAGCCGTATTCGGGCTATCCGGGCGGTTACAGGGATTATATTTCGGTGACCTCCTTCTCGCCCGACTTCCTGCCGGCCTACTACACCAATTACGGTCCCGGCTGCAATATCGCGGCTCCGGGCGGCGATGCGGCGATCTCGACCGACAAAGCCTCGAGCCAGATCCTCTCGACGGTGCCTTCCGAACTGGCCGATTTCGAGGGCGAAGACTACGGGTACATGCAGGGTACGTCGATGGCCTGCCCGCACGTTTCGGGCGTTGCGGCGCTGGGACTCTCCTATGCGCTGAAGAAGGGCAGGCATTTCAGCCTCGACGAATTCAAGTCGATGCTGCTCACTTCGGTGAACGACATCAACTACTACCTCGACGGAACGAAAGAGTCGCTGAAGACCATCAATCTGAACGACTACTACGGTAAAATGGGCACCGGCGCCATCGACGCCTACCAACTGCTCATGCAGATCGAAGGAACACCGTGCCTCGGGGTGAAAATCGGCGCCGGCCAGCTCATTCCGCTGACGAAATATTTCGGCGGCGGAGCTTCGGGCCTGACTTATCTCTCCGTGACCATGACCCCGGAAGACAGGGCCCGGCTCGGCGTGACGGAGGCCCCCAAGATGGTCTACGGCAAGCTGCAAATCCGCTGTACGAAACCCGGCACCGCCAAGATAACGGTCAGGGCCGTCGCCGGAGGTGAAAATCTCGGCGACGACGAGGTGATGGGCGGTCAGACCGTAACCAAGGAATTTGCCGTCATCGCCCGTGCGGGAGAAAATGCAAACGGAGGTTGGTTATAATAAAAATATTCAAAAAGACTATGAGAAAGACGCTATATACCCTGTTCGCCGTCCTCGGTTTGTGCTTTTTGGCAGGCTGCTCGGATGACAAGGAAAATGATTCGCCGCTGGCCAGGCAGCTCGAAGGCGAATGGCACCTGGTATCGTGGGTCGGGTCGGCAACCTCCGATTTCGACGCCTATATATCGTTCACTGCCGGAGGAGTGTTTGAAATCTATCAGCGGATCGAAACGGTTGAGTACGAAAGATATGCGGGAACCTACCAGCTCAGAGACCATGTCTTTTCGGGCAGATACAGCGACAACAGCCCGTTGAGGAGCCCTTCGTATGAAATTTCGTTCGATGAGACGGGCAATACGCTCACGATGACAAGCGACGCTTCGCTCGGAGAGGTGAGTGTCTACAAGCGCGCGGCAATTCCCGAGTCCGTCAAGGGGGATGCCGTGGCGGTAAATTCGTCTCGTTCGGCCCGGAAGGTGTTGCTGTAACCGTTCGGGGCCTGTAAAGGAACCTTCAATCCCGGTCCTCTTGTGCAATCAACCTTGCACAAGAGGGCTTTTTATGTATGTTTCGGCTGTCCGATTATCCGGGTGCGGCGGAATATGAAAAAGGGACTTCCGATGCGGTGGAAAAAGGTGCTGATCGCGGTTGTATGAATGTTTGGTGGCAGAAAAGTTGTAATTTTTACGGGAAACTTTTGCAAGTTCGAGAAATTTGCTTACCTTTGCACTCGCAATGAAACCGAAATAGGGATTGTTCTTTGCAAGCGACCGTGTAAACCACATCGTAAACCGAACTGAAAAGGTCGGGTGTCAGAAGAAAGATCGAGTTTCGTAATCAGTTGCAACAGAGTTTAATCGCTCTGCGGATGGTGCCATAGCTCAGTTGGTAGAGCAAAGGACTGAAAATCCTTGTGTCCCCGGTTCGATTCCTGGTGGTACCACTTAAAAATCTACGACTTGCAGAAATGCAAGTCGTAGATTTTTGGTGTAAAACGGTCGAAAAACAGGGTTTGTTTTACCCAGTGTTTTACCCATGAGCACAACGATAAAGATCCTGTTTATCCTTTGATGAGTAATTTGTGTAAATACTTCAATGCCTTTCTCATCTGCGCTTCAACGGTATTGACGGAAATTTGCATCCGGACGGCTATTTCGGCGTTGGAGAGCTTTTCGCTGCGGCTTTTGAGGAACACTTCCCGGCAGCGGTCGGGAAGTTGGGAAACGGCTTCGGCGACCAGCTGCTGCAATTCCTCGGTCTCTATCTGCGATTCCACGGGACCTGCGAAAACATCCCCGAGTTCTTCGAACGGAACGTAGGAAAACCGATTGTCGCGGATATGATTGAGAGACCGGTTCCGCACGGCCCGAAACAGGTAGGCCCTGACCGAGGTCGTGACCCGCAATTTGGCAGCGTGCAGCCAGATATGGGTGTAAACGTCGAGCACAACCTCTTCAGCCGATGTGCTGTCCCGAATCCAGAACTCCGCGAACCGACACAATGGCGCATAATAGCGGTCGAACAACTCCTGGAAGGCAGAAATTCCCCCCCCCCTCCTTTCGGCGATGCGTCGCCACAATTGCAGGTCGTATTCGTTATTCGGCATGTGTCATTCAAAAACACAAAGGTAGTGATTTCCGGAAGAAAACAGCGGACCGCAGGATAGGGTGCGGCCCGCTCTTCCATAACGGTGCTATTCGATGTCCTGGAAAAAGAAATCGGAGTATTCGAAGCCGGCGTTCCGGTAAAGTCCCGGCAGCAATCGCTTCGCCCGGCGCCGGAAATCGTCGTAATCCTTGCGGTCGTATGCCCAGGCGATTTCGGCTATAGCCGCCATCCTCGGCAGGGTCATTCGCTGCACATGCCCGAAATCCGCGATATATTCGGTCCATACGTTGCCCTGAATACCGAGGATGTTGCCGTACTCGGCGGGTTTCAGCCGGTCGTAGGGATCGAGCCGGTATACCTGCCTCATGGAGAGGTAGCGGGTCGGCCCTATGGGTTCCAGCTTTTCGGGGTGCGATGTCTGCGCGTAGTCGAGATAGCAGTTCCACTTCGGGGTCATGATGACGCGGTTTCCCTTTTTCGCGGCCTCGGTGCCCCGGAACTGGTCGGTCCATGCCATGATTACGGCCGATTCCGAAATTCCTCCCCGCAGGATCTCGTCCCATCCGATCAGTTCGCGGCCGTGCTTGTGAAGCCACTTTTCGACGCGGTGCATGAAATAGCTCTGCAGTTCGTCTTCGTTTGCGAGCCCCTCTTCGCGGATGCGTTTCTGACAGGCCGGACACTCCTTCCAGCGGTCTTTGGGACACTCGTCGCCTCCGATGTGTATGAGTTTCGAGGGGAAGAGCCCGAGAACCTCTTCCAGTACGTTCTCCACGAATTCGAAGGTCGCCTCTTTCCCCGCACAAAGCACGTCTTTGGATATTCCCCAATGGGTCCATACCTCGTATCCCTCTCCGCGGCATCCCAGAGCAGGGTAGGCGGCCAGCGCCCCGAGCATGTGCCCGGGCATGTCGATCTCGGGAATCACCTCGATATAGCGTTCTGCGGCATAGGCCACGATGCCGCGGATGTCGTCCTGGGTGTAGAAACCTCCGTAGGGCGTTGCGTCGTAGCGGTTCCGTTCGGGGTTTTTCCGGTCGTAGTACCCGATAAGGGTCTTTTTGCGCAGGGAGCCGACCTGAGTGAGCAGCGGGTATCGTTTGATCTCGATGCGCCATCCCTGGTCCTCTGTCAGATGCCAGTGGAAGCGGTTCAGCTTGTGCAGGGCGAGCAGGTCGATGAAGCGTTTCACCTCGTCGACGGTCCAGAAATGGCGGCCGGAGTCGAGCATTCCCCCGCGATGCGCGAAGCAGGGTTTGTCGGCGATCTCGACGGCGGGGACGGTTCCGTCGGGAGCGACGAGCTGACGTAGCGTCTGCAAGGCATGGAATACGGCCTGCGGGGAACCTCCGCTTATGCGGATGGCCTTGGGCGTGACCGTGAGCGTGTATTCTTCGGGTTGCAGCGCATCGTTTACGGTGAGGGCGACGGCCCCCTTGTCGGCCACGGGCAGGCGGTGCCCGACGACGGGTTCGATGTCGGCGGCGAACAGCTCGGCGGGGCGCCGGAGTTCGGGAAGGGCTCCGATCGCGGTTTTGGCGGTGATGCGGAAGTGTCCCTTTCCCGGGACGAGCGATTCGGGGCGTGGAATGATGTCGATGTTCCGGGCGCTGAGCGTCGCGGCGGACAACAAGGCAATGAGAAATAGGATGATGTGTTTCATCGGTCGGGATTAGGTGGATTAAAACCGCCTGCGGGAGAATTCCCGCAGGCGGAGTGATGTCAGTCGAGGTCCAGCTCTTCGAGGTTGCCCCAGACTTCGAATTCGGCGAAGCAGCCGCCCTTGTAGGTCATCGGAATCGGCCTTACGCTCGATCCGCTGTTCCACGACATGTGGAGCGTGAAGCGGATGTAGCGTGCCCGCTGGATTTCGCCCAGATAGACCGAGTTGTAGAGCGAATGGGACATGAACGCCCCGTCGGGACTCGTGCCGGTGAACCGTTCGCCGTACGTCCAGTCCGCGTCGTTCTCCATGCCGTCGCCCGTGATGGTCCTGGCTGTTTCGATCGTGATGTCGCCCGGAGGATTGTTCAGGGCGCCGTCGGCTTTCGTGCGGGCCGTGATGCGGACGCCGCGCACGGTCACTTCCCGGCCCATGTCGAAGACGAAATAGAACGGAACGTAGACCACCGGACCGACGGATGCTTTCCAATTGTAGGTCCAATAGCTCACCGGGTTGCCGTCGAGCACATCCTTGGCCCAACCCGTTTTGGGAGTGCCTTCGCCGGGGGTGCACTCCGAGGTGCAGTGGATCACTTTCCAGCCCGTGCGGTCGAGCAGCTCGGCGGGCGGCAGTACGCGCTTGTTGAAGAGGATGTAGTAGACGCCGCCCTCGTCGGAGGTCTGCGCCCCGGCGTCGCCCTTGATTTCGTCGATGGCGACCGGCAGCAGGTACTGTTCGCCGTCGGGCATCATCTCGCTGCTGAGGGTTATCTGTGCCGTCGACGAAACGTCGTTGTAGCGGGGCAGGATCACCTCTTTTTTCGAGAATTCATAGGCTTCGGCGGGTACGATTTCGTAGGACGTGCCGTGGGCTTTGTTGTAGGCCTCGACCAGCGTGCGGTCGACCTTGAAGGTCACCGTGAGGTTCTCGGCGCTGACCGACCGGGCGACGGCCCGGATATCGACGGTCTGGGTTTTGGGTTCGAGCAGCGAAACCGCCAGCGGTTCGTTCCCGGCGTTCTGGATCGCCAGGACCGCCGGTCCGTTCAGCCCCGATCCCCCGTCGTCGTCCTTGCAGCCGCCCAGCGCGATCAGCAGTGCGGCGGCCGCCAGGAGACGGATGGAAGCGTATCGTTTCATAAGTCGTGTTCGTTATCGGTTGTGGATACTCTGTTATTGTTTGGCCGGGAGTTTGATGTCGAGCATCACCGGCAGGTGGTCCGAAGCCTTCGTGACGTCGCCCGACCTGAACCAGCGCAGGATCTGCGAGCCTACGACTTCGCATTTCGGGGTTCCCTTGAGCTGCATGATGAAGTCGATGCACTTCGTGGGATTGTTCGACGGAAAGGTTCCGAATCCGGTGATGGTCAGCACTTCCCAGTCGTTCTGGAGGAGCTTCCCGGTATCCGAGTTCGGTGTGGCGTTCATGTCGCCTCCGAGGAAGACGGGCTTTCCGGAGTCGCCGTATCGTTCTTTCATCGTTCGGGTGATCAGTTCCACCTGTCCCACCTGGGCTTCGGTCGAAACGTGGTCGAGGTGCGAGGTGCAGATCACATAGTCCTTCATCTCCATGACCACCAGTACGCGCGGTTCGGCGCCCACGCCCTTGGGCAGGGCCACCGAGAATTTTTTCACGGCTTTCTCGCGGGTGGTTACGCCCTCGCCGTATTCGCCGCCGTCGTAAGGCATGGCTGCTCCGTATTCGAAATCCCAGCTGCCCATCAGGGAGGCGAAATGTTTGAGCTGATAGACGTGGCGTGTACGGTTGGTGTTGTTGTCGAGCTCGTTCATGCAGATGGCGTCGGCTTCGATCTCCTTCATCATGTCGGCGATGAGCTGGTAGTCGTCCTTGACGTATTTGTTGAAGACGCCGACATTGTAGGTTACCAGCCGCGTGACGCCCTCGCCTTTGGAGTTGTCGACCGAGACGTGGGGCGGGATCTCGGGGTCGTAGAACGGTTCGTTTTCCATACATGCCGCGGCGTTGAACGCCAGTCCGAGCAGCGACAGGGTCATCAGGTATTTTTTCATGAGTTTCAACATATTTAGGGTTGTTTTTCGGTTAAAAATCCAGTCCGTCGTTCCATCCGGGGTTTTGGGTCAGGGCGCCGCCTGTCAGCGAACGGTCGTCGGTCGGAATCGGATAGAAGTAGTCGCGGGCTTCGTTCCAGACGCCCGGATTGTTCTTGTGCGGCGCGATATAACCGTGGTCGCCGTCGGAGAAGAGGATGTCCTGGTCGATCACCAGCGTCAGCTTGGCCGCGGTCGACGGCGTCTCGCCTTTGGCGGCGAAATAGACGTCGGGCTTCCCGTCGCCGTCGATGTCGTACTCGCCCTTGGACGGGATGTAAAGGCCCAGCAGCGGTTGTTCGAACGTTTTGCCCTCTTTCCAGCGGATGATGTCGTAGTAGCGGAATCCCTCCATGACCAGTTCGACGGTGCGTTCGCGTCGGATTTCGAGGATCACACCCTTGTTCGGACCCGTGACGTTGGGATAGCCGGTCTTCGCGGCCGACAGATAGGGGTCGGGGGCGGCGTTGGCGTCGTCGAGGATCAGGTTGGGCATGCCCGCGCGGTCGCGCAGCCGTTTGACCGACAGGTTGATGTCCTCCTGCGTCAGGGTTCCCAGTTCGGCCTTGGCTTCGGCGTAATTGAGGTACACCTCCGCCGAGCGGAAGATCGGCAGGTCGGTGAACGATTTGTTGTAGGCGTCCTGCGCGGTTCCGGCGACGAATTTGACGATATGGTAGCCGGTGATCGAATTCGCCAGGTCCGGCGCCAGTTTCGCCGTGGCTCCGATGCGCGTGTAACCCGGCGTGCGGATGGTCTGGGCCAGACGCGGGTCGCGGTTCGCACACTGCTGCTTGAATTCCATGGTTTCCCAGCCGGCCTTGTCCGTGAACCGCGAACCGTCGGCCATCAGATAGCTGTCGACGATCTTGCGCGTCATGCCCGGTTTGCCGAACGAGGCGCTGATGGTGTAGAAATTGGCGTTGTGGAAGACGCCCAGCGCCGAGTTGTAGTCGCGGGCCAGGATGATCTCCGTGTTCTGGGCGTTTTCCGAGGCGAACAGGTCGCGGTAGCTGGTGGCCGTGCCGGTCGCCGTGTAGAGCGAGTAGCCGCTGTTGGTGATGAACTCCTCGGCAGCGTCGGCGGCCTGTTCGAGATACCATTTCCAGTCGTGCTCGTAGCCGTCGATGCCGTGGTACTTGCGGAACGTGCCCTCGAAGAGACAGAAGCGCGATTTGAGGGCCAGGGCGGTCCATTTCGTCACGCGGTAGGCGTCGCGCTGGGCCGGCAGGTGCCTGACGGCGAAGTCGATGTCTTCGATCATGCGCTGCATGACGTATTCGCGCGAGTCGCGGGGCCGTTTGAGTTCGGGATCGGCCGAGCCGAGGGGCTTGGCGTACCAGGGGACGTCGCCGAAGCGCTTCACCTTTTCGAAATAGAAATAGGCGCGGAAGAACCGGGCTACGGCGTCGTAACGGTTGCGGACGTCGGTATCCTTGCAGTTGCCCGAATATTCGAGCAGCGTGTTGAACTTGCGCAGGTCGGTCCACGTCCAGCCGCTGCCCGACGCGGGGATGGTGCGGCCGTCCCGCATTTCGGCGGCGATTTCGTTTTTCACGATGTTGTCGTAGCCTTCGTTGTAGAGGCCGTCGCCGGGGAAGATCGTATAGAATGTGTTGCTGAAAGCCTGCAGCTCGTTTTCGTTCGAGAAGAAGGTCTCGGGCGACATCTGCGCCAGCGGATATTTGTCGAGCCAGTCCTCGCACGAGGCGAGCGTCAGGACGCAGCTTGCGGTCAGTATCGTTAGAATCTTTTTCATGGGTGTCTCGTTTTAGCGGTTAGAAGGTGACGTCCACGCCGAACATGTAGGTCCGCTGCCAGGGGTAGAGGCGCAGATTGCCGTTCGTGGCGGCCATCTCGGGGTCGATGTAGTTCGAGTGGATGCCCGACCAGGTAAAGAGGTTTTCGCCCGTGAAGTAGATGCGCAGGCTTTCGATCAGCGCCTTGCGGGTCCATTGTCTGGGCAGCGTGTAGCCCACCGTGAGGTTTTTCAGGCGGCAGTAGCCGATGTTCTGCAGATAACGGTCGTTGACGGCCGTCAGCTCGCGGTTGGTTCCCTGCAGGGCGGTATAACCGCGCGGACGCGGGAAATAGGAGTTCGGATTCTCCTCCGACCAGATTTCACGCACGAAGTTCTTGGGGATGTAAGTCGCGTAGGGACGTGCGTAAGGGCCCCAGAATGCCAGCGCATTGGCTGCCGGATACCAGTCCCGGCGGCCGATTCCCTGGAAGAAGATCGAGAAGTCGATGCCCGCCCACTGCAGTGCGAGAGTGGCCCCGTAGTGGTAGCGCGGCTGGCTGTTGCCGATGATCTCGCGGTCGCCCGGATCGTCTACCGTATTCTTGCCGAGGGTGATCTCGTTGTCGCCGTCCAGGTCGCGGAACTTCATATCGCCGGCGCGGAGTCCCTTTTCGGCGCCTGCCGAGGCGTTGATGATCGAGTTCACGGCCTTCTGGTCGACGGGATAGCTGCGCGCCTCCTCGTCCGAGGCGAACAGCCCGTCGATGCGGTAACCCCAGATCTCGCCCCAGCGCATGCCTTCGTAATAGGTTTTGGCGAACGTGCGTTCGGGGTTGTCGAACTTGGTGATGTCGGTGATGTAATCGTTGAAGGTCAGCGTCACGCTGTACGAGAACGGACGGCGCAGCAGCTGGAATTCGTCGCGCCAGTTGAGCGAGAGTTCGTAGCCTTTGGTGCGCAGGTCGGCGCTGTTCATCTTCGGCGACGACGCGCCGTAGGTGGCCGGCAGCGCGATGCCCGCGGTGAGCATGTCCTTCGTGTCGCGGATGTAGAGGTCGGCCGAGAACGCCAGACGGTTGTTCAGGAAACTCATGTCCAGACCGAGGTTCTTGTGGATGCTCCGCTCCCAGGAGAGGTCCGAGGCCACCGGGGCCGAGATGGTCGCCGTGGTGGGTTTGTCGCCGCCGAACAGGTAGCTCTGGTCGGCGATCGAGATCTTGCGGATGTAGTCGTAGTAACCGACGTTCTGGTTGCCTAACTGTCCGTACGAGAAACGCAGTTTGAGGTTGTTGAATTGGTCGCGGATGCCGTCGAAAAACGCCTCTTCCGAAATGCGCCATCCGAGCGAGAACGACGGGAAGAAGCCCCAGCGCTGCCCGCGTTTGAAGCGCGACGTGCCGTCGTAGCGTCCGCTCGCCTCGACGAGGTATTTGCCTTTGTAATCGTAGTTCAGACGGCCGAAGAAGCCCATCAGGGCGTATTCGTTCTGGCCGCCGGCGACCACCATGCGTTTTTCGCCGTCGGAGCCCTGGCCCACGAGATTCAGGTCGTTGAGCGTTTCGGAGAGCAGGTTGTAACCCGTTGCCGCCACGTCTTTGAGGTGCTTGGTCTCCCAGTTGAAGCCGACCATCGCCTTGAAATTGTGGTCCCGGGCGAACGTGCGTTCGAACGTGCCGTAGAGGTTGGCCTGGTAGTAGGTGTGGGTCATGCTCTTTTCGTAGAGGTTGTCCTCCATCTTTCCGGACGTGAGCGTGTTTATTTCGCCCGGATACTGCGAGTATTCGGTGTTGACCTGACGGTTGGTGTAGCGCGTGGTGTTGAACATGTAGGTGAAGTTACCCTTGATCTCCAGCCCTTTGACCGGGGTCCAGGTCAGCTCCGTCGTGGTCGACATGTTGTCCGTGTGGTCGTCGTTGGTATGGCCGTCCTTGTTGAGTATCGTGGGCAGGCCGTCCATGATCTGATAGTTCGAGAACGACGTGTTGTAGACGCTCGTGCCGTCGGGATTGACCGGGACGAACGAAGCCAGGGCATGTACGGTGCTCCAGGAGAAGGCCGTGTTCACGTCGCTCGGGCCCGGGTAGAAGTACTTGTAGTTGTAGTAGCTGGTGTTGTTGCTGATTTTTAGCCACTTGTTGATGTCGAACGTGATTTTCGACCGGAAATTGATCTTCTGCAGTTTGTCGGGATGCTGGCGGAAAAGTCCCTCCTCGCTGTAATAGCTGCCTGAAAGCAGGTAGTTTACGCGGTCGTTGCCGCCCGAGAGCGAGATACTGTGGCTCGTATTCGGATGTTCGTCCTTGAACAGGTAGTGATACCAGTCGGTGTTGCCGTAGTAAACATAGGTGTCGCGGCCGTCGCGCTGGTCGATTTTCACCCACGGACGGTCGGGATGCTCCGTACGGTCGTTGCGGCGCGCCCAAAGTTCCGTCATGTCCTGCTCGGTGTAGCGCGTGTAGTTGTTTCCGGCGTAGGAGCGCCAGAAGAGGTCGTTGAGATAGACCGAGTAGTAACCGCGGGTTTCGTAGTCGGTCGAGGTCGTGGGTTCGTTCCAGCCCCAGCGCCCGCTGTAGGTTATGCGGGTTTTGCCCGACGAATCGCCGCTTTTGGTCGTGACGAGTACCACGCCGAACGCCGCGCGCGCACCGTAGATGGCTGCCGCCGAGGCGTCCTTGATCACCGAGATCGAGGCTACGTCGTTGGGGTTGATCTTCATCAGGTCGCCTTCGGCTCCGTCGACCAGCACCAGGGGCGATCCGCCGTTGATCGAGGTGATGCCGCGGATGTTGAGCGATGCGGGATTGCCCGGGCGGCCGGACGAGGTCGAGACCGTGAGTCCCGGAACCGATCCCTGGAGCATGTGGGCCACCGAGGGAGCCGAGCGGTTCTGCAGCTGCTTCTCATCCACCGTGGCGATGGCTCCCGTGAGATTCACCTTCTTCTGGGTTCCGTAGCCTACGACCACGACGTCCTCCATGTTCACGGCGTCCTCCGTGAGGAATACCTTCAGGTTGTTCTGCGTGGCGGGTACGGGAACTTGCTTGCCGACATAACCCAGATAGGTGAAGCCGAGCGTTACGTCGGTGTCGGGGACCGCGAGCGAGAAACGGCCGTCGGCCGCGGTTGTCGTGCCGCGGGCGTTGTCTCCGACGAGCGTGACGGCGACGCCTGCCAGCGGGGCTTCGGACGAGTCGTAGACTGCGCCTGCGATCGTGCGGGATTTGGCCGGGGTTTTGCGGGCCGGGATCAGCACGATCTGTCGTTCGGTGATGGTGAAACGGAGGCCGGTCGGGGCGAGCATCTCGCGGAGGGCTTTAGAAATCGGCATCCGCCTGGCTTTGAGACTCACGCGCCGGGTAAGATCGGTCTGTTGGGCGTCGTAGAAGAACGTGTATTTGCTGTTCTTCTCGATCCGGGATATGGCCTCGGCGAGCGGAATGTCCGAAAACTCCATGTCGAGAGTCGGCTCCTGCGCCTGGCCGTATACAATCGTCGAGCTGCCTGCGACCAGCAGCAAAAGGATTGCAAATAGTCTGAAATGCTTCATAATGGAAGTTTTAAGTTTGTGGTAAGTTTGCAGGGCATTGGTCGGATGCCGCTGCGGGAAGGTCGGAATCGGGTTGGAGATCACTTCATAGGCATTCGTTTTTAGGGTCCGTACGGAATTATTCGAGCTCGGAGATCGAGACCGAGTTGTCTTTGGCGAAGGTGTAAACGATGGGATTGATGCGGCTCATGATGCGCAGGATCTCTTCGAGCGGTTCGTTGGTGATGGTGAACGTATAGGCGTAGTCGTGTGCGATGGCCCGGTCGATGTGGATTTCGGTGTCGTACCAGCGGGCCATGTAGCGACATATCTCGCCCAGCGACTGCTTCTCGAAGGTGAGTTTCCCGGCGGCCCAGCACGACTCCATCGCCACGTTGCCCCGTTCGATGACGATTTCGCGGGTGCCGGTGTCGTATCGGGCGATCTCTCCGGGGCGGAGCTGCCTGTGGCTGCCGCTGCCGATGTCGAGCGAAACCGACCCTTCGATCAGCGAGACCGAAACGGTGTTGTCGGCGGCTGAGGTGCGGACGTTGAATTTCGTGCCGTGGACGCGGACTTTCAGCCCTTCGACTTCGACGGTGAAAGGACGGACGGGGTCTTTGGCGATGTCGAAGAATCCTTCGCCGCACAGTTTCACGTTACGGTCCGCGATGTTGAAACGGCTATTGTAGGTGAGTGTCGAGCCGCTGTGGAGCCAGACTGTCGAACCGTCGGCAAGCCGGGCGTGCGACTTGCCCTCGAAGGCGCAGAGCTGCTGCTCGGCCAGAGACGCGGCGGGACGGAACAGGTCGGGACGGGCGATGAAGAGGGTTGCGGCGATGGCTGCCGCGACGGCTGCGGCCGTCCGCAGCAGGGATGTACGGCGGCGGGGTTCCCGCCGCGTCGGGCGGGTGCTTTCGAGCGGGCCGATGCGCTGCTGCAGCTGCTGCCACAATTTGTCGCGGTCGGGCTCGTAATCTGCCGCCCGCTGCTGTATTTCGTGCCATACGCGGGTCAGGCTGTCGTAGAAACGGCGGTTTTCCGTTTCGGCGATCCACGTTTTGAATCGGAACTTTTCGGCGGCGTCGAGCGAGCCTTTGAGCGCACCGATCAGAAGGTCCCAGGTCTGTTTGTCCGGCTTCATAGAACTTTGTCGTTTATGTCAAGACACGAAAAAAACGGCAGACCGTTATACGGCCTGCCACTTTTTTGCGGAAAAATTACCGGATGCGACGCCCGGGGGCCTTTCCGTTTTCGCCTGCATTACTTTTGTATTTTTGCAGGGATGCAGAACAAGATCATACACGTCGACATGGACGCTTTCTACGCCTCGGTCGAGCAGCGCGACCGTCCCGAACTCCGGGGGCGGCCGATCGCCGTGGGATATGACGGACCGCGGGGCGTCGTTGCGACGGCCAGTTACGAGGCCCGCCCGTTCGGGGTCCGTTCGGCGATCTCTTCGGCGGTGGCCAGGCGCCTCTGTCCCGAGCTGATCTTCGTGCCGGCGCGCTTCGACGTTTACAAGGCCGTTTCGCAGCAGATTCGCGACATTTTCCACGACTATACCGAACTGGTCGAACCGCTCTCGCTGGACGAGGCTTTCCTCGACGTTTCGCACCTGCGTTCGGCGACGCTCGCGGCCCGGGAGATCAAGGACCGCATCCGCGCCGAGACCGGACTTACGGCTTCGGCGGGCATCTCCGTCAACAAGATGCTCGCGAAGATCGCATCGGACTACCGCAAGCCCGACGGACTGTTCGTCATTCCGCCGGACGAGATCGACACCTTCGTCGCGGAACTTCCCGTCGAACGCTTCTTCGGCATCGGGGAGGTCACGGCCCAGAAGATGCATGCGCTGGGCATCCGCACCGGCGCCGACCTGCGGCAGTGGGAGGAACTGGAACTGGTCCGGCATTTCGGAAAGGCCGGACACAGTTACTACGGCTACGCCCGGGGAATCGACCCGCGTCCGGTGGTCCCGAACCGCATCCGCAAGTCGCTCGGGCCGAGACGACCTTCGGGGCCGACACCGCCGACCGCGGGGTGCTGCTCGGCGAGCTGGAACAGGTCTGCGAGGAGGTGTGGCGGCGGCTTTCGCGCCACCGGTTCCGGGGCCGGACCGTGGTGCTGAAGCTCAAGTTCGACGATTTCCGCCAGATCACGCGGTCGCGGACCCTTACCGCCGCGGTCGATTCGTGCGACGGACTGCGCCTCGTCGCCGGGGAACTGCTAGCGGGGGTCGATTTCGGCGGCCACCGAATCCGACTCATCGGGGTCACGGTAGGCAACGCCCCGGATTTCGGCGAGGGGTGCGTGCAGCTGCGGTTCGACTTCGGTGAGGAGTGACGGCGGCTATTTTCCGGTGATCGTTTCGGCGGTGGGACGGGTTCGGTGCAGACGGTAATTTTCGGAAGTCTTTCCGCCGGAGCGGTTGGCATAGCAGTAGACGCACCCGTGCGGGCAGGTGTCGTATTCGCCGATGTCCTTGCTGGCGACACAGCCGCAGAAAGGCCGCTGGCCCTTGTCTTTCGCATTTTTTCGGACGGATGTTTCCGGACCGGACAATCCGCCCCGGCTTATGCCCAAAAAGTCCGTCAGCAGCGGATCGTCGGCGAATTGCCGGACGATCAGTTCGTCGTCGATGCATTTGTTGCGCCGGACGCCGAACTGCGACAGGTCGATCCGTTCGCCGCACGCGGCCAGCGTATAGCCCCACTTTCCGTTCAGCTCCGCCAGCCCGGCCGCCATGTCGAGCATCTGCCGTTCGTCGAACTCGCGGCAGGGGATTTCATTCCTCCGCAGCCGGCTTTGCACACTGCGGTAGGCGCGGATGTCCGCGAAACTGAAAACCAACTTTTCGGTATGCCCGCGGAGCCGGTCGCCGATCCGTTCCGCTTTGCGGAGCAGTTCCTCCACGCCGATCCGGTCGGTCAGGACCAGCGGGTCGAACCGCCAGATGACCAGCTCTTTGCCCAACTGTTCCGAAAAACGCAGAAAGGTTTCGATCCGTTCGTCGAGCGGAGGCACGCCGCGTTCGAGACCTTCGGCTTCGTAGTCGTTGAGCGTGTATTGGAGGTAGCACCGGATGCCCTTTTCGCGCAGTTTTTCCAGATGCGGAAGCAGCGGACGGGGATTTTTCGACCAGAAGACCACCAGCCGCGTCCGGGCGTAGGAGATGTACGATTTCACGCCGTTGAACGGATTCGTCCAGGCGGAATAACCTTTCTCCAGCCGGTCGAAAAACCAGTCGGCGTAAAATGCCGGAATATCCGTGGCGCGGCTTGCCGAGACGATCACGGGCGCCTGCGCCCGCACCGTTTCGCCCGCGTCCGTCGTTATGTCGATCGTTTCCCAGACCATGACCGATGTTTCCCGCAAAGATACTATTTCGTTTTGAAACGGTCGTGCTTTTTGCTACCTTTGGTGTCGTAACGACACGTTTATCCTCCGGAACGTTCCGCAACTCGGTATGCTCTTCGGTTTTGAAACGGTCGTGCTTTTCACTACCTTTGGTGTCGTAACGACACATTTATGCGCCGGAACGTTCCGCAGCTCGGTATGCGCTTCGATTTTGGAACGGTCCGGCTTTTTAGTACCTTTGTGGTGAAATGCCGCCGCATGCGGCCGAACAGAACAGTTATGAAAAAATATTGGGGCATCATCACGGTCCTGGTTGCCGTCGGGCTGGCCGTGTTCATCTATTTCCGCTTCTACTTCGTCTTCGGCGAAGGCGTGAAGAGCGGGGAGTTGAACTACGTCGTGTACAAGGGGCTGGTCTTCAAGACCTACGAGGGCAAACTGATCCAGACGGGCATCCGCTCGAAGGCCGCCGGGTCGATCCAGTCGTATGAATTCGAATTTTCGGTCGAGGACGAAGCGCTCGCCCGCGAACTGATGCTGCAGGGCGGCAAGACCCTTGAACTGCACTACCGCGAGTATTTCGGCGCGCTGCCCTGGCGGGGATTCACGAAATTCATCGTCGACAGCATCGTCACCGCGCGTCCCGCGGCGGCCGGTCCGCTCGGCGTGCAGTCCGCCCCCGTCGCGAACCCGGAGTCGCCGGCACAGCCCTGACGCGCGTCGCACAGCGGACGCCGCCTCAGATCGCTTTTTCGAACGCCAGCCGTTCGCCGCTTCGGTAGACGATCTTTCCGCAGGGTGTGAACCCCGTGCGTTCGAGCAGCCGCAGCATGGGGCGGTTGTCGTGGTTGGTGTCGATGCGGAATGCGCCGACGCCCCGCTCCCGGGCCATCTCCTCCACACGGCGCAGGAACTCCGACGCCACGCCTTTGCCCCGTTCGCCGTCGGCGACGGCTATGCGGTGCACCACCACGTAAGGTCCGTCGGTAAGCCATTCGCCCTCGAGGTCTTCGTAGGCCGGTTCGCCATCGAACACCACCGCGCCGTAGGCGATGACGGCGTGACGTTCCCTGGCGCCGGGCCTGCACAGCACGTAGCCGCATCCGCGTCCGATATCCGCTGAGATATGTCCCGGGGCGGGATATCCGTCCTGCCACTGGCGGCTGCCTGCCGCGTGCATCCGGGCCTGCGCCTGACGGATGATCTGCATGATGAAAGGCACCTCGCGGGGTGCCGCCTGCCGGAATATCAATTCTTTGTCCATGTTGCAAATGTAAACAAATGTTGTTATAAAGTCGTTCCGCAGGGGACGATTTTTCATTTATCCGTTGTATGGCACATGATTTGACCCTCCGCATATGATTCCGCTCCGGTCGGGGCGAAAGACGGGAAACGAATGTTAAACCAAAAATAATTTCAAGGAGGACACAACTATGGTACCTGCAAGACGTAATCAGAACTGGCTGCCGAGCATTTTCAATGATTTTCTGGGAAACGATTGGCTTGTCGAACGACGCAACACCACGGCTCCGGCCGTCAACATCCTGGAGAACGACGACGAATACAAGGTCGAAGTGGCGGCTCCGGGCATGACCAAGGAGGATTTCAAGGTGCATCTCAACGAGGATAACGAACTGACCATCTCGATGGAGAAGAAGAACGAGACCAAGGAGGAGGACAAGGAGCACAAGGGCACCTACCTGCGCCGGGAATTCTCCTACACGCAGTTCCAGCAGAGCCTGCTGCTGCCCGACAACGTCGAGCGCGACAAGATCTCGGCCCGGGTCGAGAACGGCGTGATGACCATCGAAATCCCGAAACGCAAGGTCACGGAGGCCGCTTCCGCCGCGCGGCAGATCGATATCGAATAGAAAATGCGCCCGAAACGGGGAGGGACCGGCATACCGGGCCCTCTTTTTTTGTAATTTAGCGGTCGGAAAGCCCCTGTCATGCACGGATTCCGGAAAAAATCCGTATCTTTGGTGTGGTTTGGTTGGGTGTTAAAATAGAAGACAGATGAAGGTCGGATTGTTCATTCCCTGTTACATCAATGCGGTGTATCCCCAGGTGGGGCGGGCGTCATACGAGCTGCTGCGCAAGGTCGGCTGCGAGGTCGAATACCCGCTCGATCAGACCTGCTGCGGCCAGCCGATGGCCAATGCGGGGTTCGAAAAGGACGCCAAGGCGCTGGCGGAACGCATGAATGCGCTGTTCGAAAAATACGATTACGTCGTGGGGCCGTCGGCCAGCTGCGTGGTCTTTGTGCGCGAGGGTTACCCGCGGCTGCTGGACAATTACAGGGAGCATGCGTGCGTCGACGCGCGCATCTGGGAGATTTGCGAGTTCCTGCACGACGTGGTGCGTCCCGCGCGGCTCGACGCCCGTTTCCCGCACCGCGTGAGCCTGCACAACTCCTGCCACGGGGTGCGCAAGATGGGGCTTTCGTCGCCCAGCGAGATGAACGTTCCCTACCGTTCGAAGCTCCGCGACCTGCTGGCGCTGGTCGAGGGCGTCGAGGTGGCGGAACCCGAACGGCGCGACGAGTGCTGCGGTTTCGGCGGGATGTTCTCCGTCGAGGAGAACGCCGTGTCGGCGGCTATGGGGCGCGCCAAGGTCCGGCGGCACATCGCCACCGGGGCCGAGTACATCACCGGGGCCGATTCGTCGTGCCTGATGCACATGCAGGGGATCATCGACCGCGAGAAACTGCCGGTGAAGACCCTCCATATCGTTGAAATCCTCAATTCGAAGCTATGAGCACCCATTCCGAAGCCGCGAAACGGTTCGTCGCCGACGCCGAACGCATGGCCTGGCACGACAAGGCGCTGTACGCCGTGCGCGAAAAGCGCGACCGGATGATGATGACCGTCCCCGAGTGGGAGAAACTGCGGCGTCTGTCGTCCGCGATCAAACGCCACACCCTGAGCCGTCTGGGGCACTACCTCTGCGAGTTCGAGCGCAATGCCGCGGCCAACGGCATGACGGTCCATTGGGCGAAGGACGCTGCCGAGATGAACGCGACGGTCTGGCAGCTGGTTCGGGAGCACGGCGGCACGAACCTCGTCAAGAGCAAGTCGATGCTTTCGGAGGAGTGCGGGCTGACGCCCTATCTGCGCGAACGGGGTGTCGATGCCGTGGAGAGCGATCTCGGGGAGCGGATCATGCAGCTGCTGCACCAGCCGCCCAGCCACATCGTCCTGCCGGCGATCGCCGTGCGGCGCGAGGAGGTCGGGGCGCTTTTCGAACGCGAGATGGGCACCGAACCGGGCAACTGCGACCCCACGTACCTGACCCATGCGGCCCGCAAGGCCCTGCGACCGAAATTCCTCGGGGCCGACGTTTCGATGACGGGCGTCAATTTCGCCGTGGCCTCCACGGGGGCGCTGGCCGTCTGCACCAACGAGGGCAACGCCGATCTGGGCACCTCGTTCGCCGACCTGCACATCGCCATCATGGGGATCGAAAAGGTGATCCCCGACATGGCGTCGCTGGCGGTCTTCACGCGCCTGCTGGCCCGCTCGGGCACCGGGCAGCCTGTCACGACCTACACCTCGCTCTACCGCCGTCCCGCCCCGGGGAAACGAATACACGTCATCCTGGTCGACAACGGCCGTTCCGAATGGCTGGCCGATGCCGCGCACCGCAACATGCTCAAATGCCTCCGCTGCGGGGCCTGCATGAACACCTGCCCGGTCTACCGCCGTTCGGGAGGCTATACCTATTCCTATTTCATTCCCGGACCGCTGGGCATCAACCTCGGGATGCTGCGTTCGCCGAAGCTGTATCACGGCAACGTCTCGGCCTGCTCGCTCTGCTACTCCTGTTCGGACGTCTGCCCGGCGCAGATCGACCTCGGGGAGCAGATCTACATGTGGCGGCAGCAGCTGGACGGGATGCACCTGGCCGATCCGGTGAAGAAACTCACGGTCAAGGGCATGGACTTCGTCATGGGCGGGCGGCGGCGATTCTACGGCGGCATCGCCCTGGCCCGTGCGGCGGAGAAACTGCCGCGCTTCGTCCTTGAAAACGGACTGAACCCGTGGAGCGCCCCCGGTCGCGCCATGCCGCCCTTCGCCCCGGAGACGTTCAATGGATGGTGGAAAAAGGAAAATAAGTAATACCGCGTTTCGCATCGCCTTTTTGCCGCAAAGCGGCACAAAGTCCCTGCCTGGGGCGGGGATTTAGGGGTGGGTCGGATTGGCAACCGACTCCGGAGACGGCGGCAACGACCGCCGGATGGGGAAAAGCGGTAAAAAAAGCAAAGCAATGAATAGCAAAGACGAAATACTGAAAAAACTTTCGGCCGACGGGATGCCCGAATATCCCTATCCCGCGACGGATTTCACGCCCCAGCGCTTCGACGATCCCGCGGCGACGTTCTCCGAACGGCTCGAGGCCGCCGGCGGCCGGGCGGTGCGGATGGCGCCCGACGAAACGCTCGACGAGGTGATCCGCCGCTGTTACCCCGATGCGCGGACGATCGCTTCGGCGATGCCCGACGTGACCATCGCCACGCTCGACCCCGACGCCGTGGAGGATGCGCGCGAACTGGTCGATGTCGATCTGGGCGTCGTGACGGGGGCGTTCGGCGTCGCGGAGAACGGTGCGGTGTGGATCGCGCAGGACATCCGCCACAAGGCCCTTTATTTCGGGGCCGAGGCGCTCGTGATCGTCATCCCGAAGGATGCGATCGTGGATACCATGCACGAGGCGGTCGTGCGCCCCGAGGTCGGCGATTTCGGCTACGGGTGTTTCATGTCGGGGCCTTCGAAGACCGCCGACATCGAGCAGGCGCTGGTCTTCGGCGCCCACGGGCCGATGTCGGTGACGGTGGTGATCCGGGCC
>CATKXN010000023.1 GCA_949840605.1 uncultured Alistipes sp.
CCTTTCGGGACGTGATTCGTCCTGCTCCGGCTTCGCCCCGCCGGCCGCATCCTCGCGGTCGATCCGGGCGATGCGGCGGCGTCCGCCCGAGGCGTTGAGCCGGCTCACGACGCTCTCGGCGTCGCTGAACGGCACGCTCACCAGCGAATAGTTCTCGAAGACGCGCACGTCGTCGATATTCTTGTCCCTCAGTCCGCACTTGCGCTTGAGCATCTCGACCAGCTTGCGTCCCGAATAGCCGTCGCGCCCTCCCAGGGTCAGGAACAGCCGGGTCTTGCCCTTGCGGTCGACCGAGAACGAACGGATCTCGGGGTAGTTGCTCTGGTCGAGCTCGCTGCGGAACGCCAGCCGGAGCAGAGCCCCCAGCGCCACGTCGGGCGCATAGGTTTCGAGCAGTTCGGCGGCATAGTCGGCATAATCGGCATACGCCTCGCTTTCGACGATCTCCCGCAGGTCGTCCTTGATCTTGGCGCGCTTCATCGCCACGATGTCCTGCGGCGAAGGAAGCGTCTCGCGCTTGATGTCGGCCTTGATGTCGCGCATCATCCAGTTGAAACGCCGCAGCTCGGCGCCCGAAATGAAGGTGATGGCCGTACCCTCGCGCCCGGCGCGGCCCGTGCGGCCGATGCGGTGAACATAGCTCTCCGAATCCTGCGGCAGCGAGTAGTTGATGACGTGCGAAAGGTTCGACACGTCGATGCCGCGCGCGGCGACGTCGGTGGCCACCAGGATGTTGACCGCCTTGTCGCGGAACTTGCGCAGGATCTTCTCGCGCTGGGCCTGCGACACGTCGCCGTGCAGCCCTTCGGCGGCGTATCCCTGCGCCGCGAGGCGCGTCGCCACCTCGTCCACGCCGATCTTCGTGCGGCAGAAGACGATGCCGTAGAAATCCGTCTCGATGTCGATGATGCGCGTCAGGGCGTCGAACTTGTCGGCCTCGCGCACCTCGAAATAGATCTGGTCGGTCAGATCGACGGTCAGGTGCTGCGACTCGATGCGCAGCATCTCCGTATTGCGCATGTAGGCCTCCGACAGGCGGACGATCCGCTCGGGCATCGTGGCCGAGAAGAGCAGCACGCGGCGGTCGTCGCCCGTATGGCTCATGATCTCCTCGACGTCCTCGACGAAGCCCATATTGAGCATCTCGTCGGCCTCGTCCAGCACCAGGAAGCGGACCTTGTCGAGTTTGAGCGTGCCGCGGCGGATGTGATCCAGCACCCGTCCCGGGGTCCCGACGACGATGTCCACGCCCCGCGACAGGCGTCGGAGCTGTTCGCCCATGGCGGCCCCACCGTAGATGGCCGTGATCGAAAGCCTCCGCCCGGCGTTGAAGCTCAGCAGCTCCTCGGCGGCCTGCACCGCCAGTTCGCGCGTCGGGACGAGGATGACGGCCTGCACCCCGTCGGCCGAATGTTCGGTCTGCTGGAGTATCGGGAGCCCGAAAGCGGCGGTTTTGCCCGTGCCGGTCTGGGATTGTGCGATGATGTCGTTTTCGCCGGAAAGGAGGCGGGGAATCGTGAGTCGTTGAATGGATGTGGGAGTTTCGAACCCTTTTGCGCGGACCGCTTCGAGCATCTGCTCGCTGAGGCCCAATGTGCTGAAATCAGCTTCGTTGGTCATACAGAAATATTTGAAAGGCCAAAGGTACGACAATTAATTGGATTTTTCGCCGGAAAATCACTATCTTCGCAAAGTAATCCGCATGACGGCCCCGCGACGGGCCGCCGAACCTGAAACCGCAACCATGAGTCATCGCATCCTGCTGGTCGACGACGAGGTCGACATCCTCGAATTCGTCCGTTACAACCTCGTCCGCGAGGGTTACGAAGTTTTCACGGCCCAGAACGGCGCCGAGGCGCTCGAAAAGGCAGCCGAATGCCGTCCGCACCTGATCCTGCTCGACATGATGATGCCGGTGATGGACGGGGCGCAGACCTGCCGGGCCATCCGCGAAAACCCCGTGCTCAAGGACACGATGGTGGTTTTCCTTTCGGCGCTGGGCGAGGAGCAGCAGCAGCTGGCGGGCTTCGGCGTGGGGGCCGACGACTATCTCACGAAGCCGATCAAGATGAAGCTGCTGGTGAGCCGCGTGCAGGCGATCCTCAAGCGCATCGACGCCGACGCGGTCCCCGCCGCACCCCCGGCCCCGGGCATCACGGTCGACCGCGACCGCTACACGGTGATCCGCGACGGGCGGGAGATCGCGCTGCCGCGCAAGGAGTTCGCGCTGCTCGACCTGCTCTGCTCGTCGCCGGGGCGGCTGATCCCGCGGGAGGAGATCTACGCCAAAATCTGGGGTACGGAGGTGGTCGTGGGCGACCGCACGATCGACGTCCACATCCGCAAGCTGCGCCAGAAAATCGGCGACGAACGCATCGTGACGGTCAAGGGCGTGGGATACAAATATGAACCCTAAAACGAAAGGTGAAACGTGAAAATCGGATTGTCATTCCGAGGAGGGCCGAAGGACCGACGCGGGAATCTGCGGAACGCGTTGTGAGATCACGACCTTGATCCGATTGCCGCGTCGCTACGCTCCTCGCAATGACGGGAGCGGGGAGGCTTGTCGCACGCGGCCGGACCGGCTCGTTCGGACGAGGCGATTTTGAATTGTGAATTATGAAGTGTGAATCGAAAAAATACCGCCGCATCGTCATCAAGATCGGCAGCAACGTGCTGACCCGCGAAGACGGGCGTCCCGACACCACGCGCATCTCGGCGCTCGTGGACCAGATCGCGGGACTCTACCGCGCGGGCGTCGAGGTGATCCTCGTTTCGTCGGGGGCCGTGGCCTCGGGCCGCAGCATTCTCGAATCCCGGGTCGGGCGCATCGACACCGTTTCGGCCCGCCAGCTCTACTCGGCCGTGGGCCAGGTGAAGCTGCTGAACCGCTACTACGGCCTCTTCAACGAATACGGCATCGTCTGCGGACAGGTGCTCACCACCAAGGAGAGCCTTTCCACGCGGCGCCAATACCTCAACCAGCGCAACTGCATGGAGGCGATGCTCGCCGCCGGCGTCGTCCCGATCGTCAACGAGAACGACACCATTTCGGTCACCGAGCTGATGTTCACCGACAACGACGAACTGTCGGGCCTCGTGGCGGCGATGATGGACGCCGAGGCGCTCGTCATCCTGAGCAACATCGACGGCATCTACGACGGCTCGCCCGCCGATCCCGCATCGCAGGTCATCCGCCGCGTGGCCCCGGGCCGCGACCTCTCGCAGTATATCGACACCGCACGCTCCTCGCGCGGCCGCGGAGGCATGACGACCAAGAGCCGCATCTCGTCGCGCGCCGCGGGCGAGGGCATCGAGGTCGTGATCGCCAACGGCCGCCGCGACAGCATCCTGACCGATCTGATCCTCACGGACCGCGACGTCGTGTGCACGCGCTTCGAGGCGGCGCCCCGCCCCGCCTCGGGGGTCAAGAAGTGGATCGCCAGCAGCGAAGGCTTCGCCAAGGGGGCCCTGCATCTCGACGCCGGAGCCGCGGCGGCCATTTCGCAGAGCAAGGCCGCAAGCATCCTCGCCGTGGGGGTCACCGCCGTCGAGGGGGAGTTCGAACGCGACGACATCGTGCGCATCCTCTCGCCCGAAGGCGCACCGCTGGGCGTGGGCCGCATCTCCTGCGACAGCGCCACGGCACGCCGCAACCTGGGCCGCAAGGGCCTCAAGCCACTGATTCACTGCGATTACCTATATTTGGAATAAAATGGACACGAAATACGAAATCCTCTTCGCCGCCGCCCGCCGCGCCGGGAGCGAACTGGCCCGGACCGACACCGCGACGCTGGGCCGCGCCGTCACGAAAGCCGCGCAGCTGCTCCGCACGCACACCGACAGTCTGCTGGAAGCCAACGCCCGCGACCTCGCGGCGATGGCCGCCGACTCGCCCCTGCGCGACCGCCTGCGGCTGACGCCCGAGCGCATCGCAGGCATCGCCTCCGACATGGAGGCCGTCGCCGGGCTCCCCGCACCGCAGGGCACGACGATCGACGAGTGGACCCGCCCCAACGGTCTGTCGATCCGCAAGGTCCGTGTGCCGTTCGGCGTCGTGGGGATGGTCTGCGAAGCGCGGCCCAATGTCACTGCCGACATCTTCTCGCTGTGCCTCCGGACAGGCAACGCCTGCGTGCTGAAAGGCGGCAGCGACGCCCGCCATTCCAACGAAGCCATCGCCGCCCTGCTCCACGAGGCGCTCCGCAGCGAGGGCCTCGACCCGGCGGCCTTCACCCTGCTGCCCTCCGGCCACGAAGCCGTGGCCGAACTGCTCAACGCCGTGGGCTACGTCGACGTGGTGATCCCCCGCGGCGGCGCGGGACTGATCCGCTTCGTGCGCGAAAACGCCCGCATCCCCGTCATCGAGACCGGCGCGGGCATCGTCCACACCTATTTCGACGCGGACGGCGACCTGGCGAAAGGCCGCGCCGTGGTCTGCAACGCCAAGACGCGGCGCGTGAGCGTCTGCAACGCCCTCGACTGCCTCCTCGTCCACCGCAGCCGGCTCGGCGAACTGGCCGAACTGTGCGGCCCGATGGCCGCCGCACGGGTCACGATCTACGCCGACGCGGAGGCTTACGCCGCCCTCGCGGGACGCTACCCCGCCTGCCGGCTCCGCCCCGCCGAAGAGAAGCATTTCGGCACCGAGTTCCTCGACTACAAACTGGCGGTCAGGACCGTCGGTTCGCTCGACGAGGCCCTCGCCCACATCGAACGCTACTCCTCGCGCCACAGCGAAGCGATCGTCACCGAGAATAAGGATACGGCGCGGCAGTTCGCACAGCGGGTCGACGCGGCGTGCGTCTACGTCAACGCCTCGACGGCCTTCACCGACGGAGGCCAGTTCGGGTTCGGCGCCGAGGTCGGCATCTCGACCCAGAAGCTCCACGCCCGGGGCCCGATGGGGCTTCCCGAACTCACGACCTACAAGTACGTCGTGACAGGCGACGGGCAGATCCGGGAGGCCTGAAACGCGATTCCGATAATTTTTCCACCTATTCGGGCAAAAAATAAAACGAATCGTTAGCATTTTTTGCTTAAATTTGCACATTCGTAAAATAATGCCTATATTTAACTTATGATTCGTGAACTTTTGACCGTCGGACTCGGCGGCGCCGCCGGCAGCGTCGTCCGCTACGTGCTTTCGGCAGGACTGCTGGCAGGGCACACGCTGCTGGGATTTCCCGCCGGAACGTTCACGGTCAACGCTCTCGGATCGCTGCTGATCGGCATCCTGCTGGAAACGGTCTCTTCGGCTGCGGCAGGATGGTTGCTTATCGTAGGATTCTGCGGAGGTTTCACCACCTTCTCGACCTTTTCGGCCGACGCCGTGCGGCTGCTGCGCGCCGGGAGTTACGGCTCCGCGGCGGCCTATATCGCGCTGAGCGTCGTGACATGCATCGCTTTCGCGGCGCTGGGCATGTGGATCGGAGCGCAAATTGCACGCAATTAAAAATGAAAAATTAAGAATTAAAATAACCTGCAACCCGGTTAAAATCCCGGCTGACAACCCGGACGAAATCCCGGTCGCGCCGCGACTAAGCCCCCGCCAAGGGCCGTTTAAGAAACGGCTTTTAGAGGGGGGGGGCTTGTAAACGACGCCGACGGCGGCGACAACACCGGCCGGTAATGAAAAAGCATACATAATAAGTAAAACTTAAAAATAAGGTAAATGGTAATTCTGGTTTTGAACTGCGGTTCGTCGTCGATCAAGTATCAGGTAATCGACATGGAACCGTCGTCGAGCAAACTGCTCGCAAAAGGACTCGTAGAACGCATCGGCCTCCCGGAGGGCGATCTGACCCATAAACCCGTCGGCAAGGAGCCTTTCGAACTGCATCAGCCGATCCCCGACCACACGACGGGTATCAAACTCGTGCTCGACGCACTGACGGACCCCGCGCACGGCGTCATCGCCTCGCTCGACGAGGTGAAAGCCGTGGGCCACCGCGTGGCCCACGGCGGCGAGTTCTTCCCCGAGAGCTGCATCGTCACCGACGATACGAAGGAGAAGATCCGTTCGCTGTTCGAGATCGCCCCGCTGCACAACCCCGCCAACCTCGAAGGCGTGCTTTCGATCGAGAAGGTGCTGCCGGGCGTTCCGCAGGTCACGGTCTTCGACACCTCGTTCCACCAGTCGATCCCCGCGGTGAACTACATGTTCGCCCTGCCCCACGCCTACTACGAGAAATACCGCGTGCGCAAGTACGGCTTCCACGGCACCAGCCACAAGTACGTGGCCCAGGTGGCCGCCGAACTCGCGGGGCTGGATTTCCACCATTCGAGAATCATCACCTGCCACATCGGCAACGGCGGTTCGGTGACGGCCATCCTCGACGGCAAGTCGTTCGATACGTCGATGGGCTTCTCGCCGCTGGACGGCCTGGTGATGGGCACGCGCTGCGGACTGGTGGACGCCAGCGCCATCACGTTCATCGGCGAAAAGGAGGGCATGAACTACGCCCAGCTCAACGAGATGATGAACAAGAAATCGGGCGTGCAGGGCCTGACGGACATCTCGAGCGACATGCGCGACATCGACCGGGCCTACGACGAGGGCAATCCCCGCGCGATCCTGGCGCGCGACATGTACTACTCCCGCATCAAGAAGTTCATCGGCGAATACGCGGCCGAAATGGGCGGCGTGGACCTGATCGTCTTCACAGGCGGCGTGGGCGAGAACTCGTGCGAGATGCGCGAGGAGGTCTGCCGCGGACTGGAGTTCATGGGCGTCCGGTTCGACCCGGCGGCCAACAAGGGCGCCCGGGGCGTGAACAAGATCCTCTCGGCCGCCGATTCGAAAGTCAAGGTGGCGACGGTCGCCACCAACGAGGAGCTGGTGATCGCCACGGACACCTACAACCTGGTAAAATAAACATTCAACTTTAACACATTAATACCGTCACTACCATGATTCAGCATCTTACCGAAATCGTCGACGAGGCGAGAAAACGGGGTAAAAAACGTCTGGCCGTAGCTTACGGACAGGATTCGCATACGCTGGAAGCCGTCTACGAGGCTTACAAGGAGGGGCTCGTGGAGCCCACGCTCTTCGGCGACAAGGAGGTCATCAAACAGGTCTGCGAGGAGAACGACATCGACATCAAGGCCTTCAACATCGTCGATGAGTCCAACGACGTGAAATGCGTCCAGCAGGCCGTCGCAGCGGTCGTTTCGGGCAACGCCGACGTCCTGATGAAAGGCCTCGTGTCGACCGACAAGTACATGCGCGGCATCCTCAACAAGGAGGCCGGACTGTTCCCCCCGAAGGGCGTGCTGAGCCACGTCTCGATCGTCGAGATGCCCTGCTACCACAAACTGCTCACCATTTCGGACGTCGCCGTGATTCCGCTTCCGGACTTCAAGCAGAAGATGGTGCAGATCGGCTACCTGGCCCGCACGGCGAACCTGCTGGGCATCGAGACCCCGAAGATCGCCTGCATCGCCCCTTCGGAGCAGCTGCTTCCCAACGTGATCTCCTCGACCGAAGGCGCGCTGCTGGCCAAGATGGCCGACCGCGGACAGCTGGGCAAGGTCATCGTCGACGGCCCGCTGTCGCTCGACGTGGCGCTCTACAAGGAGGTGGCCGAGCACAAGAAGGTCAAGGGTTCGTCGGTGGCCGGCGACCCGGACTGCCTGCTGTTCCCCAACCTCGAGTCGGCGAACGTATTCTTCAAGTCGGTGACGCACCTCTGCGGCGGCGAACTGGCGGCGATGGTCATGGGCACGAAGGTGCCCTGCGTGCTGACCTCCCGGGGCGACACGAGCAAAACCAAGCTCTACTCCATTGCCCTGGCCTGCCTGGCAGTGAAAAAATAAACCCGGATACGGGGCTAACCCAAACCACTAACGAACCGAGAACTTATGGGCTACAAAGTTTTAGCGATAAATCCCGGCTCAACATCCACAAAGGTCGCCCTCTACGACGAGGAGCGGCCTTTGTTGGATTTGACCCTGCGCCACTCGACCGAAGAAATCTCCCGATTCGCCAACGTCATCGACCAGCTCGACTGGCGCCGGGGACTGATTCTCTCGGCCCTGCGCGACCAGTCGTTCCACCTGAAGGACCTGTCGGCCGTGATCGGCCGCGGAGGACTGATACGGCCCATCCCGGCCGGGGTCTACGAAGTCAACTCGCGGATGCGTTACGACCTGCGCAACGCCCCGATGAAACACGCCTGCAACCTCGGAGGACTCCTCGCGGCGCAGATCGCCCACATGGCCGGCGTAAAGGCCTATATCGCCGACCCCCCGGTGGTCGACGAGATGGACGACGCAGCCCGCATCACGGGCATGCCGATGTGTCCGCGCAAGCCGATCTTCCACGCCCTGAACCAGAAGGCCATCGCACGCCTGCACTGCGGCCGCATGGGCTGGACCTACGAGAAGTCGAACCTGATCGTGGCCCACATGGGCGGCGGCATCTCGGTCGCGGCGCACAAGCAGGGCCGCATCGTCGACGTCAACAACGCCCTCGACGGCGACGGGCCTTTCGCCCCGGACCGTGCGGGCAGCATCCCGTCGAGCGAGCTCATCAAGGTCTGTTTCTCGGGACAGTACACGAAGGAGGAGCTGCTGAAATTCATTTCGAGCAAGGGCGGCCTGGTGGCCTACCTGGGGACCAACTCGGTCATGCAGGTCATGGAGCGCATCGGAGAGGGCGACCAGCGGGCCAAAAAGGTGCTGGAATCCATGTGTTACAACATCTCGAAACAGATCGGCGCCATGGCCGGAGCCCTCTCGGGCAAGGTCCAGGCGATCCTGCTCACGGGCGGCATCGCCTACAACGAACCCATCGTGGAGTACATCCGCGAGCATTGCGGCTTCATCGCTCCCGTCGAGGTCTACCCCGGGGAGAACGAGCTCGAAGCGCTGGTCATCAACGCGCTGGTCGTACTGCGGGGCGTCATCACCCCGAAGGTCTACAAATAACGCCTATCCGCCCGTCAAACGAAAGGACCGCCTAAACAGGACGGTCCTTTTTCATCAGCTGCCGGCGCACGATGGCTGCCAGCTCGCGGAAAGCCTCCAGCCGGAACAGCGCCGAGAGCAGCAGGTAACAGACAGCACCAGCCGCGACCTCGGCGACCAGCCGCAGCAGGTCGCCGCCGGGGATCGCCGCCGCCGTGATCCGCACCACGGCGTACATCGCCGCGGACAACGCCGCCGGGGGCAGCAGCGTCCGCACGAACCGCCCGCAGGACAGGGACGTGAAACGGGTCGTGGCGAGGAAATTGACCGTCATCTCGCAGCATGCGATGGCCACCAGCCCCCATACCACAGCCGTCACGCTGCAGGGAATGGTCACGGCGAAGATCGCCGTCATCAGCAATTTCTTCACCACTTCGAGGCGCACGATCAGCGGTCCCGAACAGCGGACCTTGAGGATGTTATAGGCGATCACCGCAATCGGCGAGAACAGTCCCGCCAGACACACCACCTCGAAATAAGGCACCGTAGACATCCAGCCTTCTCCCAGTAGGACGGCGAACATGTCGTGCGCCACGGCCGACATCCCCGCCATGATCGGGAACATGACGTACGCCACGACCATCACCACCTGACGGTAGCTTTCGGCCAGCTTCGGGGCGTCGTCCCGGATTTTCGAAAAAGCCGGGAACGTGACGTTCTGCACCGCCTGCATCCCGGTCGTCGCAGGCATGTCCTTCAACTTGACCGCCTGGTCATACGATCCGAGCGTCGCCGCGGGATAGAGTTTTCCGAGGAAGAACTGGGGTATTTTGTTGTAGAAATTCGAGATCAGATCGGTCGCCATCAGGCTGCATCCGAAAGGCGCCATCTCCCGCAGGGGCTTCATGCTGCATTTGCCGCAGGGCCGCCAGTCGCTCAGCCACCACAGCACCGCGGTCCTCACGCCGACGGTGATGACCCGCTCGGCCACGAGGCTCCAGATGCCCCACCCGGCCAGCGCACAGCCGACGGCTGCGAACCCGCCCGCGAGCGACGAGGCGAAGGTCACCTTCGACAGCAGCGCGAAGCGGAACTGACGGATGAAAATGGTGTTCTGCACGGCGCAAAGGGCATTCAGGGGCAGCAGCAGGAAGAACACCGGGGCGATCCGCGCGATCTGGGGCATGTCGTACCAGCGCGCCGCAAAGGGCATCAGCGCCATCAGTGCGCCGTAGAGCAGCAGCGACACGGCGATATTGAAAAGGAACACCGACGTATAGTCGCCCTGCGAAGGGTTCCGGTGACGGATCAGACTCTGCGAGAAACCGCTGTCCACCACCACCAGCAGGATGGTCGCCACGGCCGACGGGATGGACATGAATCCGAGGATGTCGGGCGTCAGCAGGCGCAGGACGACCAGCCGCACGGCCATAGCCAGCAGCATCGAACCGATCTTCTCGGCCATGCTCCATGCCACGCCCTGCGCGACCTTCTCTCTGAGCTGTCCCCCCAATGGTTCGGTTTTTACTTGCCCTGCGCGGCGAGTATCTCGTCGTTGCGCTTGCGGATGTTGTGCACGTTGGCGATCTCGACATAGGAGGCGCCTCCGTCGGGACCGAAACTGCCGCCCACGATGGCCAGCAGATCTTCGTCTTTCAGTTTCTTATACTGGTCGATGAACTCCAGCGCGTCGACCAGGAAGTGGTAGCGGTCCGTGAGCTCCTGGTTGCGGAGGATCGGCACCACGCCGTACGACAGGGCCAGGATGCGCTGCGCATGGAGCTGGTAGCAGACGGCCATCACGGTCTTGCGTCCGCGGAACGCCGCCAGGTATCGCCCCGTGCGGCCCGTCTTGGTGTCGAGCACCACGTATTTGATCGGCAGGTTCGTGGAGGCGCGCACGGCCGAACGGGCCAGCTGGGCTGTGATCTCGTGGTTCACCGAGACCATATCCATGTCGATCATGGGTTTGAAATGCGTCTCGTCGCGCTCGATCTCGCGGGCAATGCGAGCCATCGTCTCGACCGACTCCACGGGAAAATCGCCCATGGCGGTCTCGTCGCTCAGCATCACGGCATCCACGCGCTCGTAGATGGCGCTGGCCACGTCGCTCACCTCGGCGCGCGTCGGACGCGGGGACTTGACCATCGAATAGAGCATCTGCGTGGCGATGATCACGGGACGCTTGGCGCAGATGCACTTCTCGACGATGCGCCGCTGCGTATTGGGAATCACCTCGGCCGGAAGCTCCACGCCCAGATCGCCGCGGGCGACCATGATGCCGTAGGAAGCCTCGATGATCTCGTCGATATTGTCGAGTCCCTCCTGGTTCTCGATCTTCGAAATGATCTTGATCTTGCTGCCGCGGGCGTCGAGGATCTCCTGCACGGCTCGGATGTCGCGGGCCGAACGGACGAACGAGTGGGCGATGAAATCGACGTCGTTCTTCACGGCCCACTCGATGAAACGGCGGTCCTTCTCCGTCACCGACGGCAGGTCGATCGACACGCCCGGCACGTTGACGCTCTTGCGCGAACGCATGGCGCCGCCCACGACGAACTCGCAGTCGAGCTCTTCGTCCGTCTTGCCCACGACGCGGATCTCCAGTTCGCCGTCGGCGATCAGCATCCGCGCCCCGACCGGAATGTCGCGCACGATCGAGGGAACGTTCATGTAGACCACCTTGCGGGTGGTGAGGTCCGAACCGTCCGAACCGCGCACCGCCACCCGGTCGCCCGTGCGGAAGTTGATGCTGTTCCCGTATTCGTCGGCGATCGTCGTCACGCGGATTTCGGGGCCTTTGGTGTCGATCATGATCGGAATGGCCGGATTGACCCGGTGCACCGTCTCGACGATACGCGTGGCGCCCTCCTCGGTGACGTGGGCCGAATTGATCCGGACCACGTCCATTCCGGCGTCGAAAAGTTTCGCTACGAACTCCTCGGTGCAGCGGAAATCCGACATGGTGGCGACGATTTTGGTTTTTTTCATGCGATACATAGGGAAATGCTTTTTAATTTTTAATCAATCAAAAGGGCCTCGATGCCGAGCCGATAGGAATTCAACCCGAATCCCATGATCGACCCCGCGGCCACGGGGGCCAGCAGCGAAACGTGGCGGAACTCCTCGCGGGCGAGGATCGACGAGATATGCACCTCGACCACCGGCACCGACACCGCCGACACGGCGTCGCGCAGTGCCACGGATGTGTGCGTGTAACCGCCGGCATTGAGCACCACGCCGTCGTACTGCCCGTCGGCGCGCTGCACGGCATCGATCAGTTCGCCCTCGATGTTCGACTGGAAATAGGCGAATTCCACCTCCGGATAGTGCGCCTTCAACCCCTCGAAATACGACTCGAAAGTCTGCGATCCGTAAACTCCGGTGTCGCGCCGGCCCTGCAAATTGAGGTTCGGGCCGTTGAGAATCAATATTTTCATGTTTTTCTGCTGTTTTCTGTCCCTAACTGTGCGCAAAGATACGAAAAGTCGAGCGCAGAAGCAAGCGCCAGCTTGATTATGCCGAGACGGAGTATCTTCGGCGAAGCCAGAGATACGAAAAGTCGAGCGCAGAAGCAAGCGCCAGCCTGATTATGCCGAGACGGAATATCTTCGGCTGCGCCGGAGATAGCTATTTTCGGCAAATTTCGGTACCTTTGCCCGTAACAACACGAAATATACATGACCGAATTCGGATTTATCGAACAGATACGCACCCGCTTCGCCTCCCTCCCCGACAACGGGTTCGAAGGCATCGGCGACGACTGCGCCGTACTGCCCCTCGGCGACGGCGAGTCGCTGGTCTTCACGGCCGACCTGCTGACCGAAGGCGTCCATTTCCTGCGCTCGGCGACCTCGGCCCGGGAACTGGGGGGCAAATCCCTTGCCGTAAATCTCAGCGACATAGCCGCGATGGGCGCGCGCCCCGTCGCCACGCTCCTCTCCATAGCCCTCCCGGCCGACGCCGCCGGCGCATGGGCCGCGGAGTTCATGGAGGGGTATCGGGAGCTTTCCGAGAGGTTCGGCACGGCTCTCATAGGAGGCGACACGACCCGTTCGGAATCGGGCGTCACGATCAACGTCACGGCCATCGGCCGCGCCCCTTCGGCGAACCTCAAACGCCGCAGCGACGCGCGCCCCGGCGACGTGATCTTCGCCGCGGGCGAGCTGGGCGCCTCGGGCGTCGGGCTCCGGGACATCCTCGCCGGACGCTGCGACACCCCGCCGGCCGCCGTGCACCGCAACCCGCAGCCGCAGGTCGCCGAGGGTCTCTGGTTCGGAAACCGCCCGGAGGTGCACGCCATGATGGACCTTTCGGACGGCCTCGCCTCGGACCTGCGGCACATCCTCGACCGATCGGGAGTCGGCGCCGAGGTGGACATCGAACGCATCCCCGTCGCCCCGGGCGCCGACGTCCGCACGGCGGCCTGTGCGGGCGAGGACTACAAACTGCTGCTCACCGCGGCTCCCGACGACGCCGAACGCCTTGCCGCGGAGTTCGCGGCCCGCTTCGGGAACCCCCTCCGCCCCATCGGCCGCATCACCGCCGCACCGGGTCTCGTGTGGCTCCGCAACGGAAAACCCGAGCCGTTGGACTGGCACGGGTTCGAACATTACTGACGACAAAGGCAGCCCCGCAGGGCTGCCTTTTCTACTCCTTCATGATATATACGTGTTCGTCGCGACGCTGCATGCGGTAATTCTCGCGGGCGTACTCTTCGAGATAATCGTCGTATTTCAGCCTTTCCAGCAGCGCACTGTCCTGCCCGATCCGCTCCGTGTAGTAAGCCCTCTCGTGCGTCAGGACACGGATCTGACGTTTGATCTTCACGGCATGCAGGGCGTTGCGCCCCACCATGCAAACGGTGAAGACGACGATTGCCGCCGTGGCGACGATCCAGAATCTGCGTCCGAACTGAATTTTCATTACGGTATGTGCATATATTTATGCGTCTGTATCGAGATGTTCCACCGGGGATGCGCCTTGGCATACTCCACCATCGCGGGCATCACCCGCTCGGCGACGCTCCATTCGGGCTGCAGGTAGAGCAGGCATTGTTCGCCCACGCGCGCGGCGTTCCGTTCGGCCCACTCGAAATCGGCTTCCGATTCGACGATCACCTTCAGTTCGTCGGCCCGTCCGCAGGCTTCGTCCAGCGGAGGCTGCTGACGCTTGGGCGAAAGGCATACCCAGTCGAAAACGCCACTGAACGGATGCGACCCCGACGTCTCCAGAAAGATCTCCAGCCCCTTTGCACGCAGCGTCTCCGTCAGCACGCCCAGCGGATAGAGCAGCGGTTCGCCGCCCGTGATGACGATAGCCTGCGCCGGACACGCCGTTGCCCGGTCGATCACCGTCCTCACGTCGGTCGGAGGATAGAGCTTCGGATTCCACGTATACTTGGCGTCGCACCAGCGGCACCCCACGTCGCACCCGCCGAGGCGAATGAAATAGGCCGGCTTCCCGGCGTGGAAACCCTCGCCCTGGATGGTGTAGAAATCCTCGACCAACGGCAGCAGACGCCCGCCGTCGAGCAATTCGCTATCGACAGTCACGGCCATTACTCCGTCACGACGTAAATGTCCTTCAGACTGCGGCCCAGCTGGTCGTAATCCAGGCCGTATCCCACGATGAACTCGTTGCCGATCTCCATCGCGCGGTACTTGACGGGCAGCGTCTTGCGGTACGACCCCGGTTTGAAGAACAGCGTGCAGACCTCGATCGACGCCGGTTTGCGGGCCTCCAGGTCATGGATCATGTGCTCGATCGACTCGCCCGTGTCGACGATGTCCTCGACGATGATGACGTGACGGCCTTCGATCGAATTGTTCAGCCCGATCAGGCTCTTGACGCATCCCGACGACGAAGTGCCGTCGTAGGACGCCAGCTTGACGAACGAAAGCTCGTTCTGGAACTCGATCTTCTTGATCAGGTCGCTCATGAACATGAACGAACCGTTCAGTATGCCGAGAAACAGCGGGGTTTCCTTGTCGGCGTAATCGGCGTTGATGCGCTGTGCCACAGCTTCCACCGCCTCGTCGATTTTCGCGGCGGGGATCATGATTTTGAACTTCCGGTCGTGAAGTTGTATGATATTCTCCATTAAAGTACGGGATTATAGTTTATATAGATGCAAAAATAACTATTTGCCCGGAACAAACGAAAAAACCGCCCGTCTTTTTACAGCTTTCGCCCCCAAAAGAAATCAACCGCAGCCCTCGCCGGAATTTTTGATTATCGCGGAGCATAACGGTTCTCCCCGCAACGATTTCCGATCAGTGCAGTGCAGAACGGTTCTCCCCGCCGGAGTTTTTGATTATCGCGGAGCAGATTTCGGCATAACGCGGTTCGGCCCGGACGGGACATACCGAAGTATTTCCCGTTCGGGCCGGACAAGGCAGGGCGAAAGGTGCCCGTGAGAATCGAAAACTACACCAGGCCGGAGAATCCCATGAACGCCATGGCCAGAATCCCGGCCGTGATCAGCGCGATGGGAATGCCCTTGAACGCCTTGGGAACGTCCTCGAAATCGAGCCTTTCGCGAATGCCGGCGAAGAGCACCAGCGCCAGGGCGAATCCCAGCGCCGTGGCCACCGAGTAGGTGACGCTCTGCAGCAGGTTGAACTCTTTCTGGATCATCAGGATCGCTACGCCCAGCACGGCGCAGTTGGTCGTGATGAGGGGCAGGAAGATACCCAGTGCCTGATAGAGCGACGGCGACATCTTCTTGAGCATGATCTCGACCATCTGCACGAGGGCCGCGATCACGAGAATGAAGACAATCGTCTGCATGTAGACGATGTCCAGCGGTACCAGCACGTAGGTCTGGATCAGCCACGCCACGACGGCCGCAATGGCCATCACGAAGGTTACGGCGGCTCCCATGCCCATCGAGGTCTCGACCTTGGACGACACGCCCAGAAAGGGGCAGATGCCGAGGAACTGCGCCAGCACGACGTTGTTGACGAAAATGGCGCCGATGATGATTGCAAAATAGGAAATCTCCATAACTATTTCTTGGCTAATTTGTTAAACAACACCATGAGGTATCCGAGCACCAGGAACGCACCGGGAGCCAGCACGAAGATCAGCGGCGTGTAGTCGGCGATCCCGAGACTGAAGCCGAAGACTGCCCCGCTGCCGAGAATCTCGCGCACGGCGCCGACGACCGTCAGCGACAGCGTGAATCCCAGTCCGATACCGATACCGTCGAAAATCGAATCGAACGGCGAGTTCTTCGAAGCGAAGGCCTCGGCGCGGCCCAGGATGATGCAGTTCACCACGATCAGCGGAATGAAGACGCCCAGCGCATCGTACAGCGCCGGCACGAAAGCCTGCATCAGCATCTGGATTACGGTCACGAACGAGGCGATCACGACGATGAACGCCGGAATGCGGACCTTGTCGGGAATGATGTTCTTGATGAGCGAGATCACGAGATTCGACATCACGAGCACGGCCATCGTCGCCAGCCCCATGCCCATGCCGTTTTCGGCCGAAGTAGTCGTTCCCAGCGTGGGACACATGCCCAGCACCAGCACGAACGTCGGGTTGTTCCGGACGATACCGCTCAAAATAATCTGCAACTTATTCATTTTGCCCTCCTTCCTGAGCCGCAGGCTCGTTGGTTCGTTCGGCGGCGGCACCCGCCGTCGCCGTCGCTCCGGATGCCGCGTCGGCCGGGGCCTCGCCCGTCACGACGCTTTTGTAGGCCATCCATGCGCGGTTGATCGCGTCGACATAGGCGCGCGACGAGATGGTCGCGGCGGTCAGCGCATCGACGTCGCCGCCGTCCTTCTTCACGGCCAGTTTGCCGTCTACGAGTTTCTTCTCCTCGAGTTTCTGTCCCCGGACGCTGGCGAGCAGGACGTTGCCCTCGTCGGCCATCTTGGTTCCCAGACCAGGGGTTTCGGTCTGTTCGAGCACGTTGACGTTCACGACCTCGCCCGCGGGAGTGAAGCCCACCATCAGGCGCACCACGCCGCCGAATCCCTGTTTGGTCATCGACTGCACGGCATATCCGCTCACGGCGCCGTCCTTGGTGGCCGTGTAGACCGTGATCGGCATTTCGTCGATCGTCAGCTCCTCGGCCGCCGTCGCGTCGAAGGCCGGAAGCACCTCCGTAAGCGCCGCCTTCGTCGCCGCCTCCTTGGCCGCGGCGATCGGCTCTACGGTAATCATATTGACGACGCCCACTCCCGCCGAAGCCACGAGGGTGATGCCGAAGAGGACGGCCGTCATGTTCAAAAGTGTACTTTTCATCGTGTCACCTCCGTTATTTCACGCCGAAGCGCTTGGGTTTGACATACTTGTTGATCAGGGGCACGCAGGCGTTCATGATGAGGATCGCGAACGACATGCCCTCGGGATAGGCGCCCCACAGACGGATGCACATGGTGATCGCACCGATTCCCACGGCGAAGATCACCCCGCCCCGCACGGTCATCGGCGACGTGGAATAGTCCGTCGCCATGAAGACGGCTCCGAGAATCGCACCGCCGGCCAGCACATGGAACAGCGGCAGCTGCCACAGCGCCGCACCCGTCTGACCGGAGCAGAGCGCCGCGACGAATGCGAACAGGGCCATCGTCACGAGCAGCGTCACGGGAATGTGCCACGTGATGACGCGCCGCCACAGCAGGTAGACGAAGCCGCACAGCAACGCCAGCGCGGCCACCTCGCCCAGCGAACCGGGCATGTTGCCCAGCAGCAGCTCCTGCACGCCCAGGACATCGGCCGCAGCGCCGTGCTTCACGGCAGCCAGCGGCGTGGCGCCCGAAAGGGCGTCGAACGCGCCGTTCACCGGCAGCGGGAACGAAGTCATCTGCACCGGATAGGCGATCAGCAGGAACACGCGGCCCACCAACGCGGGGTTGAAGGGGTTTTTGCCCAGACCGCCGAAAGTCATCTTGGCGACGGCGATCGCCACGAAGGCGCCCATCACGACGATCCACCAGGGAATCGACGCCGGGAGATTGAAAGCCAGCAGCACGCCGGTCACCACGGCCGACCAGTTGGTGACGGTCACCGCACCGCGGACCATGAATTTCTGAATCAGGTACTCGAACGCCACGCACGCCGCCACCGAAAGGGCCGTAACGCGCAGCACGTCCGCTCCGAACACCACGGCCGAGACGACCAGCGCAGGCATCAGCGCGATCACCACGTCGCGCATGATCCGTGCCGTCGACTGCGAGGTCTGCACATGCGGCGCAGGAGCTACAATGAGTTTGTTTGCCATAAGTTATACTATAATTTTACATTCTTCGTATTATCGGACCGTTCCTGCCGTTCCCGAGGTGTCGCCCCGCGGACTGCAGCCGCGTTTACGCATCCTACCCCGCCCTAAATTCCTCCCTCGGGAGGACTTACGGCCTCAAGGGGCCGCCGGACCGGAATCTTCGGAACGGAAATCCGCCCTTACTTTTTGAGCGCTGCGGCACCGCGTGCGCGGATGATTCCCATCACGGTCTGTTTGCCGAGACGGATCCAGTCCAGCAGCGGCAGGTACGAGGGGCACGTGGACTGACAGCATCCGCACTCGATGCACGAGGTGATCATCTGCTGCTCCAGCACGTCCCATCCCTTCTTCTGCGCCATTTTCGAGAGGTAATAGGGCTCCAGACCCATCGGGCAGGCCGACACGCACTTGGCGCACTTGATGCACTGCGCGGCTTCGCGACGCACGGCCTCGCGGCCCGAGAGGACCGTGATTCCCGAACATCCCTTCGTGACGGGCGACGCGAGGTTGACCATCGCACGCCCCATCATCGGACCGCCGTTGATCACCTTCGCAGGCTCGTCGGGAACTCCTCCGGCGGCCTCCAGCAGCGCCGAGACCGGCGTACCCATGCGGGTGAGCAGGTTTTTGGGCTCTTTCATGCGCTTGCCCGTGACGGTGACCACGCGCTCGATCAGCGGCATCGACTTCTGCACGGCGCGGTAGACGGCCACGGTCGTCGAGGCGTTGCACACCACGGCTCCCACGTCGATGGGCAGCGCGGGCGGGGGCGGCACCTGCCGGCCCGTGACGGCCGCGATCAGCTGCTTCTCACCGCCCTGCGGATACCTCACTTTCAGGGGCATCACCTCGATGCCTTTGTATCCGGATGCGATCGCGGTCAGGTGCGCGATGGCGTCGGGTTTGTTGTTCTCGATGCCGATGTAGGCTTTCTCCACGCCCACGGCCTTCATCAGGATCGTCACGCCGACCACCAGCTCCTCGCCGTGTTCCAGCATCGTGCGGTGGTCCGAAGTAAGATAGGGCTCGCACTCCACGCCGTTGATGATGACGCATTCGGCCTTCTTTCCGGGAGGCACCGCGAGCTTCACGTGCGTAGGGAACGTCGCACCGCCCATGCCGACGATGCCGGCGTCCTTGATCTTCGCGATGATCTCCTGCGCCGAGAGGGAGCACTCCTTCACCAGTGCCTCCGAACGGTCGATGCCCTCGGCCCAGTCGTCGCCCTCGCGCTTGATCGTGATCATCATCTGACGCAGACCCTGACCGTTGGGAACCAAATCGACGGCCGTGACCGTTCCCGACACCGGAGAGTGAATGTTCGCCGACATGAAGCTGCCGGCTTCGGCGATGAGCTGTCCCGTCAGCACCTTGTCGCCTTTGGCGACCTTGGCCACCGCGGGAGCCCCGATGTGCTGCGCGAGGGGGATCGTCACCACCTCGGGCAGCGGCAGAACCTCGATCGGTTTGGCGCAGCTCAGTTTATTTTCCGACGGATGGACTCCGCCCATTGGAAATGTCTTCATATATTTTGGTTCGTTTTTACGTTTCTAAAACCGAATTTGTTTTCGTTCCGCTTTTCCGGACCGGGAGGTTTTACTCGGAGGGGACTCAAGTCCGCCTGCAGCGGAAAATCACGACTCCGACGGAACTTTCGTATCAGGCGCAGCCTCCGCCTTCGGAGCCGCGGGAGCCGGTTCGGCCTTGGGTGCGGCCGGAGCAGCCGGGGTGGCGGGAGCAGCCGGGGCGACTTTCGGGGCTTTGGGCAGCGGGTCCATGCCGACCAGCCGGATGGCGCCCGTGGGGCACTCGTTCACGCACTTGCGGCACAGTTTGCACTTCTGCGGGTCGATGTAGGCGAGGTTGTTCTCCAGGGTGATCGCCTCGAAGGGGCAGGCCTTCACGCACTTGCCGCAGCCGATACACCCGGCCTTGCAGGCCTTCATCACCACGGCGCCCTTGTCTTTCGAGACGCACGACACGTAAACCGCCCGGTTCTTGGGCCACTTCTTGCGCAGTTCGATGATCAGTTTCGGACATGCCTTCACGCAGGCGCCGCAGGCCGTACACTTGTCCGCGACGACCTCCGGAAGCCCCGTTGCGGGATTGATGTGAATGGCGTCGAAGGCGCAGGCCGCGACGCAGTCGCCGAATCCGAGACAGCCGAACGCACAGCCCGTTTCGCCCACGTAGAGCGACGAGGCCACGGCGCACGACTTGGCGCCGTCGAAATCGTTCGTCCGGGGACGCTTTTCGCACGTGCCGCCGCAACGGACGGTCGCCACCTCGGGCTGTTTTTCGGCTGCGGCCTTTCCGAGGTACGCGGCCACAGCCTTCATGCAGTCGCCGCCGCCCACGGGGCAGAACAGCGCCGAAATGTCATCCTGCCTGACCAACGCATCGGCCATGCCCCGGCAGCCTGCGAATCCGCAGCCGCCGCAGTTGGCTCCGGGGAGCATCTTCTCCACCTCGTCGATGCGCGGGTCCTCCTCGACGCGGAATTTCTGCGCCACGAAATAGAGGATCACCGCCGAGAGCACGCCCAGCGCACACAGCGTCAGGATCGTGTAAAGTAATACTTCCATCAGATTTTAGTTATTGTAAATTGAATTGTGTGTTCGATTTTCGCGCGAAAGAGCCACAGCACGAAATAATAGACGCCCACGCCGGCGATCGCCGCGAGGGCGCCTGCGCCTTCACTCCACCCCATGCCGGCAACGGCCGACACCAGCACCGCCAACAGCACCGCCAGCGCGCCGACATATGCCAGCACGACGGCCCGCATGCCCGCGCTGCGGCGCACGCCGACCGACACGGCATCGCCCGCCGCGAACGATGCGGCTTCCGGGGTCGCCACGACGACTACCTTTTCCTGAGCCTCGGCGAGCCCGCACGCCTGACGGGCCTTGCAGCTTCCGCAGGCGCTCCGGGAGGTGATCCGCACATGGACTGCGCCGCGCTCCGTCCGTTCCACCACGCCGATGTGTTCGATCAGTTCCGCCACGCCTCTAATCTCCGTATTTATTGGTCAGGGGCATCAGTCGCTCGTGCCCGAAGGTGCACGACGACAACCGCAGTACGGGCGGGAACTGATAGCGTTTCTTTTCGTTGTGCATGATCATCGTGTGGATCTTCTCCACGACGTCCGAATCGAATCCCGCATTGATGATCTCCTCGCGGTGCTGTCCCTCCTCGATCATACGCATCAGGATGGCGTCCACCACCTCGTAGGGCGGCAGGATGTCGCTGTCCTTCTGCCCCGGATGGAGCTCCGAGGAGGGTTCCTTCGTCAGGATGCTCTCGGGAATCGGGTTGCCCTGCGTGCGGTTGATGTAGCGGGCCACGTCGTACATTTCGCTCTTGTAGAGGTCGCCCGTTGGGCTGAACGCGCCCGCCGTGTCGCCATACAGCGTGCAGAGCCCCAGCGCGTTCTCGCTCTTGTTCGAGGAGTTCAGCAGGATGTAGTCCGTCTTGTTCTGCAGGGCCATCAGCAGCACCGTGCGGATACGGGTCTGGATATTCTCCTCCGTGGCGTCGAACTCCGTGCCGCCGATGACGGGTTTCAGGGTGTTCACCACGCTGGTATAGATTTCGGAAATGGGAATGACGTTGTATTCGATGCCGAGGTTGCAGGCCAGCTCCTTGGCGTCCTCCACCGACTCGAAGGAGGAGAAAGGCGAGGGCATCAGCAGCGCCCGGACATTTTCGGCGCCCAGCGCGTCGGCAGCGATGCAGGCCACCACGGCCGAGTCGATACCTCCCGAAAGGCCGACCGAGGCCTTTTTATAACCGTTCTTGCGGAAGAAATCCCGCAGTCCGCAGCGGGCCGCCTCGTAAACCAGCCGCGTGCGGTCGTTGTAGGTCGAGGGAACGGCGATCGGCGTCGCTGCGGCCTCGGTGTCGAAAATCTGGAAATCCTCTTCGAAATTCTTCATCATCAGCACCACCTCGCCGCGGCCGTTCATCGCCCCCGACGTGCCGTCGTAGACGATGTCGGTCGATCCGCCCACCTGGTTGACCAGCACGAGGTTCTTGCCCTCGACGAACGCCAGGTGGCGCATCAGTTCATACCGGTAGGTCATGGTGCCCTTGCCGTACTTGCGGGCGTTGATCGAGACGATGGTCTCGACCGACTGGTCGAAATCGTGCTCGCGGCTCAGGTCGTCGCCCACGACGATGGCGCACTTGTGGCCCTTGATCGTGGCGTATTCGAAACCTTTAGAAGGGGTCAGGAAACCCATCTCGCGGCGTGCCGTGATATATTTCTTGCCGACGTAGCGCAGCACCTTGCGGTCCTGGATCAGCGCCGCGGCGCTGATCGTGCCGTCGTTGGTGAGGATCGGCAGCCCCACGATGGCGGCGATGCCGTCGCAGCACGAAGCGATCTCGACCAATGCGTCCTCGCACAACTCGAGGAAGGTCGTTTTACGCAGCAGGTCGAAGGCAGGGGTCCCGCTCACGGCCTGTTCGGCGAAGATCACCAGGTCGGCGCGCTGTGCTTTCGCTTTGTTGATCGAATCGATGATCTTGGATGCATTGCCGTCCACATCGCCGATCGTGTAATTCAACTGGGCTATAGCTATTTTCATGGCAACAATTTAAGTCGGGGCAATAGAACTTCGCAAAGTTAAGGATTATTTGCAAAAGTCGGAAGAAATTTCGGTGTTAATAAATTAACATCCTTTTATTTACAAAATATTTTAATAACAAACGAAAGGCTCCCGGAAAACCGGAAGCCTTTCGCCCTTGCTATCGTCTCTATTCCTGCGGTTCGTCGGGATCGGCCACCAGAATACGCCCGCAGTACTCGCAGATAATGATCTTCTTTCCCTGGCGGATATCCACCTGGCGCTGAGGCGGGATACGATTGAAGCAGCCTCCGCAGGCATCGCGCTTCACAGTCACTACGGCCAGTCCGTTGCGGACGTTGCGGCGGATGCGCTCGTAGGCGGCGAGCAGACGCTCGTCGATCTTCTCCTTGACGCCTTCGCCCTGCACGGCATACTCCGCCACCAGCGGCGCAGTCTCGGCCTCGATACCCTCCAGTTCGGCCTTCTTGGCCCCGAGGTCCGCCAACCGCTCCTTGGAGAGGGCCTCGGCCTCCTCCAGCTGGGCTTTCTTGACCTTCACACCGGCAGCATATTCCTTCAGACGCTTCTCGGCCAGCTCGATCTCGAGTTCCTGATACTCGATCTCCTTGGTGATGGCGTCGAACTCGCGGTTGTTGCGCACGTTGTTCTGCTGCTCCTTGTAGTTGCCGATCATGATCTTGGCCTGGTCCACCTCGCGCTTGCGCTGCTTGGAGAGCGTGTTGAGCTCCTCGATCTCCGCGTTGATATGCTCGATGCGGGTCTTCATCCCGGCCATCTCGTCCTCGAGATCCTGAACCTCTAGAGGCAGTTCACCTTTCACCTTGTTGATCTCGTCGATCTTGCTGTCGATCTTCTGCAGCTCGTAGAGCGCCAGGATTTTCTCCTGCATCGAGTAATCAACCTCGGCCGTCTTTTTTTGTGTTGCCATATAATGTACTGTATAGTTTAGACTTACACCAGATAATTCACCGGGTTGCGAGAGCGTTCACTCTTGCGAACCGCAAAGGTACATAAATTTTTCGATAAAATATCAAATAATAGTTCAATTGCGCAATATTCGCTCTCAAAATGGCCTATATCTGCTACCGTGAGGGCTTTATCGGGTGTCATGAAGTCGTTGTACTTCAGGTCCGCGGTGATGTAAATTTCGGCTCCGGCGCGGCGTGCGTCGCCGATCAGCGAAGCGCCGGCGCCGGTGCAGACCGCCACACGGCGAACTTCGGAAGTGGCTATGTCACTGTGTCTTATAACCTTCAACCCGAGCCGTTGCTGCATGAACCGCATAAACTCCACGGTACCGACGGCCTCGGGCAGTTCTCCCGCCACGCCGAATCCCACGCCTGCGCCGGATTCCGCGGGTTGCAGCACTTCGAGGTTTCCGACGCCCAGCATCGCGGCCAGCCGCCAGCTCATCCCCCCGGGCGCGCTGTCGAGGTTGGTGTGGCAGGCGTAGAGGGCGATCCGGCTGCGGATGGCCCGCTCGACGCACCGCTGCACGGGGTCCGCCGAATTGAAACGCTTGAGCGCATGGAAAACGATCGGATGGTGCGTCAGCACGATGTCGCACCCCTCGGCTTCGGCTTCGTCCAGCACCTCTTCCGTGACATCCACGGCCAGCAGGGCCTTGCGGACCTCGTCGTCGGGACGTCCGACGATAAGTCCCGCATTGTCATACGATTCCTGCCAGCCTAGCGGGGCAAAGCGTTCGATGACTTCGGTTATCTGACTGATCTTCATAACAATATCATTATAATCACATCATTTCCGGGTTTCAGCCCGCCGTTGTCGCCGCCACAGGCGGCAGCGAAAGGATTCCGACTCGATGCCGGAGCCGTCAAACGGCGGGCCAGCTGACACTTGCGGTCGCAGACCGCGGAACGAACAATCCTTAAAATAACGACTGTTCGTAAAAGGCGAACAGCTCCTTGTGCTCGACCTCCTCCTTCTTGCGGCGGGGCTTGCGGACGGTGCGTTTGGCAGCCGTCTGCCCGGCGTCGGGGAGCTCCCCGCCCGTCGACTCGTCGATCTTCACCACAGCCTTGGCACGACGGCGCACGGGAGCGGCTTCGGACGCACCGGCGGTCCCGGCTTCAGCGACGTCCGCATCGTCCACGATCTCCCCCGCACCGCCTTTCAGGTCCTCGCGGACCTCGACCAGCAGGGCGCGGATGCGCTGCAGACGCTCCATCAGTTCGGCGTCACGGTTCACACCGCTCTCGGCAGGCCTTTTGCGGAGCGCCTTCCGGGCCCCTTCGAGCGTCATGCCGCGCTCCTTGACCAGATGGTAGATCAGCTTCAGGTTCTCGACGTCCTGCGGCGAGAAGAGGCGGTTGCCTTTCTTGTTGCGCTTGGGGCGGAGGATGCCGAACTGCGACTCCCAATGGCGGATGAGCGACGTATTGACGTCGAACATCTCGGCCACCTCGCCCATCGAATAATAAAGTTTGTCGGCCATATCTATTGTTTTATAATTCGCAACGAATTGGGGTACATGTTGTTCACCCGCGCGCCGATCCGCTTGGCGAACCCCAGCGCACGCCCCCGCGAGCAGACGAGGTTCATCCCCTCGGCCATCTCTCCGGCAGCGACGTCCTGTCTGCGCAGGAAACGCAGCGTCTCCGCTTCGTCCAGCTCCGCCACGGGCACCGCTTCGCGGCAGAGTCCGTCGAAGAACGCCAGCGCGGGATCGGGTTTCAGCGTCCCCTTGAACACCTGCCCCATCGCCACGCCTGAATAAATGACGGGCAGCGCCTCGGACAGCGCCCGCACGGCGTCGGCCTGCGCGGCATACCACGCATAGAACGTGTCGGCGACCTGCGCGAAACACATCCGGTCCGGCTCCCGGACCCAGCGGGCCAGTTCGGCGACGGTCTTCCGGTCCGCCGCCGCGAATACCGTGCGCCGCGTCCTGGGAGTGCGCACACGTCCCCCGGCGTCGAACGACTTGCGGGCCACGGCGGCGAAGAATCCCTCGCCGCAGGCCCGGTGGGGATAGAACCGGAACGTCCGGAACGCCCCGACACGCCCGCAGACGACGCCCCACGCATCCTCCACGGCGATCTCTTCCGACTCGGCGACCTCGTCGCCGGCCCATGCGAGCATCCGCTCCAGCGAACCCTCGTCCTCGTCGCGGTTGAACGTACAGGTGCTGTACACGAGCGTTCCGCCCGGCCGCAGGGCCCGCCACGCTTCGCGCAGGATGCCGTCCTGACGCGCCGCACAGAGTTTCACATTCCCCTCGCTCCATTCGCCGCGGGCCTCGCCGTCCTTGCGGAACATCCCTTCGCCGGAGCAGGGGGCGTCCACGGCCACGATGTCGAACCACGCCTCGAAATCGCCCAGCATCCGCGGCTCGCAGGTCGTGACGGCCACATTGCCCGTGCCCCACTTGCGCACGTTGTCCGCCAGTACGGCGGCGCGGCGGCGGTCGATCTCGTTGGCTACGACCAGTCCGCCCGGTCCCGCCAGCGAGGCGTAGAGCGTCGTCTTGCCGCCCGGGGCCGCACACAGATCGAGGATGCGGGCCCCCGCGGTCCGCACGCCCCCGAGCAGGTGTCCCACGAACTGCGACGAAGCCTCCTGCACGTAGTAGGCCCCGGCATGGAAATCGGGATCGAGCGTAAAGGACGGACGCACGGCGAGGTAACGCCCGTCGCAGCACCACGGCACCTGTCCGGCAATCTCCAGCGCGGGCAGCGCACCGGGAGCCGCTTTCACGGGATTGACCCGCACCGACACCGGCGGCACCCCGTCGAGCGCGGCGCAGAGGGCGCGTCCCTCCTCCTCACCCAGGTCGCTCAGGACCCGTTCGACGAATTTCGCGGGCAGCGTCATCTTCAGCGTTTTCGGGCCTTGATGGCATCGAGCCGCGCGCAGATTTTCTCCAGCACGTCCGGGTTCGACACGAAATCCTCGTGATCCTTGTCCACGACGAGCACCTCACCTCCGTAGAGGTTGTCGATCCAGTGGTTGTATTTGTCGTTCAGACGTTTGAGATAGAGCTCGTCGATATTCATTTCATATTCGCGGCCGCGCTTGCGGATCTGCGAGATGAGCGTCGGAACGCTTGCCTTGAGATAGATCAGCAGGTCGGGCTTGGGGATGAGCGTCGTCACCAGCCGGAAAATCTTCATGTAGGTCTCGATGTCGCGCGTGGTCATCAGTCCCATTTCGTGCAGGTTGTCGGCGAAGATGTGCGCATCCTCGTAGATCGTGCGGTCCTGGAAGATCACCCCCGAACGGCAGTCGGCCAGCATGTCCATCGTCTGCTGGATGCGGCTCCCGAGGAATGAAATCTGGAGGTTGAACGCCCAGCGGTTCATGTCCTCGTAGAAATCGCCGATGTAGGGGTTGTCGCACTCCTCCAAGTAGCACTTGGCGTCGTAACGCTTCGTGAGTATCTGGGTCAGCGTGGTTTTCCCGCTCCCGATGTTTCCGGCTATGGCTATGTACATAGTAGTATAGGTATTTGTTTATCTCTCCGTTCCCGCCGGCACCGCCCGGAAAGCCGCCAGGTCGTCTGCCACGCGGCGGTCGTTCACGAGCCGCGGCACCTTGTTCTTGCCCCGCGCACGCATCCACGCGAGGAACGTCCCCCGCTCTACGACCGTCAGGCGCTGGCGTTCGAGCGTGGTCCGGCGTTTGGCGTCGTAGTCCGAATTGACGGCCCGCAGCTCCTCGTCCAGCACCCCGGCGAAACGTTCGCGGCTGTCGGGCTCGCGTTCGAACTCCACGATCCATTCGTGGGCCCCGCGTTCGCGCAGCGACATGTAGCACGGCGCGACGGTGTATTCGCTCACCGCGGCCCCGGTTTTTCGGCAGGCCCCCAGCAGGGCGCGTTCGGCGTTGTCGACGATCAATTCCTCGCCGAAAACATTGATATACTGCCGCGTGCGGCCCGCGAAACGGATGCGGTAGGGATTCGTCGAGGTGAATTCCACCGTATCGCCGATCTCGTAACGCCACAGTCCGTTGTTCGACGTGATGAGCACGGCGTAGACCTTCCCGCACTCCACGCCCTCCAACGGCACGATCTCCGTTCCGCTGCGGAACTCGAAGAAGGTGCCGTAGTCGAGCATCAGCAGCATGTCGCTGCGCGCGGGATCGTCGGCCATGGCGAAAAACCCCTCCGAGGCGTTGTAGGTCT
>CATKXN010000024.1 GCA_949840605.1 uncultured Alistipes sp.
CACTGGGGATCGTCGGAATGGCGTCCTACTGCGCCGCGGGTATTCAGGACGTGGCATCCGGATGGCTCATAGACTCGAACATAACCGTAGCTGCGGACGGCGCAAAGCACTACGATTTCGGACCCGTGGCAATATTCTGGATCGCGGCGTCAGTGATTTCGTTCCTGCTGCCGCTGCTGAACCGCGGTCGGGTGAGGGAGTTTTAGGGATCGCCTGCTTTCGTGAAAAGTCCGGTGAAAACCGGACTTTTTTCCTATCTTTGGCGCTGTGAAGGAGTCGAAATTCGTCAAGACGAAGATGGTCGCGGGCTATGTCCTGCTGATCGCGGTCTGTGTACTCGCGGTAGGCTATGTCTACCGGGTGGTGGTTCGTTTTTCCGCTCCCGACAGCAGTTACGTGCAGCTGCAGACCAAGCACAGCGCCGTCAGCCGGACCCTTTACCATCTCTATCAGGCCGAAAGTTACGGGCAGCTGATGATCGCCGGCTACCAGTCCTACGAGGCGCGTTACAAACGCGAACTGCGCACGGTGAGGGGCTGTATCGACTCGCTGCGGGTGTTGACGGGCGACCGGGATTCGCTGCAGACGATGCGCCTGGACAGCATCACGCGGCTGCTCGCCGACAAGGAACGGCGCACGATGAGCCTGCGGCGCACGATCCGCACCGGTTCCACGGCCAGTCTGCTCGACAAGAACATCCGCGACCTGATCGGTCCCCGGCAGGGGATTGCGGCCGACACGACGCCGTTCCGACGCATCGTGAGGCTGGACACGACGGCCGTTCCGCGCTCCCGGCGCCGTTTCCTGCAACGGCTGGGCGATCTGTTCAGTCCGCCGGAGGAGGATTCGAGCGTGGTGATCTCCCGCCGCGAACTGGTGGCCCCCGCAGTTCCCGCCGGAGCGGTGAAGGATACCATCACGCTGGTGTTGAGAGCCTTGCAGGACAGCGTCACGAGCAACCGCCTGGGCATTTACGACCGGGCATGGCAGGAGGGGCTGCGGCTGAGTTACAGCAACGAGCTGGTGAATACGAAGATATACCGCCTGATCAGGGACTTCGAGGCCGAGGATACGGAGTTTCTGATGCGGCGCATCGAGCGCACGGAGGCATTCCGCCGGAGGTCGTCGCGCGTGCTGGGAGGCGTCACCGTCGGGGCCGTGGTGCTCGTGCTGTTGTTCGTCGGGATATTGTGGCGCGACATCAGCCGCAGCAACCGCTACCGCCGGGAACTGGAGCAGGCCAACCGCGACAAGGAGGCCCTGCTGGCCGCCCGCGAGAAACTGATGCTGGCCATCACGCACGACATCAAGGCCCCGTTAGGGTCGGTGATGGGTTATATCGACCTGCTATCGCGGCTGACCGACGACAAACGGCAGGAGCTCTATCTGCACAACATGAAGGAGTCCTCCGAACACCTGCTGGCGCTGGTCAACAGCCTGCTGGACTTCTACCGGCTGGATATCAACAAGATCGAGGTGGTCCGGGTGGCTTTCTGCCCCGCACAGCTGTTCGAGACGATCCGGGCGGGATTCGCCGCCGCGGCCGCGGCCAAAAGGCTGGAACTGCGTTTGGAAACCGGGCCGGACGCCGCACGGACGGTGACGGGAGATGCTTTCCATATCCGGCAGATCGCCGACAACCTGGTTTCCAACGCGCTGAAATTCACCGTCAAGGGCTCTGTGACGCTTCGCGCCGACGTCCGGCAGGGGCGGCTGGTCTTTTCGGTCCGCGACACGGGCTGCGGCATCGGCCGCGAGGAGAAGCAGCGGATTTTCGGGGAGTTCGTGCGGCTGAGTTCGGCGCAGGGCGTCGACGGGTTCGGACTGGGGCTGTCGATCGTCGACCGCCTCGTGAAGCTGCTCGGGGGAACCATTTCGCTCGAAAGCCGTCTCGGCGAAGGGAGCCGGTTCATCGTGTCGGTGCCCGTCGGGGAGGCCGGGCCTGCGGCAGCGCAGGAGGTCCGGGAGCCTGCCCCTCCGCAGCCGGGACTGCGGGTGCTCGTGGTCGACGACGACCCGCTGCAGCTGGAGATGACCGCCGCGATGTGCCGCCGGGCGGGAATCGACGCCGAGTGCTGCCAATATCCCGAATACACCGCCAGGCTGGTTGCCGACGGACGCTTCGACCTGGTGCTTACCGATATACAGATGCCGTCGGCCGACGGGTTCAGTGTGCTGGAAGCCGTCCGCGGGGTCGATCCCGCGCTGCGCGTGGTCGCAGTGTCGGCCCGCGGGGAGATGGACGCCGCGGATTTTACGTTCCGGGGATTCGCCGGGTGTCTTCGCAAACCCTTTACGTACGGCGAACTGCTCGCCGTGGTCCGCGCGGCCTGCGGCGGGGAGGTTCCGGCAGCGGACGAACCTGCGGCCGAGGGGGTGGATTTCAGTCCCCTGACGGCCTATGCGGGCGACGATGCCGGTGCGGCGCGGCATATTCTGGCCTCCTTCGCCGAACAGACCGCGGGCAACTGCACGGAGCTCGAAAAAGCGGTCGGAAGAGGCGATGCGGCGTCGGTAAGGGCCCTGTCGCACAAGATGCTGCCGATCTTCACGATGCTCGGGGCGGCGGAGGTCGCCGACATCCTGCGCCGGGCCGAGATGCACGAGGGGCCCCTGACCGACGCACTGTGCGGCGAACTGCGCATGGCGATCGAAAAAATCCGCGCGATTGTCGCGGAAGCCGAAAAAACGGTAACTTTGTAGCGTTATGGACGAGCGTATTCTGATCGTAGACGACGACATCACCTTTGCCCTGATGCTGCGCACGTGGCTCTCGAAGCGCGGCTTCGGAGTCGAAACCGCCTCCTCCGTGGCGGGGGCCCGCACGGCTCTCGGCGCTGGCGGATTCTCGCTGGTGCTGAGCGACATGCGCCTGCCCGACGAGGACGGGATCGCCCTGCTGCAATGGATGGCCGGGGCGGGCGTGGCGGTGCCGGTGATCGTGATGACGAGTTACGCCGAGATACAGAACGCCGTGCGGTGCATGAAACTCGGCGCCCGCGACTACGTGGCCAAGCCGGTGAATCCCGACGAACTGCTGAAAAAGATACGCGAGGCGCTGGATGCTCCGGAGGCGCAGTCCCCGGCGGCGAAACCGGCCCCGCGTGCGGCGAAAGGGGCTTCGGCTGCGGCGCTCAACTACATCGAGGGGCGCAGCGACGCCGCGCGGCAGCTGTATGAACACATCCGGCTGGTGGCCCCGACCAATATGTCGGTGCTGGTGACCGGTGAGAGCGGTACGGGCAAGGAACACGTGGCGCAGCTGATTCACCGGGAGAGCAAACGGGCCGGAAAACCCTTCGTGGCGGTCGACTGCGGGGCCATTCCCCGCGAGCTGGCGGCTTCGGAGTTCTTCGGGCACGTCAAGGGGTCGTTCACCGGAGCCCTCGCCGACAAGACCGGCGCTTTCGAAGCGGCCGACGGCGGTACGCTCTTTCTCGACGAGGTGGGCAACCTCACCTACGAAACGCAGGTGCAGCTGCTGCGCGCCTTGCAGGAGCGTCGCATACGTCCCGTGGGCAGCAACCGGGAGATTCCCGTCGACATCCGCCTCGTGGCCGCGACCAACGAGGACCTCGAGGCAGCCATTGCGCGCGGCACGTTCCGGGCTGACCTTTACCACCGCATCAACTCCTTCACGCTGCGCATGCCCTGCCTGCGGCAGATGCGCGAGGACATTCCGATCTACGCCGATTTCTTCCTCGACCAGGCCAACCGCGAACTGGACAAGCGGATCGTGGGATTCGACCCGGCGGCCGCGGCGGCCCTCGCCGCCTACGACTGGCCGGGCAACCTGCGTCAGTTGCGGAACGCGGTGCTTTCGGCGACGCTGCTCGCCGCGGGCGAGTACATCGTCTGCCGGGACCTGCCCGGCGAAATCACGGACGCTCCGGCGGCATCTGCTGCTGCGCCCCTTCCGTTGCGCGACCGCGCGTCGGAGGAGGAGCAGATCCGCCGCGCGCTCGCGGCGGCAGGCGGCAACAAGTCGCAGGCGGCCAAACTGCTCGGCATCGACCGCAAGACGCTCTACAACAAACTCCACCTCTACGGCATCGAATAGCGCCGTTCCACACTCCGGATGTGGAATAATTCCACACTTCGCACCCCGGCTCCACACTTTTTCTACAGTTCCCGGATTTTCGGTACGTTGTATTATTTGCTGATATTCAGCTTGTTGTGTTTTGTCTGTCCGTGTGGCATACGGCTTGAACCTCCTTAGAACAGAAACGGAATGGAAACAGACCGCGAAACAAAATGAAGTTCAACCACTAATTCTCAAAGCTATGAAAAAGACACTCGTAATGGTGGCATCGATGGTGCTGATGGCCGGCAGTATGGCCTTCGCCCAGCAGCCCGAACAGCCCAAACAGCCCGAGGCTCCGAAGCAGGAGAACCCCGCACCCGGGCAGAAGCCCGAGGAAAAGCCCGAGCAGAAACCGGAACCCGCGAAGCCGGAGTCCGAACCCGAAAAGCCGGGGAAGAGCGAATGTCCGAAAGGCGAATGCAGCCTGTTCATTCGATAACCGTCCGTCCGGAATCATTTAGTTAAACGATTGTTTGCCTGGTACCCTGCCTTCGGGCGGGGTTTTTTTATGGGCAGCGGGGTGCTTGTCGTGCTCCGGTTTGTTGTGCCGCACTCCAATCCGACGAACGGCGCCTTCCGACTATCGGAGGGCGCCGTTCGTTTGTCCGGGACCGTGCGTCACGGCTGCATCCATTCCACGTTCGGGGCGTCGCCGAAAAGAAGGTTCAGCGGACGGGGAAGGCTCGCGGCGTCGGCCGCGAAGAGGAATCCCACCTTGTCGGGCGGTACGGAGAGGAAGGTCGTCGAGGGATAGCCGCCGAGGAGGTTCACTTCGTCGAGCAGCGACCAGACGAAGATCTCGAACGGCATCTGTCCCGGCAGGAGCGTCAGCCCCGGGAACCGCTTCTCGTAGTCGGACGACGAGTTGTCGGCCGGGTGGGGCTTGAAGAACACGTCGTATCCGTCGCCGTACCGGTCCATGATGCGCTGTACGTAGGCGGCCTGCTGCCGGCGGCTCTCGTCGGTGGTGTGGCTCGTGCCGAGGATGATGAGATTCCCTTTCGGCGAGGCGTCGAACAGGGCCTTGAAACGGTCGTAGTCGAAATCGGCCATGCGGTAGAACCTCTCCCTGGCCTCTTCCGGGAGGGCCGTCAGCAGTTCGTAGGGCTGCACGCTCTCCATCTTCATCTCGGCGAGCTTCCGGGTCATGAAAGGCCCCGACGACTCCATCAGGGAGGCGTTCTGCAGCATCAGCCGGTAGCCGGGGCGCGTCGAGAGGTAGGCGGTCCACTCGTCGGAAACGAGGTCCTGCGGGGCGCGGGTCTCGGGATAGCGGCCGCCGTGGTTCCAGTCGAGGGCCTCGACTCGGGCGGCGTAGTCGTTCCAGTTCTGCTCGGCCGTGGCCGGGTCGCCGAAGTATTTGTAGAAGTTGTCGTAGGTGCCCGTGCCGTTGGAGAGCATCGTCACCTTCACGCGGGCCGAGTCGATACCCTGCTTGACGAACCAGTCATAGCCCGCCCGGCAGGCCAGATCGGTGACATAGAGACCGAATACGGCCGTGGGGTCCTCGGCGTTGATCTCCAGGATGCGGCGTTTCATCCGGCGGCACATCTCGTAGATCTCCTCGGTGGAGGTTCCGGCATTGGGGCTCGCCGCAGTGAAAACCTCGGCGTAGTCCGGGAACTGCTTCGGATCATAGGTCTTAGGACGCTCGTAGAAAAAGTAGCTCGGCTTGTCGTGCGAGAGCAGGTGCAGACCCGAATAGAGGGCCGGCATCGTGCCGAACGCGGCGTAGAAATAGTAATCCGGAGAGTCGAATCCCGTGTCTGCGGCGCTTTGCGAGAGGGTGAAAAGGGAGATCTTTCCGTTGCAGGCGAACAGCAGCAGGGCGCTGCGGGCAGGGCCCGGATTCGCGGCGAAAGTCACCTCGATCTCGGAATATCCCTCCGGTCCCTCTTCTGCCGAGAGGGTCACCCAGTCGGGTTTCAGGTCCGCGCCGTAGCTTTCCGATGCCAGCGCCACGCTCCAGGGAGCCGGGGCGTTGACGGAGAGCTTGCCGCTGCGGGCGAGGCAGTCGAGCGAAAGGAATTCGGCGCCGTCGTTGATGCGGACTTCCGGAGTCTTGTCGTCGGAGCAGGCCCACGCTCCCGTCAGGAGGGCGAACGCCGCGAAAAGGCGAAATAGTCGTTGCATGTCGAGAGTTGTTTGGGGTTATTGCTTTTCAGATAAATGCGCCCGCACCGGAATTACTGCATAGTGCATGCGGAATTCGGCCCTGTCGGACTGATTTTGCGTAAGGATCGGCTGTTCGGGAGCGTATTCCGAAAAAAAGCGGAGCGCTCAGGCGTTCCGCTTTTTCTTGATCCGTTCGAGGTGCTCGCGCAGGTGTTCGCTGAACTCCTCGCGGCGGTGTTTGAGGTTGGCTCTCCACCCCTGCCAGCGGGTGTAGCGCAGGCGTTTTTCGGGATAGATGTCCCGGATCGTGACCAGGATGCCCGTCTCCTCCACACCGCCGAAATCGGGGTTCGACACCGTGTCGAAAACCCGCATCGTGGGCGAAAGATTCATGTAGGCGTTGATCAGCGGGGGGATATTCTCGTCGAACTCCCTGATTTTCTGGATCAGGATGCGGTAGTTCTCCATATAGGTCGCGCCGCGGAACAGCTCCTCGTAATAGGGGTCGTCCAGGTCGAGCCCGATCGGGTGGATGCCCTCCACCAGTTTGTCGCGGTCGGGGAAATACCGGCGCAGGAACCAGATCAGCGCGTTGCGGGCCACGGATTTGTAATTGGTGTACATCGTGACCTTGCCGAACAGGTATTTGGCATGGGGATTCAGTACGATCAGCGCCCCGAGCCCGTCCCAGAGGTTGTCCAGCGCATAGATGCTCTTGGCGTTGCCGCGGGCCTGGTAGGCGGGCTGCACGAACGAACGTCCCAGTTCGATGGTCCGGGGAAGGAATTTGCGGCGGAAACGCTCGCTGAAACGGAAGTAATGTTCGGTCGAGAGATGGCGGGGATTGGGCGTGGTGCAGACGATGAAGCGGTAGCCGCCGACGATCTCCTGCGCCGCGGGGTCCCAGACGATCAGCTGGTAGTAGCCGTCGCGGGCGAGGTCCTCCTCGTCGATGTCCACCTCCTGACCCGTGCCGCCCCCTGCGCCGCGGAAAGCCACCTCGCGCAGGCGCCCCACCTCGCGCATCAGCGCGGGGCATTCGGCGGCCGCGAAAATGTAGATTTCGTTCCCGGCCTTGTGCGTGTCGCGCATCTTGCGGGCGGGTGTCAGCTCCGCGAGCAGCGACTCCCGGGCGACGGGTTCTATGATAGGTACCATCTCTTTCTGTTCCATAGACGGGGCAAAAATATCAATTTTACCGCGACTTTGCCGGGAAATCGAGCCTGTTTTTCAAAAAATACGTCTTTTTACGTACTTCTTCCGTCTGTTCGCGCAACGATCCGCAGCTTTGCAGGTCGGCCACGGGGATCGGGTCGCCGACGACGATGCGGAAGTGCTTGCCCTTCTGCGAAAACATCTCGTCGGGAAGCCACAGCATCTCGATATTGAAATTGATTCCCAACGCCTTGCGTATCCGGTAGACGCGGTAGAAGAATTTCGACAGCTCGCCTTCGACGAAGACCGGGACAATCTGTCGCTGCGAGGCGTAGGCTTTTTTCAGGAAGCTGATTTTCCACACGGGATCGGTCACCTCGCCGCCGATCGAGCGCGAACAGAGGCCAGCGGGAAAGGTCAGGATCGGACGCTCGCCGAAAAACTCCTCGTCGAACTTGCGGGCGTAGGCCGTGCTCTGCGATCCGTGCTTGTTCACCGGAATCCACAGCGGCTGCAGCGGTTCGAGGTGCATCAGCAGGTCGTTGACCACCACCCGCGCGTCGCCGAAGCGGTCGATCAGCTTGTCGGCCAGCATCATGCCGTCCATGCCTCCGAACGGATGGTTCGAGACGAAGAGGTAACGCTCCTTGGAGTCGAGTTTATCGAGCCCCTCGATCGAATAGGTGACCTGCCATTCGCGGAAGCAGGCGCGGATGAACTCCTGCGGCGGCAGGTTCCAGTAGTGTTCGAGGATGTGGTTTATCTCCTTTTCGTGAATGGTGCGGCGCAGCCAGTTTACCGCCGGACGCGGAATCCAGCGTGCCAGCCGGGGCGCTTTCTGCCTGAGCACGTCGCCGATGTCGATTTTTGGCATGGAATGTTCACAAAATTATATCCACAAATATAGGTATTCTTTTTTGAAAATTCCCTAACTTTACACCCAAATAGACCTTTGTAAACAACCATTATGTCGCAATACCATACTCCCGTACTGCTGGAAGAGTCTGTGGCACTGCTCGGTATCGATCCTGCGGGCACCTACGCCGACCTCACTTTCGGCGGAGGCGGCCATTCGCGCCGCATCCTCGCCGGACTGGGGCCCGAAGGGCGCCTTTACGGATTCGACCAGGACCGCGATACGCTGGCCAACCGTCCCGACGACGCGCGGTTCCACTATGTGGAGAGCAATTTCCGGTTCCTTCGGGGGGCGTTGAGGTTGCGCGGCGTAAGGGAGGTGGACGGCATTCTGGCCGACCTGGGGGTTTCGTCGCATCATTTCGACGCCCTCGAACGGGGCTTTTCGTTCCGCGGCGAGGCGCCCCTCGACATGCGCATGAACCAGCGGGGACGGCTGACGGCGGCGGATGTGGTGAACAACTACCCTGCCGAGGAGCTGACCCGCATTCTGGGCGACTGGGGCGAGATCGAAACTCCGTGGAAGGTCGCGGGATGCCTGGTGAAGGCCCGGGCCGCGGAGCCGGTGACCACCACGGCGCAGCTGGTCGCGGCGGTGAAGCCCTGCACCCCCCGGAAGGACGAATCGAAATTCCTGACCAAGCTTTTCCAGGCGCTGCGCATCGAGGTCAACGGCGAGATGGAGGCGCTGAAAATGGCTCTGGAACAGAGCCTCAAGGTGCTGAAACCCGGCGGGCGGCTGGTGGTGATCTCCTACCACTCGCTCGAAGACCGGCTGGTGAAGAATTTCATGCGCAGCGGGAACTTCTCGGGAGCGGTCGAAAAGGATTTTTTCGGCCGTCCGCAGGTGCCGTTCGACCTGGTCACGCGCAAGGCCGTGACCCCTTCGGCCGAGGAGCTCGACCGCAATCCCCGTTCCCGCTCGGCGAAGCTCCGGGCGGCCGTAAAACGCTGATACGATGTACCGCGACCACGAATTCGACCCCGTAACCCCCGAGGAGCAGGCCCGCCGCGAGCAGGACGAGGAGTTCGCGCGCCGCGTGCGCCGCGAGGTGCTCCGCATCGAGCGCGGCGAGGCCGAGGAGGACATCCGCGCCGACGAGGAGCGAGAGGCCGAAGAGCGCGCCGAAGCCGAGGAGCGCGAGCGCCGGGAGAGCCGCCGCAGGGCGAGCACCTTCTGGCAGCTGTTCTCGGGCTCGATCCTCGTCCGTGAGGGCGTTTCGAAATACTATCCCTATATGCTGACCATCGCGGGGATGTTCTTCCTGAGCATCGTGGTGATGTTCTGGTCGCTGCACCTCGACATGCGCTACACGCGCCTCGAACGCGACGTGCAGAAACTCCGCGAACGCTCGATCCGCCTGCAGGAGCAGCGTTACCGGCGCACGACCCATTCGGCCGTCGTGCGGCAGCTGGAGGCCCGGGGCATCGAATTGTACGATCCGCTCGTACCGAGCGAAATCATTGACGACTAAGCGGCGATGAAACGGGAACGGTCGAAGGTCAAAAGCGATATTCTGCTGCGGGTGAGGCTCCTGTACGTGCTTTTCATCCTCGCCGGGGGCATCGTGCTCGCCCGGCTCGTCTGGGTGCAGCTCCTCAGTGCGGAGGTGGCCTACAACGCCGACCGCCTCGCCGGCCGCATCTTCACCGAAGAGGTGATCCCGGCGCAGCGGGGAAGCATCCTTTCGCGCGACGGCGAACCGCTGGCCACGTCGATCTTCCGCTACCAGGCCGCATTCGACTTCGCCTCGCCGGGGCTCGATTCGCTCAAAACATTCCACGAGCAGGCCGACTCGCTGGCCAAGCTGCTGTCCGCCTTTTTCCGGGACAAACCCGCCTCGGCCTATGCCAGAAAGTTCCGCGACGAGCACGCCCGGCGCTACCGGCTGGTGAACGCCCGCGACACCTCCTGCCTGCGCTCCGAGGGGTGGTTTTCGCGGATGATGGACCGCATGCGTGGCGAGGAGTATGTCACGCGCCGCATCTACGACACGATCCGCGACCATACGCCCGTGATGATCTTCCCCCGCGAGGTGGACTACGCCGAGTGGGAGACCCTCCGGCGCTATCCGCTGCTGAACTGGAACATGGGCATGGTCTACCGGCTCATCGAGCGCGACGAACGCATCTACCCGCAGGGCGAACTGGCCCGCCGCACCATCGGACTGACGGGCGACAAGGGCAACTACGGCATCGAGGAGGCCTACCGCGAGGAGCTGGCCGGACGCGACGGCAAGGCCGTGCGGCAGCGCATCGCGCGCGGCTTTTACGGCCGGGTCGCGGGCGGCGACCACGTGGACCCGGTGGACGGCTGCGACGTGGTGACGACGCTCGATCTCGACCTGCAGGATGTGGCCGACAAGGCCCTGCGGCGGCAGCTGGAGCGGCAGAACGCCCTGTGGGGCACGACGATCGTGATGGAGGTCCGCACGGGCGAGATCCTGGCGATGGTGAACCTCGGGCGCAACGCCGACGGGACCTTCGCCGAACGGGAGAATTACGCCCTGGGGCGCAGCATGGAACCGGGCTCGACCTTCAAGCTGGCGACGATGCTCACGCTGCTGGACGACGCCGGGATGCCGCCCTCGACGGTCTACGACACCCACAACGGCGATCCGGTGACGGTGGGTCCCGCCCGAAATATCCGCGACTCGCACCGCGGCGACCGCGAGATCGATTTCCGGCGCGCCGCGGCCTCGTCGTCGAACGTCTACTTCGCCAAGGCGATCTGGGACCGCTACGGGATCACAGGCAAGAAGCAGGAATACAGCGATTTCCTCCATAAGGAGCTCCATCTGGGCGAGACCGTCGGACTGGAACGCCTCGGGGAGCGGAAACCCTCGATCACTACCGACTGGAAGGTCCCCGACCCGGGGGTGATGCTGGTCAAGATGTCCTACGGCTACCGCGTGCGGTTGGCTCCGATCCAGGTCATCACGTTCTACAACGCCATCGCTAACGACGGAAAGATGATCTCCCCGGTGCTGGTGCGCGAACTGCGCCGCGGCGACCGGGTCGAAGAGGAGTTCGAAAGCCGCACCATCGCCTCGTCGATCGCTTCGCGGTCGGCCCTGCGCGAGGTGCGCGCCTGCCTGCAGGCGGTCTGCACGGAGGGTACGGCCAGCGCATTTTTCCGCGATACCGCCCGTGTCCGCGTGGCGGCCAAGACCGGTACGGCGCAGATCACCGCGCCCTCCGAGGGCGGACGGCCCTACCTGGGTTCGATGGTCGCCTATTTCCCGGCCGACGAGCCCCGCTACACGGTGCTCACGACCATCGAGACCCGTGCGCAGGCCGGAAAGGCCTACTACGGAGGTCCGCTGGCGGGTCCGGTCGTGAAGCGCATGGTCGACTACATTTACAACCGGGGCCGCGACTGGCATGCCCGGATCGACGACGACGGTCCGCGGCGCTATCCCGAGCGGATGAAGGGCGGCGACATCGCCCAGATCCGCCGCGTGGCCGACAAACTCGCGCGCCGCACCTCGTTCGACAGCCGCACGGGATGGGGACGCGCTTCGGTGGACAGCCTCTCGAACGTCTCGATCACGAGCCTGCCCGACGACCGGGGAGTGATGCCCGACGTGCGCGGGATGGGGCTCAAGGACGCCCTCTTCATCCTCGAAAGCCGCGGCCTGAGGGTCCGCTTCACGGGGCAGGGGGCCGTGACGCAGCAAAGCATCTCCGCCGGAGCCCGCATCGTGCCGGGAACGACGGTGAACATAACGTTGAAATAAAGGTGAATTGGCGAATTGGGCTGTCAGGGCATGAATAAAAAAGAGCAATTGTGAACGCGATGAAAAAATTAACGGATATTCTGAAAAATACCCCCGTCGGGGAGGTGCGCGGCGATGCGGACATTGCCGTTGCCGGACTGGTCTACGATTCGCGGGCGGTGAAGCCGGGCGACTGCTTCTTCGCCGTGCCGGGGACGCAGCGCGACGGGCACGACTACATCCCGTCGGCCCTGGCCAGGGGTGCCGCGGCGGTGGTCTGCGAGCGGATGCCCGAGACGGCGGCCGAAGGCGTCGCATATGTCGTGGTCGAAGACTCGGCGGGGGCGATGGCCGACATGGCGGCGGCGTTCTACGGCTATCCGAGCCGCGAGCTGAAACTGGTGGGCATCACCGGGACCAACGGCAAGACCACGACCGTGACGCTGTTGTACGATCTCGTGCGGGCTCTGGGCTACCGGGCCGGGCTGATCTCGACAGTGGTATACAAAATCGACGGCCGCGAGGTCGAGGCGACCCACACGACCCCCGACCCGATCCGTCTGAACGCCATGATGCGCGAGATGGCCGACGCCGGGTGCGAATTCTGCTTCATGGAGTGTTCGTCCCACGCCATCGTGCAGGAGCGCACGCGGGGGCTCGATTTTGCCGGCGGCATCTTCTCCAACATCACCCACGACCACCTCGACTACCACAAGACCTTCGCCGAATATATCCGGGCCAAGAAACGCTTCTTCGACGGACTGCCCAAAGGAGCTTTCGCGTTGACGAACGCCGACGACCGCAACGGCCGCGTGATGGTGCAGAACACGGCGGCCGCGGTGAGCGCCTACTCGCTGCGTGCGATGGCCGATTTCCGCTGCAGGATCGTCGAGATGCACCTCGACGGCATGTTGCTGCGCATCGACGGGCAGGAGCTGTGGGTGGGGCTGCTGGGGCGGTTCAACGCCTACAACCTGCTGGCGGTCTACGGCGCGGCGGTCCTGCTGGGGCTCGACCGGGGCGAGGTCCTGCGCGTGCTGAGCGTTCTGCATGCCGTGAGCGGTCGTTTCGAGAAAATACGCGCGGCGAACGGCACGACGGCCATCGTCGACTATGCCCACACGCCCGATGCGCTGGAGAACGTGATCCGGACCATCGAGGAGATCCGCACCCCCGGACAACAGCTGATCGTGGTGTGCGGCTGCGGCGGCGACCGCGACCGGACCAAGCGTCCCGAGATGGCGCAGATCGCCGTGAAATACGCCGCGACGGCGATTTTCACGTCGGACAATCCGCGCCACGAGTCCCCCGAGGCGATCCTCGACGACATGGTCGCGGGAATCGACCCCGGGGTGCGCTACCTGCGCATCGCCGATCGGGCCGAGGCGATCCGCACGGCCGTGATGCTCTCGCGTCCGAGCGACATCCTCCTCGTGGTGGGCAAGGGCCACGAAACCTATCAGATCGTCGGCGACGTGAAGCACCATTTCGACGACCGCGAGGAGGTCCGGAAAGCGTTCGAACTCCTCAATTGAAAATTGTGAATTATGAATTTTGAATTATAACCCATGCTTTACCATCTTTTCAAGTATCTGGACGAAGCCTATAACCTGCCCGGTTCGGGTATGTTCCAGTACCTCTCGTTCCGCGCCGCGACGGCCATCATCCTGTCGCTGCTGATCGTCATCATCTTCGGACGCCGGATCATCGACTTCCTGCGCCGCAAGCAGATCGGCGAGGAGATCCGCGACCTCGGGCTGCAGGGACAGCTGCAGAAGAAAGGCACTCCCACGATGGGCGGCGTCATCATCCTCATCGCCATCCTGGTCCCGATGCTGCTCGTCGGCAACCTGAACAACGTCTACATTCAGCTGATGCTGGTTTCGACCGTCTGGCTGGGGCTGATCGGCGGCCTGGACGACTACATCAAGGTGTTCCGTCACCGGAAGGAGGGGCTGAAGGGCCGTTTCAAGATCGTGGGGCAGGTGGGCCTCGGCATCATCGTCGGTACGACGATGTGCATGTCGTCCGACATCGTCGTCCGCGAAAAGGTCACCCAGCCCGTGCAGACGGTCTACACGGATGCCGACGGTACGGTCCTCGGAAGCGTCCAGCGCAACGTGGTGCTCAGTTCCGAGAGCATCAAGACCACGCAGACGACCATTCCCTTCGTCAAGAACAACGAGTTCGACTACGGATGGCTGACGGGTGAGAATCCCACGGCGACGTGGCTGCTTTACGTGCTGGTGGCGATTTTCGTGGTGACGGCCGTGTCGAACGGCGCCAACCTCACCGACGGTCTCGACGGACTGGCGACGGGCGTGTCGGTGCCGATCGTCGCGGTGCTGGGCGCGCTGGCCTACCTTTCGGGCCACATCGTCTATGCCGACTACCTCAACATCATGTACATCCCCGACAGCGGCGAGCTGGTGGTCTTCGCCGCGGCGCTGGTGGGTGCGCTGGTCGGATTCCTGTGGTACAACTCCTTCCCGGCGCAGATATTCATGGGCGACACCGGGTCGCTGGCCATCGGCGGCATCATCGCCGTCTTCGCGCTCTGCATCCGCAAGGAGCTGCTGCTGCCGCTGCTGTGCGGCGTCTTTTTGGTGGAGAGCTTCTCGGTGATGATGCAGGTCAGCTACTTTAAGTACACCAAACGCCGCTACGGCGAGGGCCGGCGCATCCTGCTGATGTCGCCGATCCACCACCACTACCAGAAAAAGGGCATCTTCGAAACCAAGATCGTCCTCCGCTTCTGGATCATTTCGCTGCTGCTGGCGGCCATTACGTTGGTAACGTTGAAGATAAGGTAATATGAAACAGATCGTCGTTCTGGGCGGAGGGATCAGCGGTTACGGTTCCGCGATCCTCGCCAAAAAGAAGGGGTTCGGGGTCTTCCTCTCCGATGCGGGGCGCATTGCCGACCGCTACAAGGCCAAACTGGACGAATGGGAGGTTCCCTACGAGGAGGGCGGACACACCGAGGAGCGCATCCTCGCGGCCGCGGAGGTCGTGAAATCCCCCGGGATTCCCGACACGGCGCCCATCGTGCGCAAAATCCGCGCGGCGGGCATCCCGGTGATCTCCGAGATGGAGTTCGCGGGCCGCTACACGGGCAAGGCCCGGTGCATCTGCATCACGGGTTCGAACGGCAAAACCACCACCACGTCGCTCATCTACAAGATCATGCGCGACGCAGGGATGAACGTCGCCCTCGGCGGCAACATCGGCGAGAGCTTCGCCTACTCGGTCGCCACGGGCGAATACGACTGGTATGTGCTGGAGCTGAGTTCGTTCCAGCTGGACGGCATGTATAAGTTCCGGGCGCATATCGGCGTGCTGATGAACATCACGCCCGATCACCTCGACCGCTACGACCACTGTTTTCAGAACTATGCCGATTCGAAAATGAGGATCACGCAGAACATGACCTCGCGCGACTGGTTCGTCTACTCGGGCGACGACGGGGTGATCCGCGAGCAGCTGCCGAAATACGATTTCCGGATGCGCCAGCTGCCGTTCATGGCCCATGCGGCCGTGGCGAGCGGTGCGGGCGACGCGTTCCTGTGCGACGGGAAATTCACGGCGACGGCCGGCAAGGCGTCGGTGGAGATCGACACCGCGAAGCTGCGTATCAAGGGGCTGCACAACGCCTACAACGCTATGGCGGCGGCTTTGGCGACCCTCGCGGCGGGCGTCGCCCCGGCGAAGATCCGCAGGTCGCTCTACGACTTCGCGCCCGTCGAACACCGGCTCGAACCCGTGGCCGAGAAGAACGGCGTGCTGTGGATCAACGACTCGAAGGCCACCAACGTCGATTCGGTCTACTATGCGCTGGAGAGCATGACGCGCCCCGTGGTGTGGATCGCCGGCGGCACGGACAAGGGCAACGACTACGAACCCCTGAAAGCCTTCGCACGGGCCAAGGTCCGCACGCTGGTCTGCATGGGTTTGGACAACGCCAAGCTGGTGAAGGAGTTCACCGGGGTGGTTCCCGAGGTGGTCTCGACCGACTCGCTCGAGGCCGCCATGACGGCCGCGAAGGTTGCGGCGCGCCCCGGCGACGCGGTGCTGCTGTCGCCCGCCTGCGCGAGCTTCGACCTCTTCAAAAACTACGAGAACCGCGGCGAACTGTTCAAGAACTGGGTAACGGAAAAGGCGTAGGACGATGTACCGGGACGAGATGAACGATGAACGGGCGGCGGCCGAACTGGCCCGCGACGCCGCGCCCCGGCGCGTTCGGCGGAGCGCGTCCGCGGACGAGGCGTGTGCCGCGGACGGAACGGCCGGGGTCCGGGAGGGGGGCGAAGGGCGCAAGTTCCGCTTCTTTACGGGCGACCGGGTGCTGTGGATCATCCTCGCCGCACTGGCGGTGATCTCGGTGCTGGTGGTCTACTCCTCGACAGCCAAGATGGCCTACGATGCCCATACGGCCCGCACGACGGCGCATTTCCTGCGCCAGCAGCTGGTCCTGCTGGTCGTCAGCGTCGGCGTCATGTTCGTCGTGCAGCGGATCGACTGCCGCATCTACAACTTCCTCGCCCGGCCCGTCTATTTTCTCTCGGCGGCGCTCACCGTCGCCGTCTACTTCATCGGCGCCACGACCAACGGCGCGGCCCGCTGGATTCCGCTGGGACCCTTCCAGTTCCAGCCCTCCGAGGCGCTGAAGGTCGCTACGGTGCTGTTTCTGGCCCAGCAGCTGGCCGGGCGGCAGTCGAAGATCGACAAGATACGCATCGTCCCGACGTGGCGGTTCTGGACTTGGCGTTCGTCGCCCGAGCAGCGTAAAATCTGGCGCGAGGGCACCTGGCCGATCCTGATGCCGGTGGCCGTTTCTGCCCTGGTGATCTTTCCGGCGCACACCTCGTCGGCGGTGCTGGTGTGCCTGGCGTCGTGGGTGATGATGCTGATCGGCCGCGTGCGCTTCGGCGAACTGCTCAAACTCGTTGCATGGGGTGTCGCGGCCATCGTCGTCGTCATGACGCTCAACCTCGGGCGCAGCGAGACCGCCGAAGGGCGCGTCTCGACGTGGATACACCTCTGGACCGAGTCGCAGACCGGGAAACCCATCGAGCACCTCACCGACACCGAACGTTCGATGATCGCCATCCACAACGGCGGCATCCTGGGCGAGGGCGCCGGGCAGAGCGCCATGCGCGTGGAGATGATCCACCCCGAGAGCGACTATGCCTATGCCTTCTTCGTCGAGGAGTACGGCATCATTCTGGCTGTCGTGCTGCTGATGCTCTACCTGTGGGTCTTCTTCCGGGGGATCGAGATTTTCCGACGTTGCGGAACGGCTTTTCCGGGACTGCTGGTGCTGGGGCTGGCGCTGCTGATAACGTGTCAGGCGCTGCTGCACATCATGGTCACGGTGAACCTGATCCCCGAGACGGGGCAGACCCTGCCGCTGATCTCGCGCGGCGGATCGTCGATGCTCTTCACGATGATCGCCTTCGGGATGATCCTGAGCGTCAGCCGCCAGAACGACGAGCAGTCGCACGACCGGCCGAAAAACGAAACATTGTACGAAAAGTAATTATGGAAGAGATCCGATTGGACAAATACCTCTGGGCGGTGCGGATTTTCAAGACCCGCAGCGACGCCGCCGACGCCGTCCGCACCAACAAGGTGACGGTCAACGGCTCCTATGCCAAGCCTTCGCGCGAGGTGAAGATCGGCGACGTGATCGCCGTGCGCAAGCAGGCCGTGACCTACTCCTACAAGGTGCTCGACCGGGTGTCGAGCCGCCAGCCGGCCAAGAACGTGCCGGAATACTGCCTCAACATCACCCCGCAGGAGGAGCTGGACAAGCTCAACGTGCCCCGCGAGACGATCTTCGTCTTCCGCGACCGCGGCACGGGCCGCCCGACCAAGAAGGAGCGCCGCGAGTTGGACGGGCTGATGGAGGAGATTTACTATGACGAGGAGGGGTGACGCATGAGGGGGTGCAGGGCTGGTTTCGAAGCTCTGGTAGCTTGCATCGCCCATAGAACCCGGCTCTTAGCCGGGAAAGGGAGAGACCCGGCAGGACGCAAAAAAGAAAGGCGGCGCCGAATCCTGGCATCTGAGGCTTTTGACGGGCCCTGCACGACAGAAAACAACAACCGCCCGAGGGGCGTTATATGGCAGAAAAACGGCCCGAAAGCCGCTTTTCTTATTTCTTGTTGAAAAAGTTCATCGTCATAGCCGTTCCGACGGTTGCGAACGACCGGATGGCATCGACGAAAACCTTGAGCCGCTCGGGCAGGGCCGCCCGCTCCTCGTCGGTCCACTCCCCCAGCACGTATTCGATCTGATGTCCCCGGGGGAAATCGCCGCCCACGCCGAAGCGCATCCGGGCATACTCCTCCGTGCCGAGCAGTTCCGATATGTTTTTCAGTCCGTTGTGGCCGCCGGCGCTCCCTTTCGGGCGCAGGCGTAGCGTGCCGAACGGCAGCGCGATGTCGTCCGAGACGACCAGCAGGTTTTCCAGCGGAATCTTCTCGGCGTCCATCCAGTAGCGGACGGCTTTGCCCGAGAGATTCATGTAGGTCGAGGGTTTCAGCAGCACCAGCGTCCGGCCCTTGTGTCTGGCTTCGGCGATGTCGCCGTAACGGGCCGTCGTAAAAGCAGTGTTGGACGCCTCTGCAAGGGCGTCCAACACGTTGAAACCGATGTTGTGGCGGGTTCCGGCATATTCGGCGCCGATATTCCCGAGCCCAACAATGAGGTATTTCATGCTTCGGCTTATTTCTCGGCGGCGGCGCCACGCGATGCGCGGGTCACGCGGACGGCGCAGACGGCGGTCGAGGCCGGGGTCACGAACTTCAGGTTCTCGATGTCGAGGTCGCCGACGAAGATGGTCTTGCCGACACCCAGCGAGGTCACGTCTACGACGATTTCGTCGGGCAGGTTCTCGACCAGGGCGCTGACGACCAGCTTGCGGGCCGACAGGGTCAGCTTACCGCCGACCTTCACACCCTCGGCGTTGCCCGTCAGGCGTACCGGAATGGCGATCGACACAGGTTTGCCGTCGGCGATGCGGAAGAAATCGAGGTGGAGAATCTCCTCGCGGATGGGGTGGAACTGGGCCTCGCGCAGAACGGCCAGCTCTTTCTTGCCTTCGATGTCGAACTCTACGATGTAGGAGTTGGGGGTGTAGATCAGGGGTTTGATCTCGCGGGGATCGACCGAGAAGGTCTCCGTCTCACCGTTTCCGCACAGTACGCAGGGGACCATGCCTTCGCGGCGTACTGCCTTGGCTGCTTTCTTGCCGAACGCGTCGCGCTTTACGGCCTTTACCGAAATGGTTTTCATAAGATTTGTTTGTTTTTAATGTGTTGCCTTCGGCGGTTCTCAATGCGGCCTCTGCGGACCGCATCCCATTTCCGCCTGTTCGGGAGCGCAAAGTTAGTGTAAAATCTTCGAAATGAAAAATCTGCGCCGCAATTTTTGTCTCGTCAGTCGAATTTCCCGGTTTCGTAGTCCGAGCGATTGGCCCATCCGGTCTGGTATGCGGGGATTTCGCCGTTCATGTAGCGTTCGTAGAAATCCGCGCATTCGGGCTTGTAGAACGGGTAGCGGTCGAAAACGTCCCCGTCGCCGCAGACCCTCGGGTCCTGCTGCCTGCGGAGTTCTTCGAGAAGCAGCCGTTTCATGCGCTCTTTCCGCTCCGCATGGGCCGGATCTCCGGCCAGGTCGTGCAGACACTCCCGGTCTCCGGCGATGCGGTACAGCTCCTCGGCGGGCCGTTTCCCGAACGACAGCTGCCACAGCCCGGTGTCCTGTCCGCAGCGTCGGGCGTTGAGGAGGACCGTTTTGGTCGGCGATCCGTCGGTGTTGAGATACCCGGTCTCCGGGTTTCCCGCGGGCCACAGCGCGGGCTTGAAGTTGCGGATGTAGAGCCATCCGTCTTGCAGGACGGATCGGATCGGATAACCCTGATTCTGCGGCCGCCCGTAGTCGTGCCGTTCCTGCCCGAGGAGGATATGGCTGCGGTCGTGGAGGGGTTCGTCGGCGAGCAGGTCGGTGATTTCGCGTCCTGCGGGTTCCATGCCGCAGCTCTCGGCGTCGACTCCGGCCAGGCGGAGGAACGTCGGGGCCAGGTCGATGAAGCTGACGTACTGTTCGGCGGTCCTTCCGGCGTTGCGCACCCCCTTTTTCCACATCACGGCCAGCGGGAGGTGGTTGGAGTATTCGTATTCGAACCCCTTGCACCGGGGAAAGGGCATCCCGTTGTCGGCCGTGACGACGACGATCGTATTGTCCAGTTCGCCGGCCTCTTCGAGCAGGGCGAGCATGGCCCCCAGGTGGGCGTCGAAGTGTTCGATCTCGTAGGCGTAGTCGAGCATGTCGTTACGGACCGTGTCGCAGTCGGGCCAGGAGCCGGGCACGGCATCGATGTCGGAGAGCGATTTCCCGCCCTGCGTCACACCCGAGCGGTATGCGTAGGCGCGGTGGGGTTCGCGGCTTCCGTACCAGAACACCCAGGGCTTCCCGGCCGGCTTGGAGACCAGGAATTCCTTGAAATTCGCCGCATAGTCGGTGTCGCTGATCTTCGGCGTGGGCGGTGTCGCTTTTCGCTTCTGGTAAGGAACGCCCGTCAGCCGGCGGGGCTTTCCGTCCTTCGTGCCCGGATTTCCCGGGGCCCATCCCTTGCCGGTGAAAGCCGCATAATAGCCGTTGCCGGCCAGCGCTTCGAAAAAGGTGGGGTATTTGCCGTCGGGCCAGAACCCGATGTGATTGCCGGCCTCTTCCAGCTGCCACGAGTTGCGGCCCGTGAGCAGGCAGGCCCGCGAGGGCGCCGACTTGGCGTTGGGCGTATAGCAGTTGTCGAAGAGGATGCCTTCGGCAGCGATCCGGTCGAAAGCGGGCGTCGCGACCCACGGACATCCGTAGGCTCCGGCGTGCGGGAACGACTGGTCGTCGGCGATGGCGATCAGGATGTTGGGGCGGCTGCCGGCGAGTTCCTGCCGGGCGTCGGCGCAGCCCGCGGCGGCCGCGCATCCGAGCAGGAGCAGGCCGCCTTTGGCATTCGTTGTCATCATGGTCTTCCGGAATTGGCAAACCGCCGGAACGCTTGGTGAAATGCATTCCGGCGGCTGTGCTGTTCTCGGCGGAGGCGGTTATTCGATGCCGCGCAGGTGTTTCTCCCAGGCCCAGGCGGCGCGGAGGGTCTCGTCGAGCGTCCGTCCGGCCTTCCAGCCCAGCTCGGTGTTCGCCAGCGTCGGGTCGGCCCAGATGGCCACGATGTCGCCCGCACGGCGCGGCGCGATCTTGTGGCACACCTTCACGCCGTTGACCTCCTCGAACTTGCGGACCAGCTCCAGCACCGAAACGCCGTTGCCCGTGCCGATGTTGAAGATCTCGTAGGGCTGTTTCTCCTTCCCGTCGATCATGCGGCCGATGGCTGCCACGTGGGCTTTGGCCAGGTCCACGACGTCGATGTAGTCGCGGATGCACGAGCCGTCGGGCGTCGGGTAGTCGTCGCCGAAGACCGAGAGGCATTCGCGCAGTCCCGCGGCGGTCTGCGTGACGAACGGCACGAGGTTCTGCGGCACGCCGCGCGGCAGTTCGCCGATCAGCGCCGAGGGATGCGCCCCGATGGGGTTGAAATAGCGCAGGGCGATGCCCTTCATGCCGGGATAGGCGGCGATCGAGTCGCGCAGGATGTCTTCGCACATCTGCTTGGTGTTGCCGTAGGGCGAGGTCGCCGGTTTGCGGGGCGTCTGTTCGGTCACAGGCTGCTTCTCGGGTTCGCCGTAGACGGTGCACGACGACGAGAAGACGATGTTGCTGCGTCCGAACTCGCGCATCAGGCCGATGACGTTCATGAACGACGTGAGGTTGTTGCCGTAGTATTCGAGCGGTTTTGCGACCGATTCGCCCACGGCTTTCGACGCCGCGAAATGGATCACCGAGTCGAATTCGTACTGCTCGAAGACCTTGCGGAAAGCCGCGCGGTCGCAGCAGTCCGCCTCGACGAAGGGGATGTCCACGCCGGTGATTTTGCGCACGCCTTCGACGGCGTTCATGTCGCTGTTCGAGAGGTTGTCGACGATCACGACGTCGTAGCCGGCGTTGATAAGTTCCACGGTGGTGTGCGAGCCGATGTAGCCGGCGCCGCCGCTGACCAATACACACGATTTTTTCATAGGTTGCTGGTTGTTGTTTGAATAGCAAAGATATTAATTTTTCCGGCGGCGGCCAAAAAACTCGCCCGAAAAACGGGCGCGGGGCCATTCGGGACGCTTCGGCTAACAAATTGTAACCCGGGGTGTGAAAAAAGCACGGGAAAAGTGTCGGTTTCTGAAAATATTATGTATATTTGTAACAAATCGACACTCCAACGCACGTAAATTCATCAAAACATAACGGTTATGTACGGTAAAATCAAGGAGCACCTGCAGCATGAGCTCGCCGAAATCGAGGCCGCAGGGCTTTACAAACGGGAACGGATCATCTGTTCGCCTCAGCGGGCCGAGATCGAGGTTGCAGGTCGGAAGGTGTTGAATTTCTGTGCCAACAACTACCTCGGCCTGTCGGACAACCGGCGCCTGATCGACGCCGCCAAACGCGCCATGGACGAACGCGGATTCGGCATGTCGTCCGTGCGCTTCATCTGCGGCTGCCAGGACATCCACAAGGAGCTCGAAAAGGCCATCGCCGACTATTTCGGCACCGAGGACACGATTCTCTACGCCGCCTGCTTCGACGCCAACGGCGGCGTCTTCGAACCGCTTCTGACGGAGCAGGACGCCATTATCTCCGATGCGCTCAACCACGCTTCGATCATCGACGGCGTGCGTCTGTGCAAGGCCGTGCGCTACCGCTACGCCAATGCCGACATGGCCGAGTTAGAGGAGTGCCTCCGGAAGGCGCAGGCACAGCGTTTCCGCATCATCTGCACCGACGGGGTCTTCTCGATGGACGGCAACGCCGCGCCCCTGGACAAGATCTGCACGCTGGCCGAGAAATACGACGCGCTGGTGATGGTCGACGAGTGCCATTCGGCGGGCGTCCTGGGAGAGACGGGCCGCGGCATCACCGAACTCTACGGCCTGCGCGGGCAGGTGGACATCCTCACGGGTACGCTGGGCAAGGCTTTCGGCGGCGCCGTGGGCGGTTTCACGACCGGCCGTAAGGAAATCATCGACCTGCTGCGCCAGCGTTCGCGCCCCTACCTCTTCTCCAACTCGCTGCCTCCCGCCGTCGTCGGCGCCGGGATCGAGCTGTTCAGGATGCTCGGCGAGAGCGACGAACTGCACGACCGGCTGGTCGCCAACGTCGAACATTTCCGCCAGGGCATGATGGCCGCGGGCTTCGACATCAAACCCACCCAGTCGGCCATCTGCGCCGTGATGCTCTACGACGCCAAGCTGTCGCAGGAGTTCGCCGCGAAACTGCAGGACGAAGGGGTCTTCGTCACGGGTTTCTACTACCCCGTGGTGCCGAAGGGACAGGCCCGCATCCGCGTGCAGGTCTCCGCAGGCCACACCACCGAACAGCTGGACCGCTGCATCGCCGCCTTCGTCAAGGTGGGAAAAGCGTTGAACGTCATTAAATAAGTACGATCATGGCAAAAACTTCACTGGATGCGATCGACCGCAAAATCCTCAAATACCTCATCAAGAACGCCCGTATGCCTTTTCTGGAGATCGCCCGCGAATGCGGCATTTCGGGTGCGGCCATCCATCAGCGCATCCGCAAGCTGGACGAGGCCGGAGTGATTCTCGGCAGCCGTCTGATCGTCGATCCCAAGATGATGGGCTTCGACGTGTGCGCCCACATCAGCATCACGCTCAAGGACCCGCAGCTGCTGAAGACGACCGTCGAGGAGTTGCGCAAGGTTCCCGAGATCGTGGAATGCCATTTCATCACGGGCAACGGCAACATTCTGGTGAAGCTCTACTGCGTGGACAACGAACACCTCATGCGCACGATCTTCGACGGCATCCTGCGCATTCAGGGCATTGCCACCACCGAGACGAACATCTCGCTGCAGGAGGTGTTCCAGCGCGAGGTCAATATCGATTTCATCGAGGAGTAAATATTTCGCTTCTCCCCGGATACAGCAGCGGCCGACATCTCTGTCGGCCGCTGTCGGTTTTTATCGCACCGGGGTGATCCGGAAGCGGAATTCATGGTTGCCGTAGGGTATCCGGTGTTCGGGTAACGGCAGGGCGCCCCAGGAGTTGACGCACCCCACACCGTACTGCGCCATGTCGATGCAGAGCCAGACGGCGGCGTCGGGCTCGATCTCCTGCGAATGTCCCTGTTTCTTCGAAAGGCCCTCGTCCAGGGCCTCCTGCGCATAGTGCAGCGCCGAGGCCGAGAAGGGCTCCGGGGCCGTGATCTCCACGCCGCGGCCTGCCAGGTCGCACTGCCGCCAGCGACGCACGTCGCTCTTGGTGCCGGTCTCCTGCGGACGGATATAGGGGTAGAACTGCTCGTCCACGGTCTGCCGGTAACGGCCCACGAGTGCTCCGTCCTTGCGGTCGGCGTAGTTCTCCCACGGGCCGCGGCCGTAGTAGTCGATGCGGTCGTACCGGGCGGGCATGCGCATCCGCATGCCGAAGCGCAGCAGATCGGGCGCGCCCTTGTCCGCGGCGGCGTGCAGCGTCTGGCGGACGAGCATCTCCCCGGCGGCGTCGATGCGGTATTCGATCTCCAGCCGTCCGGTCACACGTCGGAGGTCGTAGCGGGCCGTGACGACGGCCGCGCCGTCCGCCAGCGTGTGGTCGAGCGACACGAGCGTCAGCCCCGGATCGGCCCACGCGCGGTTCTTCACGTGGAGCCCGGCCCCGAAATCGTTGTCCGTCGGCGCCCGCCAGAAGTTGGGTTCCACGACGGCCCCTGCGTCGAGCAGCCGCATGCCGTTCGCGTCGTAACGGGTGATGAGTCCGTCGGCGCGGCGGAAGTCGATGCGTGCGGCAGGGCTTTCGACGATCAGGTAGTTGCGGTCGTTGTCGCGGATCGCGAGCGCGCCGACCCGGTTGCGGCGTTCGGCGGCGGCGAGCTGTTCGGGCTCGGCCGCACGCAGGGTGAACTGCTGGTAAGCCAGCCGGTGGTCGGGGGCCAGCAGCGGTTCGGCGTCTTTGAGCCGGTATTCCACGTTGAGCAGCAGTTCGCCTCCGGCGGGGAGCTGCGCGGGGTCGTAAGGCAGCGTGACCGCAGCGCTCTGCTGCGGGGCGACGCGCAGGTCGGCGACGATCCCGCTGCGCACGGGCTCTCCGTCGCGGAGCACCGTCCAGCGCAGGTAGCAGTCGTCGAGCGGGCGGAAGAAATTTTCATTGGAAACCGTCAGCGTGCGCCGGTCTTCGTCGAGCGAGGTCCACACCGGCTGCTGCCAGTAGCGCACTTCGTGCATGTGGGGATTCGGGACGCGGTCGGGCGAGATCAGGCCGTTGTCGCAGAAATTCTGGTCCGAGGCGTCGTAGGGGTTCCAGTCGCCGCCGTAGCCGTAGATCATCGCGCCGTTGCGGCCCGTCTTGCGCAGCGACTGGTCCACGAAGTCCCAGATGAATCCGCCCTGATAGTGCGGATATCGGCGGATCAGCTTCCAATATTCGCCGAAACCGCCCATCGAGTTGCCCATCGCATGGGCGTATTCGCACTGGATCAGCGGTTTTCGGGGATTCTCGCGTAGGTATTTCCCGCACTGGTCGTAGTTCCAGTACATCGGGCAGGTGATGTCCGTGTTGCGGCCGCCGGGCGTGTAGACCGCGCGCTCGTAGTGGATCGGCCGCGAGGGATCGAAATCCCGGATCCAGTCGCTGCAGGCGTCGAAATTGGGACCGTCGCCGGCCTCGTTGCCCAGCGACCAGACGATCACCGACGGGTGGTTGACGTTGCGCCGCACGTTGCGGATGTTGCGTTCCAGATGCGCTTTGGCGTAGGCGGGATTTTTCGCCAGCGTCCTCTCGCCGTAGCCCATGCCGTGCGATTCGATATTGGCCTCGGCCACCAGATAGATGCCGTAGCGGTCGCAGAGCGCATACCAGCGTTCGTCGTCCGGGTAATGGCACGTGCGCACGGCGTTGAAATTGTTCTCCTTGAGGATGCGGATGTCCTCGATCATCCGTTTCTCCGGGACGACGTAACCGCCGTCGGGGTCCATCTCGTGGCGGTTCGCGCCTTTGATGAGCACCGGCTGCCCGTTCACGAGCAGTTGGCCGCCTTCGATCTTCACCTCGCGGAAACCCGTGTGCAGGGGAATGACTTCGACGGGTTTGCCGGCGGGGTCGTTGAGGGTCACCGTGACGCCGTAAAGCGCGGGAATCTCCGCCGACCACGGCTGCACCCGTCCGGCGTCGAGCGCGAGGCGGGCCGTCGTTGAGGCGATCTTCACCGTTTCGGAAGCCACGGCTTTGCCGTCAGGAGCCGTGAGCGTCACCTCCGCCGTGCAGCCTTTGGCCGCCGCGGGAAGCGTCAGTTCCACGCCGAGCGTTCCGCGGGTGTAGTTCTCCGAGAGGGCCGCGTCGAGCCGCACGTCGGCGATATGGCGCTTGTCGCGGGCATAGAGGCAGCAGTCGCGGCCCACGCCCGAGAGGCGGAAGAAATCCTGATCTTCGAGGTAGGTGCCGTCGCACCAGCGGAAGACCTGGAAGGCGATGAGGTTCTTGCCGGGCTTCACGAAGCGCGTGATGTCGAACTCGCATTCGAGTTTCGAATCCTCGCTGTAACCGACGAACCGTCCGTTGACCCACAGGTAGATGTTCGAGGTGACGGACCCGAAACGGGCGATGACCTGCTTGTCCGACCACGAGGCCGGAATTTCGATCTCACGGCGGTAGGAGCCGACATGATTTTCGGCCGTGGGAACCTCGGGCGGATTGCTCACGAACTGGCTGCGCCACGGATAGCCGTCGTTCAGATACTGAGGATCGCCATATCCGTTCAGCTCCCACAGTCCCGGAACGGGCATCGTGCCCCACGAGCGGTCGTCGTAGTCCGTGCGGAAGAAGTCCGCGGGACGCTCCTCGGCGTTGCGCACCCATGCGAATTTCCACGTCCCGCCGAGGTCGAGGAAGCGTTCGGAGGCGCACGGGTCGCCCGTGCGGGCGGCCTCGGCGGATTCGTAAGCGAAATACGAGGCCCGCATCGGAAGGCGGTTCAATTCGTTGATTCCGGGATCGAGCCATTCGTCGCTCTGGGCCCGGAGCCCGGCAGCCGTGCATGCGCACAGCAGTGTCAGGAACAGTTTTTTCATCGTTCAGGTTGGATTTGGATTAGTTTCAGGGATTACATTACCGCGATGCGGCGAGCGACGAGGGCGTGACACCCTGCGAGTCGCGGGCCCAGTCGCCGCG
>CATKXN010000025.1 GCA_949840605.1 uncultured Alistipes sp.
CGTCGCTCCGCAGCCACAGGCTGCGGTAGAGCGAGCCCGGATCGAACGTTACGGTATAGCCGATGCGGTCGTAGAGGAGGCGCGCCTGGTTTTCGAGCTGCCGCACGAAGTCCGGAGGCGTGTCCCGAAGGTCGCGGCTGCGATATCCGAGCCATACGAGCGTGTCGAGCATGCGCTGGCGGGTCATGACGATCTGGCGGTTGCGCTTCGCGTAGTAGGCCCGGGCGTCGGTGCCGAGCGCAATGGCGTGGCCCAGTCTGTTACCCTGTTGCAGACCGAGGAACCGCAGGGCTTCCTCGATGGAGTGCAGGCCGTCGGCCAGGTCGTAGAAATCCTCGCCTACGTGGTACGTAAGGTCGGTCAGACCGCATTTGCGGGCGTAGCGGTAGACGTGGCCGAAGACCGCAGGCGGACAGTTGAGCTCGCTGCCGGCCGCGTCGATTCCCGCGATCCGGTAGAGCGGCCTGTGTGGAAATCGTGCGTTGCGGCGTCGTCTCCATTCGTCCAGCACCTGTTCGATCTGGGGTTTGTAGCACGCCTTGTAGCCCGTGCGCGAAGCGCCGCTACCGCGGTGCCGGCTGCGCTCGCTCTTTATGAGATGCACCACGAACGAAAGAGTTCCGGGACGGATGTTGTCGTGCCGGACGGCCGCATTGAAAAGGGAGCGGGCCAGGTCCTGGTCCGGAATGCCGCCGGGCACGACTCGCGCTTCCAGCCGGTCGTCGCTGCCGGGCCGGATGGCCGACTGCGCCGCATAGTAGGGATAGAACTCGGCGAATGCGTTGCAGTAGGCCGATTTCCGCTCCTCGTAGGTCTTGAAGTTGGAGAAGCCGACGAGGGGGTTGGTCTGCACGAATTCGCTTCTCACACGCATCTTGATGACGAAGTAGAGGTAGGCGAAATCGGCGATGGCCAGCGCCGTGCGGTCGTTGCGGTAATAGCGGTAGAAGAAGTCGTACATCCACGCGCGCTCCCCGGAGTGTATCGCATAGATCGAGTCGCCCTGCGGCTGCGTCATGCAATAGTCGAGCCGCACTCCGGCGACGGTCCGGACCGCATGGCGGCCCAGCGTGTCGATGAGGCCCTGCAAGCCGGCCAGCCCGGACTTGCGTCTGACCGTGTTGTCGAACAGCCGGATGGCCTCGAACAGCTTGCCTTCGGGCTCGTTGCGTTGCAGCGACCGAAAGAGGTGGGCACGCAGATAGGCCGCGACCTGCACCAGCACGTCGATCGGGTAGTAGCGGGTGCCGAGGGCCGTATGGATGCGCGCGTCGGCAATGTCGGACAGCCTGCCGAAATCCTCGCCGCGATTGACGACCCGGTTCATCAGGTCGAGCCACGTGAGTTCGAACGTGTCGGCCGAGGCTTTCAGGTGGGCGTGGATGTCGGTCAGCCCCGCCGAAAGTACGTCGTTGAGTGCTTCGTGGTCGTGGCGGATGATGTTCGGCCATGCATAATCGGCCGGTCGCATGCCGTCGTTCCTGTCGGGATGCGCCAGGAACGATGTCGTGAGCAGGTCCTCTCCCGTCAGCAGGGAGAGTTCGCGCCACGGACCGAGCTTTTCGAACCGGACGACCGGATGCGCGTCCACGCATTTCAGACACAGCGAGGTGAAGCGGGGCAGCAGGCGGAAGCAGTGGTGCCGTTTCACGGGGCGGTCGCAGGTGGTCTCGGCGGTTACTTCGCTGCGCACGAAATCCGCGAGGTTTTTCGCTTCGGTCTGGGTGAATGCCGTCTCCCTCCACGAAATCTGCTTCGCGAATTCCCGCTCCAGATGCGATGCCCTGCGCTCTCGGAGGTCCTGCACGACGGAGGATACCGCCGTGTCGTAGAATACCGTGCGTATGGAGGCACTCAGCAGGTCCATGTCAGTTCGATGTTGCGATTTCGGTGATTATGCGGATGACGTCGGCTTTTTTGAACGCGGTATTTTCGGGGAACGTTTCTTTCCATTGCTTGGGTGCGCGTAGCTGATATGTGTCGTTCAGTTCGGTGCGCAGGCGCTTCAGAATGGTCTTCTGCTTATAGCTGTTTCCTTTGAAAGTTTCGTTGAGTTTTTTCTGTTGGAACTCGGTTCCTTGGCCGTATATGGAGTCGAAATAACTCGCATCGCACTGGTCGAGCACCTCGATGATTTCCGACAGGAATTTGAAATCGATGGTATAGGGTTTTTCGTGTTGTATTCTCGGATAGGTATTCATCTCCGAGTTTTTGATGCTTTTGTAAAATTCGGCGATGCATTTGCTGTTGCTGCTCGAACGCGATACGTAACGTTGGGCTTTGAGCCGCTCGTTCATTGCGGTAAGCACCTCCGAATTGCGGATTACGGCATCGGAGAGAAATTCATGCTCCTTGTTGTCGTAGTTCCGATCGGATTTGTCCTGCATGCCGTACAGCAATGTCCATTCGTTGGCCAGGGCGAAATCGTAGAGCGAACGGTGGTTGCTGTCTTTTCTGCGGAACAGACCGTCGAAGCGGTTGTATGTCATTCTCAAGTTCAGGATGTTGTAGAACGGCGCCAGAACATCGAACAGAAGATGTTCGGTACTTCGGTTGAATCGCAATACGTGTCCCGGATACGGTGATTGCCAATAGGGAGGCCGCGAAATGTCCAGGTTCCTCTGAGCGATGTGCCGGCTCGTGCAGAGCATGAAGAATTCGATCAGCCGGAAGCGGCGCTTGTACTCCTCGTCCACCGTATCGCGCTTCGTGCCGAGGTCCTGCAACTCTTTTTCCAGCGTACTGCCGTTGATCAGGCGCAGGTCTCGGCTTTTGTTTTCGCTCTTGTTCGGCGGGAGGATGCTGTCCGCTTCATAGTAGAAGTAGGCCCCATTGACCAGCTGCTGAAGGACGTTGGTCCGGTCGAACAGCGCGTCGGACGCATAGATCTCGCCGATCCCCGCCTCTTTCTTGTCGGGAAACAACTCCGCGCCGATGTTTTCGGTGATGCGGTCGTATGCCTCGTACAGCTTGATGGAGTAGAGCGAGCGGATGAAGAACTGGAACATCTGCAACTGGGTGTCGGTTTCGTTCTGGCTCAGGTACTCCAGGAGGTTCATTACGTCGCCCAGCGAGATGTTGTAGGCGTAGTTGGACGAATCGAACAGTTTCTCGAACTTCTTCATTTTGTCGAATTCGGGCAGCGTGGACAGCTGCGCCACGACCGTCTTGTTGAAGTGCAGGTTGTTGTCGTTGGCCAGAATCTTGTCGATCCGCTCCTGGTACTCCTGATTCAGCTGCTGGGTCCAAGTGCGGAAGAAGTAGTTTTTGAAGATCTGCTGGTTGGCGTGGTGTGCGGTGCTGTTCTGCTTGTCGTGGTCCTCCATGGCCGCGAGCAGATGGAGCAGCTGTCGGAGCGAACGCAGGTTGCGCGGTACGATGAGCGAACTGCGCCCCTTGCTGTTGTAGAACAGATAGCCGGTTTTCCAGAATATGATGCGGGTAATGGCTTCCTTTACCGATCGGTATTCGCTGGTCTGGCCTCCCTTTCTGTATTCGAGCGCATTGTCGCAGTAGTTCTCCAGTTCCGGCATGTTCACGCGGTTGCCGGCCGGTATGAGTTTGACGACGTATTTCACGGCCATGCGGTAGCTCTCCTCGTCGGAGATATGCTGCTCCTGCCGGAGGTTGATCTTGATCGCCTCCACCAACTGATCGACTTTGACGCTCAGAAGGATCAGGCACTGCTCGTCGGTGAGGTACTTGCGGATGAATTCCGACATGACGTACGCGCCCCGGATGTTCAGGTCGAGGTCGTCGATGGTGATGACAAGCAGCTTTTTGCCTAAGTAGGCGAGGTAGCTCTCGAACAGGTGCCGCAGGGTCTCGCGCAGCTGGAGCCCCGCGGCGAGCGCGTCGAGTTCCTCCAGGGCGTCGTAGAATTTCTCGCGGTTCGAGGCTTTGGCGAGGTGCTTCATGTACCGCATCGCCGTGTTGAACTCCTCCAGAAGCTGTTCGCGGGCGAAGTCGTCCTTGTCGCTGCGGTATGGGCGGTCGCGCTTGCGTTCGTCCTTGACGAGGACGTTGTACATCTGGCCCAGGACCAGACCGAGAATGTTGTTGGAATCGTCGAAAAACGACGGGTCGATGGTTTCCAGAAAGAGGCAGTTCGCATCCTGGTCGGGCTTCAACTGTTGGCGGAAGCTCTCCATGCACGAGGTCTTTCCCGATCCGCGGTCGCCGCAGAAAGCGATGATGTTGTTGGTTTTGCGTAGGTCCTTGCTCTTGTCGGCCGACAACTCCCGGAAGATGTCGTGCGCGAGGTCGTATTGGGCGCGGAACATGGACTCCTCCCGTTTCTCCGACCCTTCGACGATCACGCAGTTATCCTCGTCATTGTTGAATATCAGTCTTCTGTGCTTGTCTGACACGTTGTCCTGCACGGTGTGTTGCGAAGTCGTTATGTTGGAAACCATGGCATCTGGATTTTTTACTGTTCAGCAAATATATAATTTTTTATTGCAACGCCGCGGTTCTTTCGGAAAAACATGCGACCCGGATGGAATATTTGCCTATTTTTGTGGGAAAAACCGAAGCTTGCCATGAAAGAATCGAGAATCGACCTGCGCATCGACAACGAGGAGACGCGTGCGCGGAAATCGGAGATGAAGCGCAGCGCGCAGCTGTGTCACCGCATCAACCACACGATGCCGATGACCGACGAGTGCGATGCGCTGATCCGGGAGTTGTTCTGCGGCAGGGTGGGCGAGGGCAGCAGCCTCCAGCCGCCCCTGCACATCATGATGGGCGACCGCGTGACGATCGGCCGGAACGTCAGCGTCATGTACAATTTCCTGTGCATGTCGGTGGGGGGCATCACCATCGAGGACGGGGTGCTGATCTCGGCCAACGTGCAGCTGCTGACCAACAACCACGACTACGACGACCACGAGGCGCTGATCTGCAAACCCGTGCACCTGAAGCGCAACTGCTGGATCGGGGCCGGCGCCACCATCCTGCCCGGCGTGACCGTGGGCGTGAATGCGCTGGTGGCGGCGGGCGCCGTGGTGTCGACGGACGTCGAGCCAAATACGGTGGTCGGCGGCGTTCCGGCCCGGCTCATCAAGCGGGTCTGACCCCGCCGGCCGGGCCGCCTGCATACCGTCCGCGGCCCGGCCGTCAGAGACTCCAGTAACGGAGCGAACGGAATTTTCCGTGGTATATCGCACCCAGGTCGGCGACGATGCCGTCCGGCGTCAGCAGGGTGCGGAACCAGGCCTCGTCGAACGCCCGGTAGGGGGTGTGTCCCACGGCCACTATCACCAGGTCGTAGGGCGGTTGCAGCTCCTCCGTCAGCTCTATTCCGTAGGTGTCGCATACTTCCTGCGCGTCGGCATACGGATCCGCGGCCTGGATGCGGAATCCCGCGCGCTCGAAGGCACGGAACAGGTCGGCCGACTTCGTGTTGCGGCAGTCGGCCACATCCGCCTTGTAGGTCATTCCGAGCAGCAGTACGCGCGATCCGGAGGGGTGTTTGCCCTGTGCCAGCAGCGCTTGTGTCAGCTCGCGGGCGATGCGGCCGCTCGTCCGTTCGTTGATCGTGCGGCTCGCGCGCATGACGGGGAGTTCCACCCCCGCCTCTTCGGCCCTGGCCAGCAGGTAGTAGGGGTCCACGCCGATGCAGTGGCCGCCGACCAGCCCCGGGCGGTAGTGTCCGAAGTTCCATTTGGTCGCGGCCGTCCGGAGCACCTCCGTCGTGTCGATTCCCAGCCGTGCGAAGAGCTCCGAGCATTCGTTCATCAGGGCGATGTTCACGTCGCGCTGGATGTTCTCCAGGATTTTCGCCGCTTCGGCCACCCGTATGGCGGAGGCCCGGAAGATTCCCGCCTCGACCGCCGCCGCGTACACGCGGGCTATGGCGTCGAGCGCCTCCGCGTCGCAGCCCGACACGACCTTCACCGTGCCGGCGAGCGTGTGCTCCTCGTCGCCGGGGTTGATCCGTTCGGGGGAGTAGCCGACCTTGAAGTCTCGGCCCGCCCTGAGGCCCGAAACCGCTTCGAGCAGCGGGATGCAGCGCTCCTCGGTGCATCCGGGCCATACCGTGGATTCGTAAACCACGCAGTCGCCGGGGGAGAGGTGGCGTGCGATCGAGCGCGTGGCCGCGAGCAGCGCTCCGATGTCGGGCCGGTGCGCCTCATCCACGGGCGTGGGTACCGTCACGATGTAGAACGAGGCTTCCGACAGGCGGCTTTCGTCGTCCGTGAACAGGATGTCGCATCCCTCGAACGCCTCGCGCGGCAGAAGTCCCGCGGGGTCGATGCCCGAGCGCAGCTTCGCGATGCGGCGCGCGTCGATGTCGTATCCCGTCACGCGGTATCCGCGTGCGAAGCGGAGCGCCAGCGGCAGCCCCGCGTATCCCAGTCCGAGCACGGCCAGCGATCGCTCGCGCCGCGCCAGGCGACCGTGTATCCGGTCACTCCATGCAATGCACTCCATTTTCGTCGAGCAGGTATTTCTCTCCCGATTCAGGACACACGGCCGTGCCCGCGGCGTCGAATTCGAGGCGGTGGCCGCAACGGCTCATCCAGCCGATGCGTCGTGCGGGCGCGCCCACGACCAGGGCGTAGGGCGGCACGGGCTTCGTGACCACGGCACCCGCGCCGACGAAGGCGTATTCGCCGATCTCGGTGCCGCATACGATCGTGGCGTTCGCCCCGACGGTCGCACCGCGCCGCACCACGGTGGCGAGGTATTGCGACCTGCGCGGCACGGCGCTGCGCGGGTTGCGCACGTTGGTGAACACGCACGAGGGGCCGAGGAACACGTCGTCCTCGCACACGACGCCCGTGTAGACCGAAACGTTGTTCTGTATCTTTACGTTGCGTCCGAGCTTCACGCCCGACGCGATCATCACGTTCTGTCCCAGGTTGCAGCCGGGGCCCAGCTCCGCGCCCGGCATGATGTGGCAGAAGTGCCAGATCTTCGTGCCGGGGCCGATCGCGGCGCCCTCATCGACTACGGCCGTGGGGTGGACGAAGAACTCCGCCGCGGGGTCAGGGGTTGTCATGGAAGTATCGTTCGATTTCATCGGTTATCGTTTCTTGCTGCTCCGCTGTGAGACAGGGGTGCATGGGCAGCGACAGCACGCACTCCGGCAGCAGGCGTGCCGCCTGCATCCGGCTGTCGCACAGACAGGGCATGTGTTGCGCCGCCGGCTGCCCGAAGAGCGGCAGCGGGTAGTAGATCATGGTCGGAATTCCCGCGGCTTCGAGCCGGCGGCGGAGGCCGTCGCGTTTGCCGTCCGCGATTTTCAGCGTGTACTGACCCCACACGTGGGTGCGTCCGGGGGCCTCTGCGGGCACCTCCACGCCCGCGACATGCTCCAGACGGCGCGTGTAGCGCTGTGCGGCGGCGCGGCGGCGGGCGATGTGCTCGTCCAGCCGGGGCAGCTTGGCCCGCAGCACCGCGGCTTGCAGGGTGTCGAGACGCGAGTTGAACCCCACCGTTTCGTGGAGGTATCTGGTGCTTTGGCCGTGCGAGGCCAGGCATCGGATCCGCTCGGCCAGCCGGTCGTCGTCCGTGAAGAGCGCGCCGCCGTCGCCGAAGCATCCGAGTACCTTGGTGGGGAAGAACGACGTGCAGCCGATGTCTCCGATCGTGCCGGCGAAGCGGCGCGTGCCGTCGGAGAAGATGACTTCGGAGCCGAGCGACTGCGCGTTGTCCTCGATGACGCGCAGGCCGTGCGTGCCGGCGATGCGCAGGATCTCCTCCATGTCGCAGGGCTGGCCGAAGAGGTGCACGGGGATGATCGCCCGCGTGCGGGGCGACACGAGGCGCCGGATGCTCTCCGGGTCGATGCCGAAAGTCGCCGGATTCACGTCCGCCATGACGGGCACACCGCCCAGCAGCGCCACCGCTTCGGCCGTGGCGGCGTAGGTGAAGGCCGGCACGATCACCTCGTCGCCCGGTGCGAGCCCTATGGCCATCAGCGCCAGGATCAGCGCGTCGGTGCCGTTGCCGCACGGCAGGGTGTGGCGCACGCCGAGGTAGTCCGACAGTTCGCGGGCGAAAGCCCCGACGGCCGGGCCGTTGATGAACGCCGATTCGGTGATCACCGAACGCATGCCGGCATCGATCTCCGCCTTCAGCTCCTCATACTGGCCGTAGAGGTCCACCATTCTAACCGACATGCTCCGAGGGTTTTGCGGTGGACACGGGGTGTACGCGGCGTTCGAGTCCGAACGCCATCGGATGGTAGTCGCCGACGAGCCCCTCGGGCACCGTCCGGCGTATGTCGTGGAGCAGCGCCACGACGGCCCGCGCATCGTGCGGCCCGAAGCCCTCGCCCGCCAGAATCCGGCGGTAGCTCTCGGTGTGCAGGTCGGTGAAGCCCGACGAGAAGTCGAACGCTTCGGTGTCGATGCTCAGTTTGCGGTAGGCCTGCATTCCCCCCCCCTCGGTATGGGGCAGGTGCCGGGAGTCGATGCTGAGGAAATAGCGCACGCGCGCACGCTCCAGCCGGAGAAATCCCGCGATGCAGTCCGCGGCCGCATAGTGCACCCGGCTTTGCACGACGGGGCCGAAAATCCAGAGCAGCATGTCGTAGAAATGGACCCCGATGTTGGTCGCCACGCCGCCGCTTCGGGCGGTGTCGCCCTTCCACGAGGCGGCATACCATCTGCCGCGCGGCGTGACGTAGGTCAGTTCGATGTCGTAGACGCGGTCCGCCGGTCCCTCCGCCACGGCCTGCTTCAGCCGCACGATTTCGGGATGGAGGCGCAGTTGCAGTATGGTCCGCACGTTGCGGCCGCTGCTGCGTTCCGCCTCGATCATTCGGTCGATCTCCCCGGGCGTGAGACCCAGGGGTTTCTCGCAGATCACGTGCGCGCCCGCGGCGAGCCCCGCCAGCGTGTGGGGCAGGTGCATGTGGTTGGGAGTGCAGACCGTGAGGTAATCGGCGGCGCCGCGGCGCAGCTGCCGTTCGAACGAGCTCCAGTCCGTGGTGAAGTCCGCCCCGGGGAAGTAGCGGTCCATGATCCCCACGCTGTCGGAAAGGTCGTGCGCCGTCGTCAGCTCGTGACCGAGTGCATGGATGGCGCCCAGGTGGCGCGGTGCGATGTAGCCGGCTACGCCTGCGATCGCGAATTTTTTTCTGCCGTCACTGTTCTCCATCTTTCCGTATGCTGTTCAGGGGGTTCACCCGCTATTCGATCCTTCGTATTTTCGGAGCACAAAAATAAGAAAAATCGGGAACTTTGTTGCGCCGCGACACGAAAAATCCCCCCCCCGTCCGGACAAACAGATGATTGACAGAATGTTGTATTTTTCCGACGGAACAGTTCTTTTTGTCTTCGCCGATGCATTCCTGCTTCCCGCGGCGGGGCGGGAGGCCGAACGGCGCCGTTCCGCCCGGTGACCGACGGCGCCCGTCATGCGGCAACCCCGCGCTCCAAGTGTGCGGAGCGCGGGGTTGCTGTCGTACCCGAAGCCGGGATCGAACCGGCACGGCCATTGCTGGCCACAGGATTTTAAGTCCGGCGTGTCTACCTATTCCACCATTCGGGCAACCGTCGTTCGGCTTTAGCCGGTGCAAAAGTACGAAAATAATCCTTAATCGCCAAAATCGGCATACGCAATCATCGCATCCACCGCTTCGCGATCGAACCAGCGCACCTCCGGATCGCGCCGAAACCAGGTCATTTGCCGCTTGGCATAGCGCCGCGAGTTGCGTTTGATCGCCTCCACGGCAGCTGCATAATCCGTGCGCCCCTCGAAGTAGTCGAAGAACTCGCGGTAGCCCACCGTCTGCAATGCGTTGAGCCGGCGGTAGGGGTAGAGGCTGAGCGCCTCCGCCTCCAGCCCCTCGGCAATCATGGCATCGACGCGCCGGTCGATCCGCTCGTAAAGCACGTCGCGGGGCATGTCGATGCCGATCTTCACGATGCCGAACGGCCGCGCCCGCCGCACGCCCGTGCGTAGCGACGAGTAGGGGCGTCCGGTAGCGAGGCACACCTCCAGCGCCCGCAGCACGCGGGCCGGATTGCGGCGGTCCATCGTGGCGTAGTGTTCGGGATCGAGCGTTCGCAGCTGCTCCGCGAGGGCTTCGACCCCCTCGTCGCGCAGGCGGCGGGCGAGCTCGCCGCGCAGCGCCCCGTCGGCCTGCGGCAGGTCGTCCATCCCTTCGCACAGCGCCTTCACGTAGAGGCCCGAGCCGCCTGCCGCGATCACGCGGTCGTGGCGGGCGAAGAGTTCTTCGAGGCAGGCCAGGGCCTGGGTTTCGTAGGTGCCGCAGTTCAGCTCGGCGTCGAGGTCGTGCGAGGCGATGAAGTGGTGCTCGGCCGCGCGCAGCTGCTCGGGCGTGGGCTGCGCCGTGCCGATCGGCATGCCGCGGTAGCACTGCCGCGAGTCGGTCGAGAGGATCGGCGCCCCGTAGTGGCGGGCCAGCCGGATGCTCAGGTCGGTCTTGCCCGACCCCGTAGGTCCGACGATGACCAGGAGCCGTTTACTCATCGTCGTAGGAGTCGTCGCCCTCGAAATCGCTGAAGTCGCCCATCATCTCCTCGAAGATCGAGCCGTCGTCCTCCACGACGTTTTTCGAGGGGTCGTACTGATCCGGAGCATCGGCCGCGGCGAAGATCTCGCGCGGATAGCGGGCTTCGGGATCGGCCGCATAGGCGCCCGTCAGCTCCAGGTAGTAGGCCCGGTCGCCGAACAGGTCGAAGAGGTAGATCAGGCGGTCGCGGCGGTTGTGGATGATCTGGCCCAGCGTCACGCGGTCCATCGCCACGGGGCCCTCGTCGCTTCCGTCGCCCATATCCATGAGCGTGAATTCGCGCCCCTTGTTCCAGCGGTCGTCCGCCGTGAAGAAGGAGGCCATGCAGTCGTCGTATTCGAGCGATTCGAGAATGAAGCGGTGCAGGTCGGCGAGCGTGCTGTCGTACATCACCTCGTAGTCGCGGACGAAGCGGTCGTTCTCGTCGCTCAGCATCCGGAATCGGAAAACCATTGACATCGTAGTATCTTTTTTTATCGGTTGTTCAATCTCTTTCGCCGCCGTGCGTGTGCGCGCCCGATGCCGGGTGGGCGCCGCCCGCGAGGCGGTCGATCAGTATGCGGGTCTGATTTCTCCGTGTGTATTGCCGTATCCTGTCCCAGTCGCGCGGCAGCACCTCGCGGTTCCGCCAGATCGAATAACACCGCAGAATCTGCGCCTTGATGCCGGCGATGTCGTCGTTATCGACCGCGAATCCGGCGCCGGTTTCGCGCAGCCGCTCCGCCGCCACGTCGCGGGGGTCGCACAGCGCGAGGATCGGCTTGTTGGTGGGCAGGTAGTCGAAAATCTTGCCCGTGTATACCCCCTTGCGGCCCGTGGGATGGATCAGCACGAGGGTGTCGGCTCGCAGCATCCGCGCGAACGCCTCGTCGTGCGGAACCTCTCCGGCGACGTGTACGACGGAGGTCAGGTGCTCCGGAATGCGCACGTTCCGATGGTCGCCGATCAGTTCGATCCGGCACTCCTCCGCCCGCAGCGCCCCTTCGTGCAGCAGCTCCGACACGGCGCGAAACCAGTGGTCGGGGGTGATCGCCCAATAGAAATGTCCGACGAACGCCATCGTGAAGCGGGGCTGGAACGCGGCGTCGTGCACCTCGTCGAATTCGTAGCCGTTCATGACCCTCAGGAAGCGGTCGTGGCCGCAGATGCTGCGAAAACCCTCGATGATGGGGTCGGAGACCGTCGTTACGAGGTCCGCCGAGCGGAGAATCCTCCGCTCGTAGGGCACGATGCGGCGCTGGACGTAGCGCGGCGAGAGCGTAAGCTGCGACATCTCGTCGCGCATGTCGGCCACCCACCGGAATGCGTAGCCTTTCCGGCGCAGTCCGAGGGCGACCATGTGGGGCGCCAGCGGCATGTAGGAGCTCAGAACGACGTCGAACCCGCCCTGTGCGAAGAGCCGCCCGGCTTCGCGGAGGGCTCTGTGCCGCCACGTGAATTTCATGTCGGCCGTGGTGCGCACCATCAGCGAGTGGAGCTTGCGCCGGAGCCAGGCTCCTGTGCCCCTGGCCGTCCGGAGACGGGCGAGTTCCGACTCCGGAAAGAGGGGCGTGGCGACGTAGCGGATCTCGCAGCCGTGCCACGCGGCGACTTTGTCGCGCTCGCCCTCCGTGAGCACGGTCACCGAGTGGCCCGCCTCGCGGAAATAGCGGGCGAACGCCTCGATGCGGTACGAGGCGATGCTGTTTTTCGGATGGAAGCAGGTGCTTATGACGAGGATTCTCATGTCCGGTCGTGTGGGGCGTTCTGTCCGCGCGACACCTCCAGCAGGAATTGCATCGTGTCGCGGTCGTCGGGGTAGTCGTCGAGTGCCGGACGCTGGGCGCGGCCGAAGTCGGCGCGGCGCGGATGGGCCACGCACCGGCTCACCACGCACTGCAACTCGTCGTCGTGGGCCGCGAGCCACGCTTCCGCCTCGGCGGGCGTGTCGTAATAGGTGTAATGTATGCGGCTCAGCTCGCGCGGAAACTCCCGGCCCTCGACGAGCACGGCTCCGTGCAGGTCGCGATGGGGCGTGCCGGTCATCGCGAGCAACGCCCGGGTCTGGCGGTAGTTGTTGCCGTATTTGGGGTTGTGCGCCGCGGCCCGCAGCGGGGGCATGTATCCCCGCGGCAGGAAGAGCAGCGACACGCTGCGGCACCCGAGGCCCGAGTAGGCGAACAGGTCGTCGGCCAGTCCGTCCAGGTCGGCTTCCGTCTCCTCGCCCGAGAGCACGGCTGCCGAGTGGCGGCTGCCGCGCAGCAGCGTGGGGATGCCCGCATAGCGCGTGCGGAAGTAGCGGTTGGCGTTGTCGCTGCCCGTGGCGATCACGGCATCGGCATCGGCGTCGTCGCCCGCGAGGGCCACTGGCGCCTCGGGGTCGATTTCGAGCAGCAGGCGCACGACATATTCCGTCAGCACGCGGTCCTTGGCCGAGGGCTTCACGAGGCAGCGGTCGCCGGCCGCCACCACGCACAGCAGGTCGAAGAATCCGACCAGCGGAATGTTGCCCGCCATGACGACCAGCACGTCGGCGCGACGTGCGACGGGAAGCGGGTAGCGTCCGAGCCATGCGGCGAGCCTGGCGCGGTCGAGCATGTCGGTGCGTAGCGCATCCACGGCCCGCCGGATTTCGGCGGGCGTGAACCAGGGATTTGCGGCGCAGGCTCCGGCGATGACTGCGGCCGTGCGCGCATCGTCGCCGAATGCCGCCAGCCGGTCCCCCAGCGTCGCGAATAGTTCGATCGGGTCTTTCATTACCGCAAAGATACGAATCGCACTCGAAAAACGGTGCGTTTTCCGCAATTTTGCTTCGAGAACCTCCGTCCGACGTCCCGCGCGGCGCCGTTGCAGGGCGCCGGGACGCCGATTCCCGGATCCCGGCCGTCCCTGCGCGGTTTGTGGCACGGGGTATGCTTCGCGTAGGCGTATATGAAAGGAGGCAGAAAATTCATCGCGGGATGCGCGGCCGCCGTCATGGCGTGTGCGGCCGGGCTCCCTGACGCCACGGCGTGCACGAGGGTCGTATACGAGGGCCCGGGGAGAACCGTGCTCACGGCCCGCTCCATGGATTGGAAAGACGAAATCGACCCCGATATCTGGGTCTTTCCGCGCGGCATGCGCCGCAGCGGCGAGGTCGGACCCCGCTCCGTGGAGTGGACCTCGAAGTACGGCAGCGTCATCGCGAGCGCCTGGAACATGGCCACGACGGACGGGATGAACGAAAAGGGACTGGTGGCGAACCTTTTGTGGCTCGCCGAGTCGAAATATCCCGATTTCGATCCCGCGGGCGGCATGCTGGGGCTTTCCGTGTCGCTGTGGGCCCAGTACGTGCTCGACAACTTCGCCACCGTAGCCGAGGCGGTCGAGTTTCTCGGCCGCGATCCCTTCGTCGTGGTGAGCGACTACATCCCCGGCACGCGCAAGTTCACCTCGCTGCATCTCTCGATCTCCGACGCCGGAGGCGACAATGCCATCTTCGAGTACATCGACGGGAGGCTGGTCATCCACCACGATCCCTCGTACACGGTCATGACCAACTCGCCCGTCTTCGAACAGCAGCTGGCTCTCGACGCTTACTGGAGGGGAATACCCGGCACTCTGTTCCTGCCCGGCACCAACCGCGCCGCCGACCGTTTCGTGCGCGCCTCCTACTACATCCGCGCCATTCCCGCGACGGACGACATGCGGATCGCCGTCGCGAGCGTGTTCAGCGTCATACGCAACTGTTCGGTGCCGTTCGGCATATCCTCCGAAAGCGAACCGAACATCTCGTCTACCCGCTGGCGCTCGGTGTCCGATCAGAAAAACTGCGTCTATTTCTTCGAGACGGCATTGACTCCCGATGTGTTCTGGGTCGATCTCACGGACTTCGACCTGAGTCCCGAGGCCCCGGTCATGAAGCTCAGTCTCGCCGACTATGCCACCTACAACGGAAAAGCCAACGCATCGTTTCGTCCGGCCGAGCCTTTCCGCTTCATCGGCATACGATAGGGTAGTATCTTGTTGGTATATGGTGTTTTATCGGCATCGTGCACGCACTCTGCAAGGGCGGTGTTTTACGGATTCCGGCCGGCGGTGTGAATTTTTTTCGAAAAAAGTGCGGAAAAAATTTGCAAGGACAGAAATTTTCTCTACCTTTGCACTCGCAATCCGGTTCAAGGATGGCAATTGCGGAAATAGCTCAGTTGGTAGAGCACAACCTTGCCAAGGTTGGGGTCGCGAGTTCGAGTCTCGTTTTCCGCTCTGAAAATCAGCAACTTACAGAAAATAAGGTTGCTGATTTTTTGTTTACCCGTGGCAGAAAACAGGCTTGAAAAGGCCTTTTCACGGCTCTGCCTCTCCATTGCCTCCCCATTAAACTCTCCATTGGAAATGTGTTTTCCCTCCTTCATCTAATGATGCAAAACAATGACTTTCAGAGTAATACTCCGCAAGGACATAATCTACAAGAACAACACCAGCCCTTTATGCCTGCTTTTCTTCCATGACAACCGCAAAAAATCGGTCGGTTTGGGTATATCCGCAGCCCGTGAATATTGGAATGCAGAAGCAAAAAGCTAAAGGATGGCTGCCCGAATAGGGACGGTTGCGGACGGCTACCCGCAAACGTGCCATCCGCAAGGAGGAGGTGCAACGGCTGACGCAGGCGAAGATACCCGCCGACGGTTCGGCCTATCCGGATTTCGCACGGGATTTTCAGGCGATGTATTGTCATTGAATCAGTAAACCGCAGTTCCGATGAAAAGAGAACGCAACGACGGGCAGGTAATTCCTGCCCGTCGTCGTTGTTCTACATTTGTAAATCGGTGGGTACATACCAATGTTACAACGTACCGACCAATCTGCGGATACATATTTCAATCGGCATGGCAATGCCAATTGGTCGATGATCGTATAATCATCAAACGTTTTTTGTCTGGATCGGCTGACGGCAAGGTGTGTATCGAGTTGCTCGATACCTTTTGAGTAACTCGAAATCCTTGGCTCCAACGAGAAAATCGCACCTCCGAAGTCGGCGCCTTTAATCGGCGTCGCACTGCGAACGAATCGAAATCGTATAACTCCGGCGTGAGCACTGCCATTCATGCGAATTCCGATTATAAGAGAAACAGAGTGGCCGTAAAGGTCGAAAAGGGCATCCCGCAGAAACGAATACCGTGTCGTCATTTACGTTTGTTCATGCACCGCCTCCACCACAACCAATAGCCGGTCAGGGGGAGCGAAGCACCGGTAAGCGCGGCAAGGAAATAGAGGATTTTCGTCCAGATGCCGCCCCACGTACCCGTGTGGAACGCATAGAACCAGCCGCGGAGGCGCTGCTGGCGGGGCGTCTCTTCATAACGGGTGATTTCGGCGAGACGGCCGCTGCGGGGGTCGAACGTCACGCGGTCGATGCGTCGCATCGTCGATTGCCGCGCGACCTGCGCTTCGGTTTGTGTCAGCACGATGGTTTTGTAGGCGGTGCAATGCGCCGTGAGCTTCCCCAGCACTTCGTCCCATACGGAATAATCGAACGGGCGCGCTTCGGTTTCGGCCTGCGGTCCGCCATGCTCCCGACCTGCGGTCCGTTCGCCGCTTCTTTCGCGGCTCTGACGGCTGCCCGAATCGGTCTTTCGTGCAGGGGACTCCTGTGCCACGGCGGTTTGCGGGGTTCCGCCGAAAAGCGCATAGGCCGCCGTGCGGTACCAGCCGAACGACCACGTGAGCCCCGTCAGCGCCATGACCAGCAACAGCAAGGTCGCATAGAATCCCAGCGACACATGACAGTCGTGCCAGAAACGGCGGCGGCCGTCGGAGTACGACACTTTCAGCCGGTTGCGCAGCGCCTTGCGGCTGCGGGGAATCCAAAGGATCAAGCCGCTGACAAGAATCAGCACCAGTCCCAGCGTCGATACCCCGACGATGGCTTTTCCGACCGACTTTTCGCCTTTCGACGGCGGCGGGTCGAGCAGCCAGCGATGAAGTTTCCGCACCGTGCCGAAGAATGCCGGGCTTTCGGCCCAGCCGTTCACACGTCCCGTGTAGGGGTCTACGCTCAATTGTTTGCGTCCCGTCTCGCGGAAAGCGGCCATGCAGGGTTCGTCGCTGCGGGCGGAGAGTTGCAGCGAAACCAGGTGCAGCGAATCGGGCACCTGCCCGCCGATGCGGTCGGCGAGCTGCGACGGCCGAAGCGGACGTGCGTCGGCGGGTGCTGCAACCCGATAAAGCTCCGGATGCAGCGCCCGGGTAATCTCGCCCTCGAAGACGAGCACGGCGCCCGACAGACAGACGACGGTCAGGACGATACCGAGCGGCAGCGAGAGCCACAGGTGTATTTTTGAGAATATCTTTTTCATGATTCGGGTGTTTTGTCCGGACAAGGGAACGGCCCGCGCAATGACGGGCCGCTCTCCTGCCGGGGTGGTTCCTATTTCCGGACGGTCAGCTTGCCCGCCGTGGCGACGGATTCCGCGTCGATGACGAGCCCTTTGGTCGCACGTCCCGTGGCGGCGTCGATCTTATAGAATGCCGGTTTGTCGCCGCCGGTCACCGTCACGGCGATGTACATGGCACCGTTCTCGCCGTAAGGCTCGCCGCCGAAGCCCGCCAGGTCCGACGGCAGCCCGGTCACGGGTACGACGGTTTTCGCCTCGGCATCGAAGACGGCCAGTTCGTTCGTCACGGCATCCTTGCCCTGCATCATCCCCTCCACGCCGTCGGAATAGAGTTGCAGCAGAAAGTGTGCGCCCGAAATGTGCCAGCAGCGGAAGACGGGGTGCTGCGTGCCGATCTGCTCGAAATTCACGAAGTAGTCGGGGTCGAACTCCGTCGCGCCCTTGCGGATGCGCACCACGCCCGAGGGCTTGGTTCCGATCACTTTCTTCAGGTCGGCCGACGAGGTGAAGGTGCGGCCGTAGCCGGGCGAGAAGACGTAGAGGTCGCCGTTGTCGGCGGCCCAGATCGTCTGGTAGTATTGCGAACGGTGACGGCCGCAGGCGAAGCCGATTTTGTCGGTCGAGGCGATTACGGGTTTCTCGGCGAACGACGAACCGCTGTAAATGGCGACCCACGCCCGGTCGGGATACTGCGTAGAGGGAATCGTACCGGCGGTGTAGGAGCTGCTGGCCGAGCCGCCGTCGGCTTTGGCCACCAACTCCTGATCGGTCACCATGTCCGGCCACTTTGCTATACCGTAGCGGCTCATGCCCATCGGCACGACCGAGGTGTAGAGCTTGCCGTTCGCCTCCTCCAGTCCGGCAAAGGTCACCTTCTCGCCGTTGCCGAGGAAGTTTTCCGCGTCGATAGCCCCTTCGGTCTGCCCGCCGGTGTTCTCGTCGAGGTAGTTGAACAGCAGCGCCTGTGCGATGTTGCCCTCGGCGTCCGTAGTCTTCGAGTCGCCGGTCGAGACGGTCACCACCTTGTCGCCCCACGTGCCGTAGGAGGTGATGCGGTTGAATTCGTAGAGGTAGCGTTCGGTGGGTTTGCCCGCAGCATTCAGGTAGTAGGATGCGCCCGTGCCCGCGCCGCCCTTGTTATAGACCAGCGAGAAGACGTAGTTCTGGTTTTTGAATACCCAGTAGGAGCCGCCGAGCACCTCCGTACCCGTGCCGCGCACGGTGGCCGTGCCCTCGTCGAGCGACGGGGCGGTGATCAGGTAGCTCGTGCCGTCGTCCTGCGCCGCGATGACGTAGGAGGTTGTTTCCGCATCCGGGCCCGGCGTCGGTTCGGGCGTGTCGTCATCGTCGCTGCACGAGGGCAGCAGGCCGGCGGTGCCGGCGCACAGCAGGGCGAGGAAAGCCCGGGTGCAACGATTGAATTTCGTCCGAGCATGCTCGATTGCGCTCGGCTTAATAAAATGGTTCTTTTTCATGATTCGATTTTTTATTTTAGTGTTTATAAATCAGTTGCCGAAATGAACGCGCAGCTTGACATAGAACGCGCGGCCCGCTTTCTGGAGGCTGAAATTGTCGTAAAGCCGTGCGTCGGTCAGGTTGCGGCACTCCAAAGCGAGGTTGTAGCGTCCGTTCTTGATGCTGTAGGCCAGCGAGAGGTTGTGCGACAGCTGGCCGGGGACGTAGGCTTTCGAATCCTTGTCGCCGATGTTCTCCCAGTTGAGCGGAAAGGCGTGCTGCCAGAATCCGTCGTAACCGACCGAGAGCGTATTCCCTCGGGCGAAAAGGTCGTGCCAGTGGAACGAAGCGTCGAAATTGGCGAAGCGGTAGGGAATGTTCGGCAGACGCACCTTGTAGTGCATGTTCTCCTGCTGCGACGACCCCGTCCAGCGCCGTTCGCAGTCGCGGGTGTCGATGCTGTTCCACGTGCCGCCGAGGTCGAACCAGCGGGCGAACGAGTAGCGCAATGAGACGTTGTACCCTTTGGTGCGCACGTGGCCGTGGTTTTCGTAGATGCCGTACTGCGTCGAGCCGTGCTTGCCCAGTCCGCGCTTGATATAGTCTTTCGTGTTGCGGCAGATCAGGCTGACGTCCGCATAGAGGCCGTGCTTGCCGAAGCGGCCGTCGTAGCTGAGATTGAGATTGAAGTTGTCGCTTCGTTCGGGCCGCAGGTCGGCGCGCCCCGCTTCGAGATCCTCGTCGCCGAACAGCTCGTCGGTGGTCGGCAGCCGGAACGCCCGTTCGTAGGAGAATTTGGCCTGCAACGCTTTCAGGATGTAATACGTTCCGGCCGCACCGCAGCCCCATGCCGAGACGCTTTTGCCCAGCTCCACGTAGTCGCCCACGCCGTCGGCGCTGCGCGAAACGGGGCCCCGGTTGTATTGCAGGTAATATTTGACGAATGCCGAGGCGTTCCACCGCTCCGACGGAATCACCCGGTAGGAGAGCCCGCCGATGTTCTTGCGCGTGAGTTTGGGAATCGAGAAATCCGTGAGCACCGACGAGGTGCCGACGTGCGAACGGCTCGTGCGGCGGAAATCGCTGAAGACATGGTTGAATGTCAGCGTGTGAATTTCGCCGATGCGGTAGTTGAGCGTCAGCGTGGCGTTCCAGTTCGTGTTGCGCGATTCGCTGTTCTGATAGGATTGTTCGCCGCGGCTCTCCTTTTCGTAGTAATGGCCGTACCAGTTGTAGTAGCGCGCTGCGGTGTCGATGTTGTGCGTGACGTTGCGGTTGTAATTGCCCGTCACGAGCAGGTCGAGTCCCTCGGTGAAAAGGTTGCGCTTGGCATACTCCAGCGACGGGGAGAGCGAATGGCCCTTGCGGTGCTTCCGACCGAAGACGATATCCTGGTAGACGCCGGTCTGGATCTCCTTGTAGAAATTGGAATAGGAGAAGCCCAGCACGAAGCGGTCCGCCCATTTTTTGCCGACCAGACCGAGTTTGCCGAGCACGACCTCGTTGTGGAAGGCGTCGTTGAAGCGCCGGACGTGCTTCACGTCGCTCTTGTCCACGGGAAACTTGTGAACCGTACCGTCGGGCAGCACCTCGAATTCGCGCACCCAGTTGTCGATATAGTAGTCGTTGTCGGAGTAGTTCTGGAAAGCGTCGATTTCATACAGGAAGCCGCCCCGGGTCGTCTGCCCGAAACGGAGGTTCGAGCGGTGGGTGTTGAACGAACCGTAGGAGTAGGAGGCGTCGGCGAACCAGTTGCGCCGCCGTTTGTTCGTGACGATGTTGATGACGCCGCCGATGGCGTCGGTGCCGAAACCGACGGGCACCACCCCCTTGTAGACCTCGATGCGCTCGGCGAAGCCCGCCGGGATGTTGTTCAGGTCGAACGCCTGCCCGGCCCCCTCCTGCGGCACGCCGTCGATGAAGACCTTGACGTGCTTGCCGCTGAACCCGTCGAGCATCAGCTGCATGTCGGAGCCTACGCCGCCCGATTCGCGGAGCTTCATGCCGGGCAGTTTCGAGAGGGCTTCGCTCAGGCTCTTGGTCGTGTTCTGCAAGGCTTTCGTATCCACTGCCACCGCGTTGAACGGCGACCGGCGCACGCGGCCCACGCCACCGCCCGTGACGACGACCTCTTCAAGTTCGGTCGCTGCCGGTTGCAGGACGACCGTAAGGTTTTTCATGTTCCGGCCGGTCTCTATGTTTCTCTCTACGGGTTCATAGCCGATAAGCGATACGGACAGCGTATGCTTTCCGGCCGGCACCTTGAAACGGAACCGCCCCCTGTCGTCCGTGGAGCAGCCGTAGTTCGTGCCTTTCAGACAGACGGTGGCGAAAGCGACGGCCGTGCTGTCTTTCTCCATTACCTTTCCCGAGAGCCATGCGGAGGCGTGCGGGCCGTGCTGTCCGGCATGCGGACGATGGGGCTGGGCGGCGGCCGACTGAAAGCAGAGGGCCAGCATGACCGTCAGAAGTCCCCATATTTCGATTCTTCTGTTTATATGTCTCATTTGCGAGCGGGTTAATTTCGAGTGCAAAATTACCCGTCCCGCGAATTTCAGTCAATCGCCTTTTTTTGGGAATTTCAAACGACGGAAATACCTAATTTCGATTAGCGAACTATGCGCGACGAAAAGGAACGGGCACGCCGCCGATAACCCTTATTCCCAACCGCGCGGGACAATAATGTGTCCCACGTTTTTCATGCAGCTCAACGCCAAACGGTGCCATCCCGACGCCACAAGCTGCCAGCTCGGGTCGTGGAGGAAGAATCGTACTGAATCCGACCTATCTTGCACCCGAAACCTCAAGTCAATAATGAGTGTGAAACGAGAAGCGAATCGGATTCGGGATACGTGAAAGCAGCCGCAAACTGCTGAAAATCGAATTTATTAACTGAAAACCTACGACGATGAATTCCCTTTTAATCGAAGAGCGCGCATGGACGAATCTGCAATCCCACGCCCGACGCCTGACCGACACGATGCGACGGCTCGACCGTCATTTCAACCCTGCGGCCGAGAGCGGCTGAACAGACAATGCCGAAGTATGCCGCCGGCTCCATATCTCGAAACGGACGCTGCAATACCTCCGAAACAACGGGAAACTATGGACGAGAACATAATGATCGATAACCGCAGCGTCCTCACGCGTGATACGGCCGAATACGAGGTGCAGCTCGAAGCCATGCGCCTCGCCGCGGAGACTGCGGACAAACCGATTGCAGAGGTCACACCGCCCCTGTCGGGCGAACGCTATCTGCCCACCGAGCAGGTAATGACCCGTTTCCACATCTCCCGCCGCGCTTTGCAGAACTATCGGGACAAAGGGACTATCCCCTATACCTCCGTCGGCGGAACGCTCCTTTACCCCGAATCCAAGATCAACGAGGTGCTGGAGAGGAATTATTACAAGCCGAGAGTATTCGGCAGATAATGCAAAGAGCGACCATAGCAGGTCGCTCTTTGCATTATTTCTGCTTGTCATCTTTTAGCAGCAAAACCGATTATCATTAAGGAACAACAAAATGTCCTCCTCAAATAGTTCGATGATACATTATTTTTCGCTCTTTACCTCACTTTTGAATATATAAACCTATTCATTTGAATTTTGACCCCTGTTATATTGATTCTATATTTGGCCATTTCAGTACTACAATTATATTGTTTTGCAATATCATCAATATTCATAAATAATACAATAGATGATGCAAAAGCAATAAAAATATTAAAGTCTCCAGATCGCTTCCGAGAATATATCTTATGGAAAGTACAAAATAGCAAGAACCTTGAGTTTAACAAAAATTATAGAGAGCAAGCAAAACAAATTCTTTCGGATAGAGTTAATACGATTTTTGAGTTAGCAATAATTTTTGAAAAAGTAGAGTCTTTGATTCGCGATGAACATATCTCTTCATTGGAGTTTTGGCGATTTAAGCTTTATCAAGCACTCATGGATGGAGTAAAAAGTCAAGATTGAAAATGAAGCCCGAATAAAAGATTTTACTTTATAAATTGAAAATAAGGGGAAATTATATATTTTTGTCTTGTATTGAAAAGCCGAGACATTGGCAAGCAATCCGACGTTCTTCACGCATAGCCAAAGTGTGGTACAACGGAAGCGTTCTTTTATAATACGATTGACATACAGCGACTTCAAAATGCGGATGCGGCATCGTTTTCCGCTCAGAGATCAAAAGGACAGTCCGAAAGGCTGTCCTTTTTGGTTTTCAGGAAAACGAGACTCGCACGAGCGGCCCCGAGGCTTCCTTTTCCGGGATATGTGCGGTTCGTCGCCGGCGGCAGGAGGGCGCGAGCCTCGGCGAGTGCAGTCCGCCGCGTGGGGCGGCGGCGAACCGCCGACGTCGTGAAACGACGTCGATGCCTTGCGCAAGAGATAGTCCGTGTGCAATCCGCAAGGGCGGCATACATGACGGCGAAAGCGGCGATTCTCTACTACAAGATGCTGTATTACGTCTACCACAGCGAGCCGTGCGGCTGCGACGATCCCGTCATCCTGCACGAACGCATGCGGACCTTATCGACCGAGCTGATGCTGCTCTTCGACGACACCGACACCGAGGGCAACACGACGCTGGCCTGCCTGAGAAGTTTTGCCCGCAAGGCTTTCGAGGAGCGGAAATTCATGCTGCATCCGTGCGAACTCAGGGAGCATATGGCGCGGGGCGTCCGCATGGGCGGGATCGTCACGAGGTATTGTGAGAAGCGCCTGGAGCTCTACAAGTCGATGAGCCGCACGTGACGCCTGCGGCCGCTGCGAGGGGTGGAAGACCGCCTGCGGGCGCAGGGCCGGGCCGGCGTCCCTGCCCCTCCGGAACGTTTCGCCCCCGGAGACCCGTGCGGTCTCCGGGGGCGGTTTTCGGTGTGCCGTCCGGCAGGGCGGGGGAGCGGCGGCGTCAGCCGCGGCCCTCCATGCTCTCGACGGACGGGTTGGTCATCGTCACGTCCTGCTCCAGCTCGCGCCGGGTGGGGGGCTCGTCGCCGTGCGTGGCGACCATCGGTCCGCCCTCGTCGAAGGTGTCGTCGGGCATGTTCTGCGTCACGACCGGCACCTGCATGGAGCGGTATTGTCCCGACTGCTTGTATTCGTCCGTGCGGGAGGGTTGGTCGGCGAAGTGTTCCTGCGTGTTTCTGCGTTCCATGATGATTCGTTTCCGTCGGGGAGTGCAAAGGCCGTACCGCATTCGCGCGGGGCTCGCGGGCCGCCTCCCCACGAAAAAAAGCCACCCGCGATGGGTGGCTTTTCACACACAAACATTAACAATACAAACAATGCATGGCAAAATTTACCAGATTCATCGGATGACATTGCAAAGATCGTGCTTTTCCGCGGGGTGTGCAATCGCCGATTTTCGGTATTTTTTCCGCGCGATTCTCCCCGCATGTCGGTATCCGCCTCCGTGGCAGCCGATCCCGGCTTCTCGGCGCATACACTCGGCTACTGGTAAATGTCGTTCAGCAGCCGCGCCAGGCGGTAGCCGCCCTTGAGGAACTGCAATTCGACCACCGGAGCGAAGCGGGCGACATAGTCGTAGGAGAGGTCGCTGCCCGCGGGCGAGGCCTCGTACACCTCGCTGCACAGGGCCCGCGTCTCCTCGATCCAGTCGCACGGGGTGCCGGCGCCGATCAGAGCGGCCTCGTCGTCCGTGAGGCGGTCCGTCTGCTCGCACCACTCGGTGTAGCTCCAGCGGCGGGCCGCCTCCGGCAGCGCGGTGTCCCAGACCGCATGGAGGTTCGACTCCTCGCCGAAGAACGTCACCGCGATGTCGTTGCCGCCCCGGTCGTCCGAGCGGCCCGCATGCATCGGGCAGTGCATGTCGCCCGCCAGGTGGATCAGCATCCGCAGGGCGTCGCGCTCCTCCGCGGCCGGCAGCCCTCCGTCGCGCAGCCGCTCCGCGAGCTCCGTCACGGCGCTCAGCAGGTCGCCCGCGGGGTTGCGGGGCTGCGTCTCGGCCGTGCGGCCGTCGTCGATGTTGAAGTAGTGCCACGTGAGCGTGGCGGCATAGGGCGGGGTATGGCTCGCCTGGTCCATCCAGTTGGCCTCGTAGACCATCGAGCGGCCGCCCAGTATGCGTTCGATCCGCTCCGCGGCCTCGGGCGTGAGGTGCGCTTCGGCGATGCAGGCCGTGACGTCGTGGCCTTTCTGTCCCCAGGCGCCCGCACGGCCGACCGCGGCCAGGCAGCAGACCGCAAGCAGCAGCCATCGTTTCATCGTCTCGGCTCCCATCAGTGGTTCATTGTGGCGAGGAACTCCTCGTTGCTCTCGGTAAGGCCCATCTGCTTGTGGAGGAACTCCATGGCCTCCACGGGCGTCATGTCCGAGAGGTATTTGCGCAGCACCCATGTGCGGTTCATCACCTCGCGGGGCAGCAGCAGGTCCTCGCGGCGCGTGCCCGAGGCGATCACGTCCACGGCCGGGTAGACGCGTTTGTTGGCGAGCTTGCGGTCGAGCTGCAACTCCATGTTGCCCGTGCCCTTGAACTCCTCGAAGATCACTTCGTCCATCTTCGATCCGGTGTCGATGAGCGCCGTGGCGATGATCGTGAGCGAGCCCTTCTCCTCGGTGTTGCGCGCGGCGCCGAAGAAGCGCTTGGGCTTGTGGAGCGCATTGGCGTCCACACCGCCCGACAGCACCTTGCCCGAGGCGGGCTGCACCGAGTTGTAGGCGCGGGCCAGGCGGGTGATGGAGTCGAGGAAGATCACCACGTCGTGGCCGCACTCGACCATGCGCTTGGCCTTTTCGAGTACCATTTCCGCCACTTTCACGTGGCGCGAAGCCTGCTCGTCGAAAGTCGAGGCCACCACTTCGGCCTTCACGTTGCGGGCCATTTCGGTCACCTCCTCGGGGCGCTCGTCGATCAGCAGCACGATCATGTAGACCTCGGGGTGGTTGTCGGCGATGGCGTTTGCGATGGATTGCAGCAGCATGGTCTTACCCGTCTTGGGCTGCGCCACGATCAGACCGCGCTGTCCCTTGCCGATGGGCGAGAACAGATCGACCACGCGCGTCGAGAGGTTGTTGTGTCCCTTGCCCGTGAGGCAGAATTTCTCGCTCGGGAAGAGCGGCGTCATGTACTCGAACTGCACGCGGTCGCGGATGTACTCGGGCGACAGGCCGTTGATCTCGTTCACGCGCACCAGCGGGAAGTACTTCTCGCCCTCTTTCGGGGGCCGGATCGTGCCGAGCACCGTGTCGCCCGGCTTGAGGCCGAAGAGCTTGATCTGCGAGGGCGACACGTAGATGTCGTCGGGTGAGTTGAGGTAGTTGTAGTCGGCCGAGCGGAGGAATCCGTAGCCGTCGGGCATGATCTCCAGCACGCCCTCGCCCTCGATCTCTCCGGCGAAGTCGTCCTTGGTGATCACCTCCTCGTCGAGGCCGGCCACGGCGGCTGCGGGCGCCGCTTCGCGGTGCTGCTGCGGCGCCTCCGGGGTCTTGGCCGAGGGCTGCGTCTTGGGTTTCCGTCACCGGCGCTTGG
>CATKXN010000026.1 GCA_949840605.1 uncultured Alistipes sp.
GAGAACATCGACGGCACGCTGCCCTTCTCGCAGGCGATGATCGATCTCTGGCGCGAAAAGGAGAAGGACCCCGACGGCATCGCCGATTCGGGCTACCCCAACTACGTCGCCTACCCCAATACCGACTGGATGAAGGCGATGTTTGAAAACAACGTCTACCACAAGCACAACCTCTCGGCCAGCGGCTCGTCGGGCGCCACGAAATACCTCATGTCGTTCTCCTACGTCAACAACCCGGGCGTCGTGGCACGGACCGGCAGCGAGCGGTTCCAGCTGCGCACCAACGTTTCGTCGCAGGTCACAAAATGGCTGGAAATAGGCACCAAACTGTGGGGATACGAGGGCACGCGCGAACTGAGCGACTTCTCGGGCGCCTCGGGCTACATGTCCCGCGCCACGCCGGGCATCTACCCCTACTACGACGGGAAATACGGCTGGATGGAGAATTCCGAGCAAAGTTCCTCGTCGCGCAACAACCTCTATTTCATCAACCGTTTCGGCGGCGAGGAGAAGAGCCACTACGTCAATGCCGCGGTCTTCGCCAACGTCAGACTCCCCTACCGCATCAAGTACGACGTTTCGTTCAACTACGCGCGGTCGAGCTCCGAGCACAAATACTACGGCAAGACCTGCAACGCCTTTTCGTTCTCGAAGAACGACTGGGCCTACCGTTACGAAGACCTGGCCAAACTGGCCCTGACGCAGACCGACAAGAACACCTACCGGTGGACGTTCCAGAACAATCTCTCGTGGGACTACACCTTCGCCGAGAAGCACGACCTCACGGCGCTCGTGGGATTCGAGGCCATGTACAGCAATACGTCGAACCTGAAAGCGAAAAAGACCGGCTTCGCGCAGGACAAGCTCGTGGAGTTCGACACGGCGACCACCGTGACGAGCATCGACGGCACGCAGACCGACTTCGCGACGGCTTCGTTCTTCGGCCGTCTGACCTATGCCTACGACAACCGCTATCTCTTCGAAACGAACCTCCGCTACGACGGTTCGTCGCGCTTCGCCCGCAAATCGCGCTGGGGCCTGTTCCCCTCGGTGTCGGCCGGCTGGCGCATCTCGCAGGAGGCTTTCATGCAGGATTCGGGCATCGACAACCTCAAACTGCGCGCCTCGTGGGGCAAGCTGGGCAACCACGCCATCGGCAACTACGAGTATCAGGCGACCTACGCCTCGGGCTACCTCTACTCGTTCGGCGGCAAACAGTCGCCGGGCATCGTGGCCTCGCTCTCGAACAACCTGCTGGAATGGGAAACCACCACCTCGGCCAACGCCGGCGTGGAGCTGGGCGTGCTGCACAACCGCCTTACCTTCGAGATGGACTATTATAACAAGGTGACCGACGGCATCCTCTACCAGGCCCCGATCTTCGCCACCATCGGCCAGAAGAGCGCCCCCAACCAGAACCTCTGCGAAGTCACCAACAACGGTCTGGAACTGACGCTCGGCTGGCGCGACCGGGTCAAGGACTTCTCCTACGGCATCTCGGCCAATTTCACGCGCAACTGGAACGAAGTGACCAAATACAAGGGCCGCCTCCAGGCGGGCTGGGTAACCGGCGAGGACGGCACGCGCGTCTACGACACCAACCTCGGCGACGTCACCACGGCCGTGGGCACCACGCGCCGCGTGATGGAAGGCAAACTCATCAACGAATTCTACCTGCTCGACACCTACAAGGGCAACGGCAGCTACTTCTTCGGCGACGGCTCGGTCAACCCGCAGGGCGGCCCGCGCGACGGCATGATCCGCACCGAGCAGGACATGGAGTGGGCCCGGGCGATGATCGCCGCAGGCAACACGTTTCTCCCCAGCCAGACCATCGGCAAAAAGGGCATCTGGTACGGCGACTACCTCTATGCCGACACCAACGGCGACGGCATCTACGGCAACGAGAACGACTACACGTTCCAGAACGTCTCGATGAGCCCGAAATACTACTACGGATTCCAGGTCGACCTGGCGTGGAAAGGCATCGACCTCTCGATGACGTGGGCCGGCGCCGGAGGCTTCTCGATCTACTGGCGCTACCTGGGGTTCAACTCCTACTCCACGCGCGGCGACACGACCATCGCCCGGGAAATAGCCTGCGACCACTATTTCTTCGATCCCGAGAACCCCGCCGATCCGCGCACGAACCTCACCTCGAAGCACGGGCGTCTGACGATGAACTACGGGTCGGAACAGAACGGCGGCACGAACTATTCGACACACTGGCTCTACAAGGGCGACTACCTGAAACTCAAAAACCTGACCGTCGGTTACACGCTGCCGAAGAAATGGCTGCGGAAAATCCGCTTGCAGGACGTCCGCATCTACCTCAGCGGCGAGAATCTCTGGACCATCACCGACTATCCGGGCATGGACCCCGAATTCTCGGACACGATGGAATACTACGCCAGCCTGAAACAATATTCGATCGGCCTCAACATCAAATTCTAAATTCCCCAGCCTACTACTATGAAGCACTTATATAAGACATTCATCGGGTCGGTCCTGACGCTCGCACTCGCCGGGTGCAACGATTTCCTCGACCTCTCGTCCTACGACGAGGTCAGCTCCGGCACGGCATTCTCGACCACCACGCTGGCCGAATCGGTCGTCATCGGCGCCTACAGCAACATCCTTTACGACTACATCGACGGCAGTCGTTCGCGCCTCAACTGGGACGCCTTCTCGTCGGTCATGGACCCCTCGTACGGTCACATCTACCTCAACTACTCCTACCTCACGGGAACGATCCAGCCCAACGACGCCTCGTTCCTGACCTATTGGAAACGCTTCTACGAAGGCGTCAACCGCGCCAACGACGTGATCAACAACATCGCCTCGTGCCCCACCATGAGCGACGCCCTCAAACGCCAGCGCATCGCCGAGTGCAAGTTCCTGCGCGCCTTCCACTACTACCGCCTCAACTGCCTCTGGCGGGGCGTTCCGGTCTACCTGGAAAACCTCGCGCCCGGGGAATACACCCGCCCCCGTTCGTCTGAAGAGCAGGTGTGGGGCGTCATCATCGACGACCTGAACGACTGCATCGCCTGCGAGGAGCTGCCCGGCAAGTACAAATCGAGCGACAGCGGCTACGGCCGTGTGACCAAGGGTGCGGCCTACACGCTGCGCGGAAAGGTCTACCTGTGGCTGAAGAAATGGGAGGAGGCCGAAAAGGATTTTCTCGAAGTCGGCAAACTGGGCTACGACCTCTACCGGGGCGACTATGCCGACCTGTTCAAACAGGCCAACGAAAAGTGCGACGAAATGATTTTCAGCGCCCAGATGGAGGATGTCGCAGGGTTCGGCAACGTGTTCAGCTACACCTACGGCAACATGGTCACCAAAGGCAACGGCTCCTCGTCGTTCTTCATGAACGGCCGTTTCGTCGACTCCTACGAGTGGGCCGACGGCAGGCCCTTCGACTGGGACGACGTGATCGACGGCTACGACGCCATGCAGCCCAAGGCCCGCAGCGTCTATTTCCTGCGTGACAACATGACCGCCGCCGAGAGCGCGACGATGCAGAGCTACGGCGCCGACCTCTCGAAATACCTCGAAACGGGCAACGAAGCGCGCATCCGCGCCGCCTACACAGGCCGCGACCCGCGTCTGGAAGCGACGGTCATCACCCCCTACTCGACCTACAAGGGCGGAGCTTCGGGCGCGGAGCTGACCTATACGCTGCGATGGCCCTTCCGTTCCAGCGCGGCGCCGTCGCTCGATCTGGAAACCCGTTCGAACAGCTACATGCTCTACTCGATCCGCAAATTCGTGACCTCGGGCAACGAATACGCCAACATACAGAACAACCCCGTCGACGTGCCGATCTTCCGTTATGCCGACGTGCTGCTGTGCCTGGCGGAGGCCGTCAACGAGCAGGGACGCTACGGCGAAGCCGCAGGCTATGTGAACGAGGTCCGCAAGCGTGCGGGCGTCGCTGAGCTCAACACGCCGGGCAACCCCCATGTCGCCGTGACCAGCGCCGGCGAACTGCGTCCGCGCATCCGCAACGAGAAGAAATGGGAGCTGGCCTGCGAGGAGCAGCTCTACTGCGACGAACTGCGCTGGGGAACATGGCAGGCGGACAAGTTCGCCGCCGGGAACGGCCTGCTGGAGTGCTGGGGAGCCCCCGTATACGAATACAAATGGGGCGGTCCGGCCTACCTCAAATGGCCCGTACCCTCGTCCGAACGGGAGAAGAACCCCTCCCTTGCCCAAAACGAAAACTGGCATTAAACAACCCATATTCAGTATAACAGATGAAACGAAAAATCCTGATGACACTCGGCCTGCTCGCCGGCATTGCGGTCGGCGCCCGGGCCCAGCAAACCGGAGTCACGGCCCGGGAGGGAACGCTCGAACTCCCCACCTACGTACTCAACGCCGCCGAAACGGCGCCCATCTTCGAACGCGACTGGTCCTACCAGCGGGCACGACGCTCGGTCTACCCCTATGCGCTCGACGACAACATGACGCGCGACCGTAAGACGGTGAGCTACAAGGCCCTCTACCTCGAAAACGAATACGTCGAACTGTGCGTCCTGCCGGAGATCGGCGGACGGCTGTTCTACGCCGTCGACAAGACCAACGGCTACGACATCTTCTACCACCAGCACGTGGTCAAGCCGGCGAACGTCGGCATGACGGGGGCATGGATCTCGGGCGGCGTCGAGTGGAACGTCTTCCACCACCACCGCGCCACGTCGAACATCCCGTGCGATTACCGCATCGTCGAAAACGAGGACGGCAGCAAGACCATCTGGGTCGGCGAGACCGAACTCCGCCACCGCATGTCGTGGGCCATCGGCATCACGCTCCATCCGGGCAAGTCCTATATGGAAATCACCGGAAGGCTGGTCAACTCGACCGAGAACGACAACTCGATGCTCTACTGGTCGAACGTCTCGACGCTCGTGGACGACAACTACCAGATCATCTTCCCCCAGAGCACCGAATTCGTGACCTTCCACTGCAAAAACTGGTTCGCGCACTGGCCCGTCACCCGCGAGCCGTTCAACGGCATCGACGAATACGCCGGCGGGATCGACGCCTCGTGGTGGAAGAACCACTTCATGTCCAACTCGATGTTCGTGCACGACCTCAAGGAGGACTTCATCGCCGGGTACGACCACGGCCGCAAGGCCGGCACGATGCTGGCGGGCAACCACCACATCGTCAAGGGCGGCAAGTTCTGGCTCTGGGGGCCCAACTCGGAGTGGGACACCCGCATCCTGACCGACAGCGACGGCCACTACTGCGAACTGATGGTGGGCGCCTACTCGGACAACCAGCCCGACTACAACTGGAGCGCGCCCTACGAGGTGAAGGAGTTCACCCACTACTGGTACGGACTGCGCGACATCGGCGGCGTGAAGACCGGCAACCGGCAGGCGGCCCTGAATCTCGACCTCGTGGCCCCGGGCAAGGCGCTGATCGGCGTCAATGCCACGGAGAAGCTGTCCGGGATGACCGTCGCACTCACGGCCGGCGGCCGGACGCTCTTCACCCGGCGGACGGATGTCGCTCCCGACGCGCCGTTCGTGGAGACCGTGGCCGTCGACAAGGCGATCGAACCGACCGACCTGCGGATCACGCTCACCGACGCCGCAGGCAGGGAGCTGCTGGCCTACACGCCCGTGAAGCACGACGCGGACAAACCGCTGCCGGAGATCGTGCAACGTCCGCTGCGCCCCGAACAGATCGAAAACACCGAGGAGTGCTATCTGGTCGGGATGCGCAACCTGCAGTTCCACAATCCGTTCATCGACCCCACGGACTATTTCGAAGAGGTCCTGCGCCGCGATCCGGGCGACACGCGCGCCAACACGCAGCTGGGCGTCTGGTGGCGTCAGCGCGGCGACAACGCGAAGGCCGCCCGCTACCTGCGCACGGCGATCAGGCGCCAGACCAAGGACTACACCCGTCCGAGGGACTGCGAGGCGATGTACAACCTGGGCCTGATCCTCAAGCAGGAGGGCAAGGTCGAGGCGGCGATGGACACGCTCTACCGCGCCGTCTGGAACTACAACTACAATTCCGCGGGTAATTTCCAGCTGGCGCAGCTCTACATGGCGCAGGGCGATATGCCGATGGCGCTCGAGCGGCTGGACGAGGCCATCGCCTACAACGCCCGCAACTTCAGCGCCCTGAATCTGAAAGCCACCATCCTGCGCACGCAGGGCGACAAGGCAGGCGCCTCGGCCTGCGTGAAGCGCGTATTGGAAGCCGATCCCGTGAACGCCTACGCCACCCACGAGCAGCAGCTGCTGGGCGAGAGCGACTATTTCGAAAAGCTGATGCGCGACGAACCGGAATCGTATCTCGAACTGGCCCTCGCCTACCTGCACAACGGATTCCGGGATACGGCCGTGAAACTGCTCGAACGGATCGACGCCCGGACGGCCTACCCCACCGTCAAGATGTGGCTGGGCTATCTGGCCGGCAAGGCCGGCGACAAGGCCGCGGAAAAGAAGTATTTCACGGCGGCGCTGGCGATCCCGACCGACCGCTGCAATCCGTTCCGGCTGGAGACGGTCGCCGTACTGGAACGGGCCAAGGAACTCTTCCCCGCAAGTTACAAGCCCTGGTACTATACGGGCAACCTCTATTATAACAAGCAGCCCGACCGCGCGATGGCCGAGTGGGAGCAGTGCATCGCCAAGGAGCCCGCGTTCGCCATGGCATGGCGCAACCTCGGATGGGCGCACTGGCTCCACACGAAGAACTACGGCGAAGCGGTGAAATACTACCGCAAGGCCATCGACCTGGCTCCCGAAGAGGCGCTTTTCCTCGAGGAGATCGACCAGGTCTACGAAGCCAAGGGCGAGGACGTGCAGGTGCGCTACGACCTGCTGAAGAGCCGCCACGAGGTCTGCACGAAGCGTTACTCCCCGCTGGCCGGAGAGGTCACGGCAGGCATCTTCGTCGGGGATTACGACTATGTGCTCAAGCTGTTGAAGGAGTGCTACTTCCCGACGCGCGAAGGCGTCGCCAACTTCCACGACATCTATGTCGACGCCCTGCTGCTGGCCGGGGAGGAGAAATTCGCCGCAGGGCAGCGGAAGGAGGCCCTCGGGCTCTTCGAGAGCGCCTTCGACTACCCGGAGAACCACCAGGTGTTCCTCGTCGACAAACGCACGCCCCGCGACGCCCAGATCTACTGGTTCATCGGCAACGCCTACGAGCGTATGGGCAACCGTTCCAAAGCCATGCTGAACTACCGCAAAGCCGCGGCGGTGAACGTCAAGAAGACCGACTACCGCTACTGGCAGGGCCTCGCGCTCGAAAAACTGGGCAAAAAGGCCGAGGCCGAAGCCCTGTTCGAAGCGCTCGTCGAGGCCGGAAAGGCCGCCGTCGTCGAGGACTACGTGAACTTCTACGGCGCCGAGGGCACCACGGGCAAGACCGCGGCGACGATCAACACCCGGGCCTGCTACACGCAGGGGCTGGGCCAGCTGGGTCTCGGCAACCGGGACGAAGCCCGGAAATGCTTTGCTGAATCGGTGGAGCTGAAGCCCGACAACCTCTGGTCGTCGGTGATGCTCCGCAAACTGAAATAACCGACCGAGAAAATGAATTCACAGCACATACTGATGCTCGGAGGCTTCGCGGCCGCCGCCCTGACCGGGCAGCAGGCCGCGGCCCAGAAGCGCCCCAACGTGGTCGTCATCCTGGCCGACGACTGCAGCTGGCATGACATCGGGTGTTACGGCGCGGTCAACAACCGCACGCCGCACATCGACTCGCTGGCCCGCGCAGGCATGCGCTTCACGAACGCCTGGAACTCCGTATCGACGAGCGTGCCCACGCGCCACTGCCTCTACACGGGCATGTACCCGATCCGCAACGGCGGGCACTACAACCTCAGCGCGATCCGCGAAGAGGTCGAGACCATGCCCGTGCGCCTGGCGCGGCTCGGCTACCGGGTGGGGCTGGCAGGGAAATGGCACATCCACCCGAAGGAGGCCTTTCCGTTCGAACGGGTACCCGGATTCGCGGTCAACTGCCTGACGAAAGACCCCTCGCACACGATGAAGGGGGTCGAGGAGTTCGTCTCGCGCGACCGGGAAGAACCCTTCTGCCTGGTGGTGGCCTCGGTCAACCCGCACGTCCCGTGGACGGGCGGCGACCCCTCGAAATTCGACCTCGGGAAACTGGTCCTGCCGCCCCATTTCGTCGATACGCCGCAGACGCGCAAGAGCTATGCGGCCTATCTGGCCGAAATCGACCTGCTCGACCGGGAGGTGGGCGACGTCGTGCGGGTCCTGCGGGAACGGCGGCGGCTCGACGACACGCTGGTGATCTTCCTCTCGGAGCAGGGGTCGCAGCTCACGGGCGCCAAGTGGACCAACTGGAACACCGGGGTGCACGCCGCGATGATCGCCCGCTGGGACGGCCATATCCGTCCGGGCCGCACGACCGACGCCATCGTGCAGTATGAGGACATCCTGCCGACGCTCGTGGCGCTGGGAGGCGGCAACCCCGGCCGCGAGATGGACGGCCGCAGCATCGCGCCGCTTCTCGAAGGGCGCAGCGACCGCCACCGCGAATACGCCTTCCACCTCCACGACAACTACCCGTCGGGCCCTCCCTACCCCATCCGTGCGGCGGGCGACGGACGTTACCGGCTGGTCTGGAACCTGACCCCCGAGCGGAAGTTCACGGCGAAGAACATGGAGAACGAGCTCTGGCTCAAGTCGTGGAAAGCGACCGACACGGAACATGCGAAATTCATCGTCGGACGATGGTATCACCGCCCGGAGTTCGAGCTGTACGACACGGAGACCGACCCCTGGGAGCTGACCAACCTGGCCGGGAAAAAGGAGTACGCCCGCATACAGGCCCGGCTGTTCCGGGCGCTGAAAAAATGGATGCGCGAGCAGGGCGATCCGGGCGTCGAAGCCGATACGGAACAGAACAAACCGGCCAACCGGCCCGCACCAAAAACCGTCCGGCCATGAAACGAATCATCCTTGCAGCCGTCTGCGGGGCGACGGCCTTTCTGACCGCCTGCACCGCCGGCGCGCCCTCCGTGGAAACCGTCCCGTTCGGACGGCTCTCGTCCGGGGAGGAGGTCACCCTCTACCGGCTCCGGAGCGGCGGCGGCGCCTCGATGGAGGTCATCGACTACGGCTGCCGCGTAGTGCGGATCTGCGTCCCCGACCGCACCGGCGCGATTGCCGACATCGTTCCGGGGTACGACGACATCCGCGACTTCGAGACCGGAAGCGAACGCTTCTTCGGGGCCCTGATCGGCCGTTACGGCAACCGCATCGCCAACGCCTCGTTCCCGCTCGACGGCGACACCGTGCGGCTGACCGCCAACGAGTGCCTGGCCGGATGTCCGGGCCACCTGCACGGCGGCGAAAAGGGTTTCGACCGGGTGATGTGGCAGGCCGAACCGCTCGCGGAGGCGGACCGCGCGGGGGTGCGCTTCACGCGCCTCAGCCCCGACGGCGAGGAGGGCTATCCGGGCAACCTCGCCTGCACGGTCACCTACTGGTTCACGAAGGACAACGTCTGGCGGGCCGAATACGAGGCCCAGACCGACCGGCCGACGGTCGTCAACCTCTCGAACCACACCTATTTCAATCTCAAGGGCGTGGACGACGGCGGCTACGTGATGGACCATGTGATGCAGGTCGAGGCGGACAGCTACCTGCCCAACGACGCCCGCTTCGTGCCGCTGGGGCCGCCGGAACCCGTGGAGGGCACGCCCTTCGACCTGCGGGAGCCCCAACGCGTCGATTACGCCGTCGACACCCCCAACGAGCATCTGCGCACGATGCGCGGATTCTCGGTCTGCTGGGTGCTCCGCAGCCAGACGGGCGAACTGGCCCGTGCCGCCGACCTCTGGGAGCCGCGCAGCGGCCGCGGGATCGAACTCTGGACCACGGAACCCGGCCTGCTGACCTACACCGGACGGCTCTTCTCCCCGCAGGTCGTGGGCAAGGGCGGCCGGGCGGTGGAGAAATTCGGCGGCATGCTGCTCGAGACGCTCCACTACCCCGACTCGCCGAACCGTCCCGAATACCCGTCGTCCGTGCTCCGTCCCGGCGAAACCTATCATTCAACCACCGAGTTCCGGTTCTACGCCAGATAGCCCCGGAACTCCCAATGAACCGAACGTCATGAAACCAACCATCAAGAAACTCGCCCTGGCGGCGCTCTGCCTCGGCATCCTGGCCTGCAGCGACCCGGACGACGCCCCCGGGCCGAAGCGGGACGACACCTCCGAACCGCAGAAACTGACCCTGACGCCCATCGGACGGCTGAACCAGGGCGCCGACAAGATCAACTCCCACGCCGACGTCACCGCACGGTCGTCGGTGAAGATGAATTACCGCAGCTACATCGACCTCGACGCGAGCGTCACGGGCAACGACAATCCGAACTACGCCCGCATCAAAAGACTCTCCGACGGCTCCTACATCCTGTTCAACCATTACGGCGGCTCCGGGAATGCGAACGGCTACGACATCTACTACGCCACGAGCCCCGACCTGAAGAACTGGACCGCCCGGGGGATGTTCCTCCAGCGCTACGTCATCACCACGTCGCTCGGCAAGCAGGACAAGCGGGTCTTCACCAACCCCAACGCCCTCGTGCTGGCGAACGGCGACCTCGTGGCCTTCGCCTCCTACCGGGCCAACATGAGCGTCAAGAAGGAGGAGTGCCAATTCGACCACGGAATCGTCATGCTCCGCAGCACGGACAACGGCAGGACGTGGAGCGCCCCGCAGGAGATCTACCACGGCCTGAACTGGGAGCCGCACATGATCCAGCTCCCCTCGGGCGAACTGCAATGCTATTTCTCGGAGAGCCGGCAGTGGATCTCCGGCGGACACTCCGGCACCGCCATGGTCGTATCGACCGACAACGGCGCGACCTGGAGCCCGGGGCTCGACCAGACCCCTTACCGGGTCGTCCGCCAGCACTGGTACAACAGCGACAAGGACGCCACCCTCTACACCGACCAGATGCCGGTCGTCGTGCGTCTCAACAACAGCGACCGACTCGCTGCGGCGGTGGAGTCGTCCGTGAGCTGCGTCAATGGCAACACGACCTACGCCATCTCGTTCGCCTATTCCGACAGCAAGGGGCAGTGGCCCCGCCTCGAAGGGGACGAAACGGGCCCCGCCGACCGTCAGAACCACCTGTTCAGCGGCGCGGCACCCTTTCTCGTGCAGTTCCCGTCGGGCGAGACCCTCGTGTCCTACGGGCTTTCGAGCCGCATGACCATGCGTCTCGGCGACGCCGAAGCGCGCACGTTCGGCGAACCGTTCGTCGCCCTGCCCGGCAGGGGCTCGTGGGGCTGCATGGAGCTGAACGGCAGCCACGAGGTGATCGCGGCGATGCGCAACAGCGAAACTCCGGGCAACGTCACCATCGCGCTGGCCCGATTCGAACTCAACCACCGCATCACGGCGACCCGCCGCACGGTCAGCGTCGACGGCGACAATGCGGAATGGTCGGCGACCGACGACGCGCTGTTCGTCGGCGAAAAGTCGCAGGCGCAGGCCACGCTCCGCTGCGCGTGCGACGAGCGGAACGTCTATTTCCTCGTGGAGGTGCTCGACGAGTCCATCTCGCGCGACGACTACGTGAACATCCTGCTCTCGCCCGCCAACGAGGGCGACAGGCTCACCTCCGCCGCCCGGCGCATCAAGGTCTCGCACAGCGGACTGAAGAGCACGGACGTCTATGCCGGAGGCTGGCGCGAGACCGACATGGACGTCACGGTGCAGGCCGCCTGCGACGGCACGATATCGGACAACGGCGACAAGGACAACGGCTATCTGGTCGAGGTCGCCGTGCCGCGTTCGCAGCTCGACCTCGCATCGGGGGAGCTGCTCGTGAATCTCGTGCTGTTCGACAGCCAGGGCGGCGAGGACGCCATCAGCCCCACGTCGTCGCGCAGCATCGCAGGCTGGGTGCCCGTCGCAGGACTGTAAGCGAGGTGCGATATGAGGCGGCGCGGAACGGCAACGGTTCCGCGCCGCCGTCTTTTCGGAACGCCGCAGCACTATTTTTTACGATTTTCCTTCGTTATGTCTGAGGGAATTTCTACCTTTGCCCCGCAACTCGTTTCAAAAGGAGATGAAAGTATTTACAAGCGTCAAGGAGCTTCGCTCCGTGCTGGACCGGACGGAACAGTCGGGCATCGGCTTCGTTCCCACGATGGGCGCCCTGCATGCGGGGCACCGTTCGCTCGTCGAGCGTGCGCGGAAGGAGAACGCCACGGTCGTCGTGAGCGTCTTCGTGAATCCCACGCAGTTCAACGACAAGAACGACCTCCGCCACTACCCTCGCACCCCGGAGGCCGACCGGAAACTGCTGGAAGAGGCCGGCGCGGACTTCGTGCTGATGCCGTCGGTCGAGGAGATCTATCCCGAAGAGGACACCCGGGTCTTCGATTTCGGGCAGATCGACAAGGTGATGGAGGGCGCGACGCGTCCCGGCCATTTCAACGGCGTGGCGCAGGTCGTCAGCCGCCTGTTCGACATCGTGCGCCCCGCGCGCGCCTACTTCGGGGAGAAGGATTTCCAGCAGATCGCCGTCATCCGGGCGATGGTGGCCCAGCTGCAGCTGCCGGTCGAGATCGTGGAGTGCCCGATCGTCCGCGGCGAGGACGGGCTGGCGCTCTCCTCGCGCAACCAGCTGCTCGACGCTCCGCACCGCGCCGCCGCGCCGCACATCTGCGCCGTGCTGCGCCGGGCCGTGGAGAAGTCGCACGAACTGACGCCCGCGGAACTCAAGGCATGGGTGACGGCCGAGGTGGAGAGCGATCCGCTGCTCGAAGTGATCTACTACCAGTCGGTCGATGCGCTGACGATGCAGGAGGTCCCGGCATGGGACGCCTCGGAACGCATTCAGGGCTGTATCGCCGTTCAGGCGGGAGATATCCGTTTAATCGACAACATCCGAATCCGATAATGAAATTCCAGATTGAAGTCATCAAATCGAAGATCCACCGCGTAACGGTCACGCAGGCCGACCTCAATTATGTGGGGAGCATCACCATCGACGAGGCGCTCATGGAAGCCGCCAACATGATCGAAGGCGAGAAGGTCCAGATTATGGACATCAATAACGGAGAGCGTTTCGAGACCTACATCATCCGGGGCGAACGCGGCAGCGGCTGCATCTGCCTCAATGGCGCCGCAGCGCGCAAGGTGCAGGTCGGCGACGTCATCATCATCGCCTCCTACGCGCTGATGGATTTCGAGGACGCCAAGCAGTTCCGTCCGTGGATCGTTTTCCCCGACACGACGACCAACCGGCTCGTCGAATAACGCCGGCGTCCGGACGCACCGGCCGCGGCGACACATAAAATCTCCCCGAAGCCCCCTCCGATGGACATCACGCTCTCCCTGTTCGCTTTCGTGCTCTCGATACTGGGCATCATCGGCTGTATCGTTCCCGCCCTGCCGGGCGTGGCGCTGAGCTATGCGGGTCTGCTGTGCGCCTGGTTCACCTCCTATTCCCAGATGAGCTCCACGGCGCTGTGGCTTTGGCTCGGGGTGACCGTCGCCGTGAGCGTCGCCGACTATTTCCTGCCCGCCTGGATGACCCGGCGGTTCGGCGGTTCGCGTGCAGGCGCCATCGGCGCCACGGTGGGCGTCTTCGCCGGATTCTTCCTCTTCCCGCCCGTGGGCATCTTCCTCGGACCTTTCCTGGGCGCCGTGCTGGGCGAACTGCTCAACGACCGCCGCGACGTGCCGAAAGCCTTCCTGATAGGGTTCGGATCGTTCCTCTCGTTCATCGTCGGCACAGGGATCAAGATCGCCGCCTCGGCGGGCATGCTGATCCACGTCGCGGCCGACACGTGGCCCGCGCTGAAAGGCTGGTTCGCAGCGACCTTCTGAAATAAAATATCGCAAATTTCGGATAACAAACAGACTCTCCCCATGGAAAAACTGCTGTTCGACAATACGCTGTACAATTATTACGAATATCCGTCCGAAAAAGAATTCGAGAAGGTAATCATCTCCCAATCCGCCAATATTTTCGGCAGCGACAGCCTCTATGTGGATATCAAAAAGCGTATCGGGGACAGTATCGTAACGATACCGGACGGCTATCTGATCGACTTTTCATTCCAGGCCGATCCCCGGCTCTATATTATCGAAAACGAGTTGGCGAAACACGATCCCTACAAGCACATCGGCTCTCAAATACTGAAATTTGCCATTTCATACAAAGCCAGCGGTCGGCATATCAAAGGGTTTCTATTGGATTATATCATCCAGAACGGATTCCAGCAACAGATCGAAAACAAACTTGTCCATACCAAATATCGCAATATCGACGACTTTATGGAAAGTCTCATTTTCGAGAAGCCCATCGCCGCTATCGTCATCATCGACCGCATTACGGAAGAACTGGACAATGTATTGAGTCAGCTGACGATCGACACCGATATCATCGAATTCCAGACATTTGCCAACAACGACAATACGATTCATAAATTCACGCCTTTCAATGCAGAGATACGCGAGTTGAACAATGCAAAATCGACATTGACCCCTGATGAATTGAATACGATCGTAGTTCCGGCACGGGAACAGGGTTTCGAAGAGTTTATCGACAACAATCGCTGGTTTGCAATACGGATTCATGCCTCGATGATCGACAAACTGAAATACATAGCGGCATACCGGGTTGCTCCGATTTCCGCAATAACCCACTATGCCGAGATCGCTTCCATTGAAAAATGGCAGGATACGAACAAATATATCGTGTATTTCAAGCAGGCGCCAACGGCCATAAATCCGATCCCCCTGGACAAAGACAAAAAGGGACTGGCCCCACAGGCACCCCGATATACATCGTTCGAAAAATTGCTCAAAGCCAAAAAGTTATCCCAAGTTTTTTAACGTCATAGGCCGCATTCAGCAGTACAAAAATCCCCGGATGATTAAGATTCATCCGGGGATTTAATGAAATACAGAATCACCTATACTAATAGCGGTAATGCTCGGCCTTGTAGGGTCCCTCCTCCGGAACGCCGATGTAGGCGGCCTGTTTGGGGGTCAGGTGCGTCAGCTCGACGCCCAGGTTGTCCAGGTGCAGGCGTGCGACCTCCTCGTCGAGATGCTTCGGCAGGCGGTATACCCCCACTTCGAGATGCTCCTGCCACAGCTCCATCTGCGCGAGGCACTGGTTGGTGAACGAGTTCGACATCACGAACGAGGGGTGTCCCGTGGCGCATCCGAGGTTCACCAGACGTCCTTCGGCCAGGATGAAGATCGAATGTCCGTCGGGGAAGGTGAACTTGTCGACCTGCGGCTTGATGTTCGTCCGCACGGCCGCCGATTTCTCGAGGCGCGCCATCTGAATCTCGTTGTCGAAGTGGCCGATGTTGCAGACGATGGCCTGGTCGCGCATCTTCTCCATGTGTTCCAGCGTGATGATGTCGCAGTTGCCGGTGCAGGTGACGTAGATATTGCCCTCGGCGAGCGCACTCTCCACGGTCTTCACCTCGAAGCCCTCCATCGCAGCCTGCAGGGCGCAGATGGGGTCGATCTCCGTGACGATCACCCGGGCGCCGTAGGAGCGCATCGAGCGGGCGCAGCCCTTGCCCACGTCGCCGTAGCCGCACACGACGACCACTTTGCCGGCGATCATCACGTCCGTCGCGCGCTTGATGCCGTCGGCCAGCGACTCGCGGCAGCCGTAAAGGTTGTCGAACTTCGACTTGGTGCACGAGTCATTGACGTTGATGGCCGGAACGAGCAGTTCGCCGGCCTCCTGCATCTGGTAGAGGCGGTGTACGCCCGTGGTGGTCTCTTCGCTGACGCCTCTCCACTCGGCGACCGTGCGGTGCCATTTCCCGGGGTCTTCGGCCAAAATCCGCTTCAGCGTGCCGAGAATCACCTCCTCCTCATACGAAGAAGGCTGGTAATCGAGCGTCGAGGCGTCGTTCTCGGCCTTATAGCCCTTGTGGATCAGCAGCGTGGCGTCGCCGCCGTCGTCCACGATCAGCTGCGGGCCCTTGCCGCCGGGGAACGAGAGCGCCATGGCGGTGCACCACCAGTATTCGGGCAGCGTCTCCCCCTTCCACGCGAAGACCGGAACGCCCGCGGCGGCGATGGCCGCGGCGGCGTGGTCCTGCGTCGAGAAGATGTTGCACGAACACCAGCGCACGTCGGCGCCCAGCTCAACGAGGGTTTCGATCAGCACGGCGGTCTGAATGGTCATGTGCAGCGATCCCATCACGCGCACGCCCTTCAGCGGTTTCTGCGCCCCGTATTTGCGGCGCACGGCCATCAGGCCCGGCATTTCGTGCTCGGAGATCTCGATCTCCTTGCGGCCCCACTCGGCCAGCGACATGTCGGCGACCTTGTAGGGAAGTGTCAAATCCAAATACATATTCCTATCTGTTTTTCAAAATATATTCCTTGTCCCGGGCGATCTGCGCCCGCAGCTCCTCCACCGTGTCGAATTTGCGTTCGTCGCGGATTTTCTCGAGCAGTTCGACGCGCAGCAGACGGCCGTACAGTTCGCCTCCGAAATCGAAAATATGGGTTTCCAGACGCCGTTCGACGCCTCCGACCGAAGGGTTGCGCCCCAGGTTCGACATCGCTTCGTACATCCGCCCCCCGACCTCGGCACGCGAACGGTAGACCCCGTCGGCGGCCGTGACCGTCTCCGGGACCGCCAGGTTGGCCGTCGGAAAACCCAGCACGCGTCCCAGCCGGCGTCCGCGCTCCACTACGCCTTCGATCAGCACCCGTTCCATCAGATTTTTTCAGTCAGTTTGCGCACCAGCCGGAACTGCGAGAAGAACTCCTTGGCAAAGACGCGGATCACCGTATAGGACGGGATGGCCAGCAGCATGCCCAGAATCCCCGCCAGCGATCCGGCGATGAGGATCACGAGAAAAATTTCGAGCGGATGGGCCTTCACCCGCTCGGAATAGAGCGTCGGCTGGAGGATGAAATCGTCCATACCCTTCAAAATCAACAGCGATCCGACGATAACGAACGCCGTATGCCCCACGCTCATCCCTTCGATCGGCGAGACGATGCCCACGAAGACCGAAACGATGCCGCCGATCAGCGGTCCGGCATAGGGTACGACGTTCATCACCCCCATGATGAGGCCGATGAACGCAGCGTCGGCGGCTTTCATCCCGAAGGCCATCATCACCAGCGACACGGCGACCGTCAGCAGCAGGCTCTCCGAAAGGATGCCCGTGAAATATCGCGCCAGCAGCACCGTCACCGAATCCAGCGCCCGGGTGATGTTGTCGTGGTAGTGTTCCGGAAAGACCGCCGTGACCATTGCATAGAACAGCCCCTCTTCCTTGAGGAAGAAGAACGTGATGAACGAAATGGAGAAGACGGCGATCACCGACGAGAGCACGAGGTTGATGACCGACGAGAAAATCGTATTGAGCGAGTTGATGTCGATGACCTGCTTGAGCGCCAGGGTCAGTTCGTCCGAAAGCGAGAAGGTGCTTTCAGGCAGCGAAAAGAGCGTCTGCAGGTCGTGCTGCATCCGGGCGACGGGTTCGCCGATGCTCCCCACGACCGCGGCGAAATCGACCTGGGCGAACTGGTTGATCTTGTTGAAGACCAGCGGTACGAACAGCGAACACAATGTCGCCACCACCACCCAGATCACCGCGAGGGTCGCCAGCGCGGCCAGCCAGCGCGGCACCTGCCACCCTTTGACATGCACGCCCGCGAGGCGTTTCACGAGCGGACGCCCCATGACGGCCAGTACGGCCGAAACGAGGATATAGGCGACGATCGACGAGAAATACCAGACCAGAAAGAGCACGGCCGCAGCGACCGCCGCGCCCGCGATGAACCGCAGGAAGGTCTGGGGCGTCGCCTTCATCATCCTAAGCGTTTTCGGGGTTCTTGCGCAGCCGGGCGATCGGAGTCTGCGACCCCACGGTGGGATCGCCGATCTCCACCAGCAGTTCGCTGTCCTTCGGCACGAGCACGTCGACGCGCGATCCGAACTTGATGAATCCGCAGACGCTGTTCTGCTCGACCTGATGGCCGACGGTCATGTACGAGATGATGCGCCGGGCGATCAGCCCCGCGATCTGGCGGAAGAGCACCTTCTGTCCCGAGGGCATCCGCACCACGGTCGTGGTGCGTTCGTTCTCGGTCGAGGACTTGGGGTGCCACGCCACCAGGAAACGCCCCGGATGGTATTTGAAATACTCCACTTCGCCGCCCACGGGAACCCAGTTCATGTGGACGTTGGTGATGGACATGAAGATCGAGATCTGCAGCATCTCCTCCTTGAGGTATTCGTTCTCCGACACGACCTCCGTCACGACCACGCGGCCGTCGCAGGGGGCGAAGACCAGGTCGGCGTCGTGGATGCGCACCCGGCGGGGTTCGCGGAAGAACGCCACGATGAAGAACCAGAACAGCAGCAGCACCACGGCGCTGAACCACAGCAGCGAAATGTTCGCGTCGTGGACCAGCGGGTGATAGAACAGCCACCACAGGAGTACGCAGACGACTCCCGAAATGCCGATGATCTTATATCCTTCCTTATTGATTCTCATAAACGTTTGAGGTTTGCAGTTACATCACGAATAGCATATAGACGAAGACGAACGGCGCCGACAGCAGCATGGCGTCGAAGCGGTCCAGCACTCCGCCGTGACCGGGGATCAGCGCCCCGGAATCCTTCACGCCCGCGGCGCGCTTGAACATCGACTCCACCAGATCGCCCAGCACGCCCGAGACCGCCGCGACCAGCGCCAGTCCGGCCCACGCCGCGTAGCCGCCGTCCAGCACCCGGGCTGCGACCAGTCCCATGACGACGGCCCCGGCAACGCCGCCGAAGAATCCCTCCCACGACTTTTTGGGCGAGAGGCGTTCGCACAGCCGGTGACGGCCGACCGACATGCCCACCAGGTAGGCGAAGACGTCGTTGCTCCAGATGATGAAGATGTAGAAAAGCATCACCCAGGGGCTCCAGACATTGCTGCCGATGATCGGGATATAGCACATCACCGAGAACGGAAGGGCCACGTAGACCACTCCCATAAAGGTCGTGCCGATATTGGCGGCGGGATTCTCCTGCCGCCGGTAGAGTTCGCAGATGAACATGGCGGGCAGCGACAGCAGCAGGAAAGCCAGTCCGCAGGCAAAAGCCTGCCGGGCGCTTCCGAGAATCTGTATGTCGTCCGAAATAAAGGCGAAATTGAGGGCGAACAGCACTGCGCCGGCCACCAGGCCCACGATTCGCTGGGGATTGCTGCCCTGTTTCTCAGCCAGCGCATAGAACTCCGACATGCCGACCACGAGCAGCGCCGCCAGCAGCAGGCCGAAACTCCACTGCGACCAGATAACGGCCCCGAGCACGACCGCCGCGAGGACTGCCCCGCTCAGCGTGCGCACCCAGAGGTTCTTCATTTTCTCACTCATCAGTTTTTCAAGGGTTGTAGAGGGTTCGACGGGGGTTATTCGGCTTCGGGTGCGGCGACGGCCGAAGCCGCGGAAGCCGGTTCGGGTTTGTCGGGCCCGGCCTCAGGACCGGCCACCGCAGCGGTCTGGGTCCCGGCTCCGGGGTCCTCCCCGGCGGAAGCGCCGCCCCCGGCCCCGGCTTTCGCCTCGGCCTCCCTGCGTTCGCGTTCGATGTCCTTCTTGCGTTTGCCGAAGATGCGCTCGACGTCCTCGGTGAAGACCACCTCGCGCGTCAGCAGCAGCTCGGCCAGCTCTTTCAGGCCGTCGGCATGCTCGCGCAGCACCTGCTCGGCCATCCTGTAGGCCTGCTCGATCACCCGCTTGGCCTCGGTGTCGATCTGCTGGGCCGTCTGTTCCGAATAGGGCTTGGTGAAAGCCATGTCGCTCTGGCCCGTGGAATCGTAGTAGGACAGCGTGCCGACGTTCTCGCTCATGCCGTAATAGGCCACCATGGCGTAAGCCTGCTTCGTCACGCGCTCCAGATCGTTCAGAGCGCCCGTCGAAACCTGCCCGAAAGTCAGCTGCTCCGACACGCGGCCGCCGAGCGTGGCGGCCAGTTCGTCCATCATCTGCTCGCGCGTGGTGATCTGACGCTCCTCGGGCAGATACCAGGCCGCGCCCAGCGCCTTGCCGCGCGGGATGATCGTCACCTTGATCAGCGGACTGGCGTTTTCCAGAATCCAGCTAACCGTGGCGTGCCCCGCCTCGTGGAAGGCTATCACGCGCTTCTCCTCGTCGGTGATGATCTTGTTCTTGCGCTCCAGGCCGCCCACGATACGGTCGATGGCGGCAAGGAAGTCCTCCTTGGAGATGAATTTCTTGTTGTGGCGGGCGGCGATCAGCGCGGCCTCGTTGCAGACGTTGGCGATGTCGGCGCCCGAGAAACCCGGCGTCTGGCGCGCCAGGAACGAACGGTCGAGCTGCGGATCGAGCTTCAGCGGACGCAGGTGGACGTTGAAAATCTCCTCGCGCTCCTTTACGTCGGGCAGTCCCACCTCGATCTGGCGGTCGAAACGCCCGGCGCGCATCAGCGCCTTGTCGAGGATGTCGGCACGGTTCGTGGCCGCGAGGACGATCACACCCGTATTGGTCTGGAAACCGTCCATCTCCGTCAGCAGCTGGTTCAGCGTATTTTCACGCTCGTCGTTGCCCGAGAATCCGGCGTTCTTGCCGCGGGCCCGGCCGATGGCGTCGATCTCGTCGATGAAGACGATGCACGGGGCCTTCTGCTTGGCCTGCTCGAAGAGGTCGCGGACGCGCGAGGCACCCACGCCGACGAACATCTCCACGAAATCCGAACCCGAAATCGAGAGGAACGGCACATTGGCTTCGCCCGCGACGGCCTTGGCCAGCAGGGTCTTGCCGGTTCCCGGAGGGCCCACCAGCAGCGCGCCTTTCGGGATTTTGGCGCCCAGTTCCTTGTATTTGTCGGCTTTCTTGAGGAAGTCCACGATCTCCATGATCTCGACCTTGGCCTCCTCGAGACCCGCCACATCCTTGAATGTCACGCGCTTGGCGTTGTCCTTGTCGAAGACCTGCGCCTTGGCCTTGCCCACGTTCATGATGCCCCCGCCGCCTCCGGCGCCGGCGCCGCGCGACATGGAGCGCATGACGAAGAACCACGCGCCGATGATGACCACCCACGGAAGCAGGTTGAGAAGAATCGAGGTCCAGTCGTTGGCCTTGTTCTCGTAGACCACCGGAACGTCCTGCCCCGAGGTCTGCTCGGCGGCTTTCAGGTCCTCGCGGAACGAATCGACCGACCCGATGGTGAAGATCAGCTGCACGCCCGTCTCGGGCAGGCGGCGGAACCGCTTGTCGACCGAGTCGCTGCGGTATCTTTCGGCAGCGTCCTTTTTGAGAAACACCTGCGCCTGGTCGCGGTTGACGACCTGTATCTTCTCCACGTCGCCCTTCTCGACCATCTCCCGGACAGTGGTCCAGTCGCTGGGCAGGGGCGTGTCGTTGACGTCGCCGAAAACGTACCAGCCGATGATGAACGCGCCGATCAGTCCGTAGATCCACAGCATCGAGGGCCGCGGCATGTTCACATTCATCTTATTGTTGTTCTTGCGTTTCTGTGCCATAATTGCGTTCTACTCTTCGTATTCGTACTTCACCATCGGCGCGTCGGCCCACAGCTCCTCGAGCTTGTAGAAACCGCGCAGTTCGGTCTGGAAGATGTGGACCACGACGTCCACATAGTCCATGGCGACCCACACGCCGTTCTGCTGGCCTTCGATGCGCCAGACCTTTTCGCCCAGCTTTTCGAACACCTGCTCCTCGACCTCGGCGGCGATTGCGCACACCTGCGTCGTGGAGTCCGCGTTGCAGACGATGAAATGCGAACAGATCGCCCCGTCGAACCCCGAAAGGTCCAACGATACAATATTCTTACCCTTTTTATCTTCAATCGCTCCGACGATCGTTTCGATCAGTTTATCCATAAATATGCAATAGGTGTCTATAACCTTGCAAAGGTACGAAAAGAGAATGAGATTTGAAAGCAACCGTTCAAAAATCGCGCGCCGGGCGTCATATTGTACGGAGGGGTATTCAATATTTCGCTCTTTTTGACTGCGGTTTCGTTTTTATCACTACCTTTGGGGACACTCCGACTAACCCAAATTCGTTTTATGCAAAAAATCTTCATGCTCTGCCTGGCCGGCGCACTGGCCCTGGGCGCGACGTCCTGCAAAGAGGACAAAAAAACGGTGACCGTACGAACGATCACCGTCAACGGCCAGATGTACGAGGTCAAAAGCGTTTTCTATGCAGACGAACCGGCCGACGCCGAAGACGAGGCGTCCATCGAACTCGGACTTTTCCCGACGGAATTCACGACGTCTCCGGAGGAGGAACCCGATTTCTACATCGGCATCGACATATCGGAATCGCTTTGGGGCAAGACCATCGACCTCTCCGAACCCCTCGACCGGAACACGCTTCCGTGGCCCTATCTTTTCATCACGGCCAAAAACGGCAGCGACCGCATTACGATCGACTACGACGAAGACCCGATCTCCGAAAAAATCTCGCACGGCTCGCTCTCCGTAACCAAAAACGGCGACCGGTTCACCGTCAAACTCTACGCGACGCTCTCCGACGGACAATACATCGCCGCCGACTGGAAAGGCACGGCGAAAAAAGCGGAGATTCACGAATAAACGCGGTCTGAAACAGCGCGCCCGGCAGGAGGACTGCCGGGCGCATGCTTTTTTGAAGGAGGAGGCTATGCTTTCGCTCCCGGAACATTGGCCAGAATGGTCTCGGTCAGGGCCCGGATGATCGAATTCTTGACGTAGGTGCGGCGCACGGCGACGGCGATCTTGCGCGACGTGGCCCCCTTGGCGAGGGTCTTCAGCCGGTCGCGGCGGTCGGCGGGAATGTATTCGAGGGCCATTTCGGGAATGATCGTCAGACACGACGTGCAGTCGACGATGCGCATCAGCGTGTCCAGCGACCCCGATTCGAACGAGTAGCGCGAGGGCATGCTGCGGCGCGCCTGGCACAGCTCGATGATCTGGTCGCGCATGCAGTTGCCCGGACTCAGGATCACGAGGTCCTTGAGGTCGATGTCCTCGATGCGGACGTTCTGACGCTCGTAGAGCGGGTTTTCGGGCGACACATAGGCGTAGAAGCGGTCGTTGAACAGCTCCTGCTCGAGGATGCCCTCCCCGCAGGTGCCGCTGGCCACCAGCGCCGCGTCGATGCGGTCGCGCTTCAGCGCCTCGACGATGTCCGACGTAATCATCTCGGAGATCTCCAGCTCCACTTTTGGATAATCGCGCACGAAAGCCGGGATGAACTTGTGCAGCAGGTAGGGCGCGATGGTCGGAATGACCCCCAGCCGCAGCTTGCCCGCGGTCTCGCCTTTCAGCTCCGCGACGGCCTCCCGGATGTAGTTGTAGGCCTTGATCGTCTCGCGCGCCTGCTCCAGCACCACTTCGCCCGCCTCGGTGGGAATGACGGGCTTTTTCGAGCGGTCGAGCAGCACCACGCCCAGCTCCTCTTCGAGCGATTTGACCTGCATGCTCAGCGAAGGCTGCGTCACGAAGCAATGTTCGGCGGCCAGCGAGAAACTGCCGCAGTTGGCCACGGCCAACAGGTATTCGAGTTGGATTATAGTCATAGCAGGCGTCTATTTCACTCTGCGAAGATATAAAAAAAATCTATACCGGACAACTTTTTCGCATTGCCGCATAGTTTTTCGTATCTTCGGGGTCGTAACGACCCTTTTAGGAAGTCGGAAAGTTTTGCCGCACCGGATGCAATTCAGTTTTGGCGTCGTCAGTTCTTTTTCGTATCTTCGCCCGCAAAATGTACTTTCTCTAAAAATATGGCAAAAATCATCCTCACCGGCGACCGTCCCACGGGCCGCCTCCATCTGGGTCACTTCGTAGGTTCGCTGCGCCGCCGCGTCGAACTGCAGAATTCGGGAGCTTTCGACAAGATATTCATCATGATCGCCGACGCGCAGGCGCTCACCGACAACGCCGACAACCCGGAAAAGGTGCGCCAGAACATCATAGAGGTCGCGCTGGACTACCTCTCGGTGGGCCTCGACCCCGCACAGTCGACGCTCTTCATCCAGTCGCAGGTCCCCGAACTGTGCGAACTGGCGTTCTACTACATGAACCTGGTGACCGTGCAGCGCCTGCAGCGCAACCCGACCGTGAAGGCCGAGATCGCCCTGCGCGGATTCGCCGAAGGCGCCGCCGAGGGCGACACCACGCAGCGTCAGGGCATCCCCGTCGGGTTCTTCACCTACCCCATTTCGCAGGCGTCGGACATCACGGCCTTCAAGGCCACGACCGTCCCCGTGGGCGAGGACCAGGAGCCGATGATCGAGCAGACGCGCGAGATCGTCCACAAATTCAATGCAGTCTACGGTGAGACGCTCGTCGAGCCCGAAATCCTGCTGCCCGACAATGCCGCCTGCATGCGCCTGCCGGGAACCGACGGCAAGGCCAAGATGTCCAAGTCGCTGAACAACTGCATCTACCTTTCGGACACGGCCGACGAGGTCAAGAAAAAGGTGATGGGCATGTACACCGATCCCGACCACCTGCGCGTGGAGGACCCGGGCAAGGTCGAGGGCAACACGGTCTTCACCTACCTCGACGCGTTCAGCCGTCCCGAGCATTTTTCCAGATATTTGCCTGAATACTCCTCTCTGGAGGAGTTGAAAGCGCACTACCGCCGCGGCGGACTGGGCGACGTGAAGGTCAAACGGCTGCTGATCGCCATCCTCAACGAGGTGCTCGATCCGATCCGCGAACGCCGCCATCACTACGAGGCCCGCATCGGCGAGGTGTACGAAATCCTGCGCGAAGGTTCTGCTAAGGCCCGCGCCACCGCCGCCGCGACCCTCGCCGAGGTCCGTGCCGCCATGAAGATCGACTATTTCGACGACAAGGAGCTGATCGCCGGCCAGGCCGAGCATTTCAGCGAAAAGCACAAATAGCCACACGAACGACCGGAAACGCCGATTTTGCCGATTGCGGCACTAAGTCCCTCCCGAGGGCCGTTTAAGAAACAGCTTTTAAGTGGTGGAAGCGCAGAACAGGATTGGAAAGTCAATACCCATGCACCGCCCCTAAAACCCGGCTCTTAGCCGGGGGGGGGCTTATAAACGCAGCCAGGGGCTGCGACAACGACCAGCCGGAGTTTACACCCATACTAAATTACCGACACGTCAGCAATCAGTGTATCCCTTGTCTTGTCGCACCGACCGC
>CATKXN010000027.1 GCA_949840605.1 uncultured Alistipes sp.
CAGCAGGTTCTCGTTCATCCAGTCATTGCGGGTATAGTCTGAAACAGAAGCATTGACACCCTTGCTGTTGCTCGGACGCGGGTAACCCTTGAAGGATTCGGAGTTGTTGAACTCCGTGGTCAGCGAGTGGTAGTTAGTGTATCCACCCCGGATGGTGAGTTTCAGCGCTTTGGCCAGTTTTATGTCCAGCTTGGCATTAGCTATCATCGTCGCGCGTTTGACGTGCCGGTTCTCGTTGATCGTCGAGATGTAGGGATTCATTACGCCCGTAGCAGCCGAATCGTCGTCGAACATGTCGGCGATGTTCTGGTTCTTGAGCAGAAGGGGACGGTAGGCCCAGGTGCGGTACATCAGGTAAGTAGCATATGAATTGGTCGTCGACAGCGCTGCGGAAGAGGTTTGCCCGCTTACCTTGTCCTGCGTGTAATTGACGCTTGCATTGAAATTGACGTATTTGCTCAGTTTCTGGTCCAGCGTGATTCGTCCCTGATACTTTTTGTATCCGGAATTGCGGATGACTCCGTCCTGATCGTTCAGCGATGCGGAGACGGAGTATTTGGTCGAATTGTTGCCGCCGCGTACCGAAAGGTTGTGCATGTGAACGAAGGCCGTGCGGAAGATCTTATCCTGCCAGTCGATGCCTTTCATGTTACGGTAGTCGTCCAACGTGCGGTTCTCGTTGACGAGGTAGGTCCCTTCGCTGGACGGGTCCCGTTCGATCTGATAAGTTACGAACTCGTAGGGGCTCATCATGTCGATCTTCTTGGTGACGCTCTGCACGCCGAATGTACCCGAGTAGGTAATCGTGGGACGTCCGACTTTGCCTTTTTTCGTTTCGATGATGATGACGCCGTTGGCGCCGCGCGAACCGTAGATGGCCGTTGCGGAAGCATCTTTGAGGACAGTCAGCGACTCGATGTCATCGGGGTTGAGTGCGGAGTTGGAGAAGTTCTCGATCGGAAATCCGTCGATCACATAGAGCGGTGAGTTATCCTGCGTGAGCGAGTTTGCTCCCCGGATGACAATGTTGAAGTCCGTACCCGGCTGGCCGTCGGACGATGTGACGTTGACACCCGCCACGCGACCCTGCAATGCCTGGTCGAAAGAACTTACCGGAGCCTTGACCATGTCATCCACCTTGACGATGCCTACCGAACCGCTGACATCGCGTTTGAGTTGCGATCCGTAGCCGACTTCGACGACGACGGCGTCGATCTGCTTGGCATCCTCTGCCAGGGAGACGTCGATTCGGGTTTGCGTTCCGACCTTGGCGGTTTGGGGGGTATATCCCAGCAGCGAGAATTCGAGCACATCGTTCTTGCCGGCACGGATCGAATATTTGCCGTTTTTGTCAGTTACGGTTCCGCGTGTAGTTTCCCGGATGATAACGGTTACACCCGCGAGGGGCTGCTTGTTTGCATCGACGACCGTACCAGAGACGGTCGGTGAGGCGGCGGTCTGCGCATGAACGTTTTCCGGTAAAAGCAGGCTGGTTACCAGCCATAAAGCGCCGAAAAACGCTGTTTGTAAAAATCTGTTCATTTGTGTAGTGGTTTAGGAGTTTTGCTTTAGCGGTAGACGGGTCCGTAGTTTTTGCAGGCCCGGTAGTCGGACCCTTCGGGGTCGGAGCCGAAGGCGGCCCAGGCCGAAGGACGGAAGATTTTTTCTTCGTCGACGTTGTGCATGCAGACCGGAATGCGGAGCATCGAGGCGAGCGTAATGAGGTCGGCTCCCACATGGCCGTAGGTGATGGCTCCGTGGTTGGCGCCCCAGTTGTTCATCACGTTGTAGACGCTCCTGAAAGCTCCCTTGCCCGTCAGCCGGGGGGCGAAATAGGTCGTGGGCCACGAGGGGTCGGTGCGTTTGTCGATGTGCTCGAAGATCGCACGGTCGACGTTCACGGCCCATCCTTCCGCGATTTGCAGCACCGGACCCTGCCCTTTTATCAGGTTCAGGCGGCACATCGTGACCGGCATGTCGCCGCGCGTGAAGAACTTCGACGAGAAACCGCCTCCGCGCATGTACTCGCGGCCGGCCGGGTGCCAGGTCGTCGCTTCGAGACACCGCTCGGCCTCCTGTTCGGTGATCTCCCAGAAGGGTTTCATCACGGGATTGCCCTCGGCGTCGGACATTGCGCCCGAGGCGTCCAGCGTGCTGCTTCCCGAGTTGATGAGGTGGATGATGCCGTTCGCGGCCTTGCCCGTTAGTTTCCTGCCTGTGGCGCGCTCTACGGCCTCGGGGCTCCAATAGGAGCGCACGTCGGAGAAGAGCTGCGCCTGGTTGGTCAGCGGGTGCATGAAGAGCATCGAGACGCCGTTGAGCGTGTCGTTTTCGGTGGCGAAGGTATAGGCTTCGCGGATGCCGTTCCAGTCGAACGACGTGTTGAGGATGGCTTCCGAGAAATCGCCGTCGGGACGGAAGTCGGTCCACTGGCGCTGGCCCTGGAAACCTCCGGCGATGGCGTTGTGTCCGGCGGCCTCCTCTTCAAAGCCCATTTCGGCGAGCTTCGGATTGCCGGTCATCAGGTCGCGGAAGATCATCGTCATCTTGACCACATACTCCCACACCTCGTCTTTCTTTTCGCGCGAATAACGGAGGTGTTCCGGGTTGAGGTCCTCGCCTTCGTGCGTCTTGCAGTGCTTTTCGACCCAGGCCATAGCCCGTTCGAACTCCTCCTTGTCATAGATGCCCAGTTCGATGCGGCGGGCGATCTCCGAGCAGTCGACGGCTTCGTTGCGCATGCCCAGATACTCCTGGAAGAAATCGGGATCGGGCATCGAACCGGCGATGCCCATCGACACGGAGCCGATCGAGAGGTAGGATTTGCCGCGCATCTCCATGACGGCGACGGCCGCGCGGCCGAAGCGCAGCAGCTTCTCTTCCACATCGGGGGTGATGCTGTTGTCGTCCTGTTCCTGCACTTCGGAGCCGTAGATGCCGAACGCAGGCAGCCCTTTCTGGTTGTGTCCGGCCAGCGCCGAGGCGAGGTAGACGGCTCCCGGACGCTGGGTCTTGTTGAAGCCCCAGATGGCCTTGGGCATCAGCGGGTCCATGTCGATGGTTTCGGAGCCGTAGCACCAGCAGGGCGTCACCGAGAGGACGGCCCCGACGTTGTTGTCTCGGAATTTGTCGGTTGCGGCGGCGGCTTCGGCCACGCCGCCGATCGTCGTGTCGGCGATGACGCATTCTACGGGCGCGCCGTCGGCATAGCGCAGCTTCGCGGCGTAGAGTTTCGCGACGCTCAGGGCCATGCCCATCGTCATCTCTTCGAGGGATTCGCGGATACCGCCGCGGCGGCCGTCGATGATCGGACGGATACCGATTTTAGGATGGTTTGTCATAGGTCGGATGATTTTTCGGTTCTTATTCGTAAATTTTCGGATGAGGGAGCGTCACGAAATCTTCGTCCTCGATCATCTTGTACGTAAGTTTCAGGATCAGGTCGTTGCGGACCTCTTTCAGCGCCGGATCGTCGATCAGGTTGCGCTGTTCGCAGGGGTCGTTCCGCAGGTCGTAGAGTTCGAACATCGGGCGTGTCGGCGAGAAATAGAGGCGGCTCGAAAGCGCATCGAGCTCTCCATTCTTGTGCATGCGTTTCAGTTCGGCGAACATCTCTGTTCCGGCGAAGTCGATGGGGACCCACGGCTGGCCGGGCAGCAGGTTGTAGATGAGTTTGTACCGTTCGCCGACGATGCAGCGCATCTGGTCGAAGACCGAAGTGTCGCTCGGCAGCGAATTGGTCGCGTGGCAGCTCCGCACGGAGTAGACCCACCTTTCGGCCGGGGTTTCGCCCTGCGTCAGGAGGGGCAGGAGGTCCTCGCCCTCGATCTCTTCGGGAACCGGCAGCCCGGCGGCCGCCAGACAGGTCGATGCGATGTCCACGTTGGAGACTACGGCGTCCGTTACGGCCGGAGCGATGTGCCCGGGCCAGCGGATCATGAACGGCACCCGGATTCCGTTTTCATAGAGCGTGCCTTTAGCCATGAACTGCGCTCCGCCGTTGTCGCCCATGAAGATGACGATCGTGTTGTCGCTCAGGCCGTGTTCGTCGAGGTAGCGCAGCACCTCCCCGAAATCGGAGTCCATCCGGTGTATCTCGTCGTAATAGGCTGCCAGGTATTCGCGGACCAGCTGCGTGTCGGGATAGAACGGCGGGAGGGTCAGCGACCGGGGGTCGTGCACCTTCGGGGCGTCGTAAGGCGTGTGGGGATCGGAATAGCAGAGTTGCAGGAAGAAGGGCTTGTCCTTGTCGCGGCGCTCCATGAAGGTCCGGAACTGGGCGTTGATCTTCCAGTGGCTCTCGCCTTTGCGGGCGTCGGCGACGATCATGCAGGTGTCGAGCCGGTCGGGGAAGGTCTTGTATCCGTGTTCCGCATAGTAGAGTTCGACCTCCTTGATCTTTCCGACCCGCCCGCTGACGGCTCCGTCGAGGTGGTAGCCGCGCCCGGCGACGCCCGTGTAGTAGCCGTTCTCGCGCAGGTATTCGGGAAAGGCGCGGAAGCGGCGGGCGAGCGTCACGTTGAAGCGGGTCATGTTCACCGCCACGGGCGAACGCCCCGTCATGATCGAGGCGCGCGAAGGCACGCTTTGCGGCGAGGTGGCGTAGGCGCGGTTGAAGCGCACTCCTTCGGAGGCGAAACGGTCGAGATTCGGCGTCCGGATGTCGGCGTTGCCGTAACAGCCGACGGCGAAGGCGCTCTGGTCGTCGCTCAGCACCAGCAGGATGTTGGGCTGTCGCTGGGCCGCGGCAGCGGCGCTGCCGCCGAGGACGCCGCCGCAGAGCAGCAGTCCGGTTTTCAGTCGGGTTTTCATGCGTTTTCGGCTTTGCGGCGGGTGAATTTCGTGAGCAGGAAGCCCGTCAGGAAGATGACCGTCGTTCCGAAGACGATCGTCAGGTAGGTGTGCAGCGGGCTGTGGAACCGGTAGCAGGGCGAACCTTCGTTGATCAGCGGCGAGAGGCTCATCCAGGCGATGGTCAGCAGTCCGAGGATCACGGCGATGACCGCGTGGGCCCGGCGCACGGTCTTGCAGACGACGCCCAGCAGGAACAGTCCCAGCATGCCCCCGCTGAAGATCGACGCCAGCTTCCACCAGGCGTCCAGCACGCCGTCGATGCGCATCATCATCAGTCCCATGACGATGCCCAGGGCTCCCACGACGAACGACGTGGCGTAGAGCACCCGCATGCTCTTTTTTTCGGAGAGCTCCTTTTTCGAGAGCCGTTTGGCGAAGTCCGTCAGCACGATCGTCGCCGAGGAGTTGATGCTCGTGGCGATGGTCGACATGCCGGCCGAGAAGAGCGAGGCGATCACGAGTCCCGTGAGTCCCGTGGGCAGTCCGTGGACGATGAACCACGGAAAGACCTGGTCCGAGGGCGTTCCGGCAGGCAGCAGCTCGGGACGCGCCGTGTAGTAGGAGAAGAGCGCCGTGCCGATGTAGACGAAGACGAGCGATACGGGGATGTAGAGCAGACCGCCGAAAAGGGTCGATTTCACGGCGTCGGCCGTCGATTTGGTCGTCATGTAACGCTGCACGTAGTTCTGGTCGATGCCGTAATTCTGCATGTTGACGAATAGTCCGTAGATGAGCACCACCCAGAAGGTCGGTTCCGTAAGGCTCGCGCCGAAGCTGCCGAGGCTGAATTTTCCGTGGGCCGAGGCTATCGCGAAGAGCTGTCCGGGGCCTTCGGGCATCGTGAAGGTGAGGATCGCGGCGCAGGCGATGGCGCCGACGATGAGGATGATGCCCTGGATGGCGTCGGTCCAGACCACGGCGGCGATGCCGCCCAGCAGGGTGTAGATCAGCGTGGCGATGCCCGTGCAGACGATGATGGTCTGGATGTCCCAGCCGAACATCGTGTTCAGCGGCAGGGCCAGCAGCAGCAGGATCGACCCCACGCGGGCGAGCTGCGTCAGCAGGTAGCAGACCGCCACGTAACAGCGGGCCCAGTAGCCGAAACGCATTTCGAGGTAGTGGTAGGCCGAGACGCTGTTGATTCCGCGGTAGAGCGGGATGAAGACCTTGGCTGCGAGCCACGTGGCGATCGGGATCGAGAGGCTGAAGACAAACGGGTTCCAGTTGCCCTTGTAGGCGTCGCCGGGGAGTCCGAGGAAGCTGATGCTGCTGACGAACGTGGCGAAAATCGACATGCCTACGACCCACGTGGGCAGCGATCCTTCGGCGGCGGTGAACGCCGCGGCGCCCTTGCGGCTGCGGAAGTAGAACGAGCATCCGAAGAGGGCGACGCCGCCCACGAAGATGAAGAAGACGAGGTAATCGAGTATGGTTATCTCCATTTTTTATCGTGTTAGGTGGTTCGGTCGTGTGTTATTCGCCGCAGGCGGTTCCCAGCGCTTCGAGGGCCTTGCGGATGCGGGCGCGCTCCTCGGCGCGGAAACGGCGGTATGGGTAGGACATGTAGTCGTCGCAGATGCCCATCAGCGAGAGCGAGCACTTCACTCCCTTGAGGTAGCTGGAGCCGTATTTTCCGACGGTGTAGAGCGACGTGCTGATCTGCATGATCTTCCGTTGCAGCGCGTGCATCGTGTTCACGTCGCGGTTGCAGGCGGCGTAGTACATCTGCACGTAGAGTTCGGGGAAGATGTTGGCGCCGCCGTTCACGCCGCCGTCGGCTCCCATCACCACGCTTTCGCCCGTCAGCTCCTCGGGACCCACGTAGAGGGCGAAATCATCGCGGTCGCCCAGGTGGTAGAGCAGCGTCTGGAAATAGGTCATGTTGGCCGAGCTGTCCTTCAGTCCGACGATGTTCGGGTGGTCGGCCAGCGTCTTGACGGTCGCGGGTTCGAGGAACACCTTCACGTGCGACGGCATGTTGTAGAGGAAGAGCGGCAGCGGCAGCGCGTCGGCCAGCGCCGTGTAGTATTCGATCAGCTCCTGCTGCGAGGGAGCGAAATAGTAGGGCGCGGCGGCTACGACCCCTACGGCGCCGCACGCCGCGGCGTGGGCGGCCAGCTTGACGCTCTCGTCGAGCGATGTGTCGGTGACGCCCACCAGGACGGGAACGCGCCCGGCGACCTGACGGCATACCAGTTCGACGAAATCGTAGCGGCATTTGTAGGAGAGACTCTGGGCCTCGCCGGTGGTGCCGAGGAGGAAGAGGGCGTGGACGCCGCCGGCGAGGATGTGCTCCGTGAGCCGTACGGTGCCTTCGCGGTCGATCTGGTCGTCACCCTTCAAGGGGGTAATCATCGGGGGAATGATCCCTTTGATAGTCTTCATCTTTTTTTATGTTTGAGGTTTTAATCAGTTGTTCGTCCTGTGTCGTTCGATCCACCGGATGACGGCCGGATAGGTTTCGTCGGCGAACTTGTAGCGTTCGCGCATCCAGAAGCCGTGGCCCCCTTCGGGATAGATGTGCATTTCGGCCTTCACCCTGCGGCGGTTGAGGGCCCGGTAGAAGGCGATGGAGTTGTCCGGAACCACCGCTTTGTCGTCGCTGCACAGCAGGAGCATCACCTCGGGCATCCCTTCGTGCACCTGCCCGGAGGTGGTGCGGCGTTTGCGCAAAGCCTCCTCTTCGCTGCGGGTCCCGAGGAGGTTTTCCCGGGTCCGGACGCTGGAATATTTCATCGAGACGACCGGGTAGACCAGGACGGCGAAGTCGGGGCGCGTCTCCCCGCTCGTGTATTCCGTGATGAGCGTCGAGGCGAAGTGGCCTCCCGCCGAGAATCCGATGATTCCCACGCTGCGGGGATCGACGTTCCATTGCGCGGCGTTGCGGCGGATGACGCGCATCGCCTGCTCGCCGTCTTCCAGCGGAATCCCGGGATGGCCGTTCGGCATCCGGTATTTGAGGATCATCGCGGCGATGCCGTGTTCGTTGAGCCACTCGGCGGTCTTGTAACCCTCGTGCGTGATGCAGACCTTTTCGTAACCTCCGCCCGGCACGACCAGCATGGCCTGTCCCGTGGCGCGGGCCGGATCGGGAAGATAAACCACCAATTCGGGGTCGCTTACGCCGACGTAATACCCCTTGTCGTTGACGCTTTCGGGCTGCTCTTCCAGACCGTTCTTCGTCGGGGTTCCCTCAGGAAAGAGTTTGACGCGCAGCGGCTCGGCGGCCTGCGATACGGCGGCGGCCAGCAGTGCGGCGCAAAGTATCGTCAGGACCTTTTTCATCGCGTCTTCTGATTTGCTATTCGGTAGAAGTGTCCGTCCTCGGCTCCCAGCAGGAGTTCCGGCGTGCCGTCGCCCCGCCAGTCGATGGGGGTCGGGCAGGTCGTGTGACCGGCCAGTATGCGTTCGCCGACGTTGCCCATGTATTCGTACCATATCTCGCCGTTCTCCTCGCGGACGTTGCGGAACCAGCAGGCGTTCTGGCTGTCGACGATCAGGTCGAGCCGTCCGTCGCCGTCCCAGTCGATGAAGCAGATCTTGCGGCGCCCGGATTGCCCGCCGATGCCGTCGTTCAGGCGCAGGAGCCCTTCGGATGTCTCCACCACCCCTTTTTTGGCGCTGTAAAGCGAACAGTTCGTGCCGTGGAAGATGCGACGGCCGGGACGGAGCAGCAGTTCGCCTTCGGGCGTGCGGAAACGTTCGTAATAGGCCAGGTAGCCCTCCTGGTCAAGGACGATGAGGTCCGTCAGGCCGTCACCGTTCCAGTCCGTCGCCACGGGCGTCGTGCGCCATTGCGTGACGAGCGTGCCGGGCTCGGGCGTCCACCAGTTCCAGGCGGGTTTGGGGGCCGCGCCCTCCCAGGCCACGCGCACGGGCTGCGCCGGAGCGAGTTTCAGTCCGTCTTTGCTGCCGAGGTTGCGGAACCATTCGATCTTGCCCCAGATCGAGTTGACGATGATGTCGGGCAGCCCGTCGCCGTCCCAGTCGGCCACGGAGAGCACCGTATAGCCCCATTTGCGTTCGGCGGGACCTTGTATCGAGCCGTTTTCCCCGGCCTGGATGCGGATGGGTTTGCCGCCGGCGGTGAAGAGGCGCGGAGCGTCCCACACGGGGTTTTCGCCGCCCGAGAGGTTGCGTATGAAAGCGATCTCACCGGCCGAGTTGCCGGCAATGATGTCCTGTTTCCCGTCGCCGTCCCAGTCGAAGGCGCAGGGGGTCGAAAGGGCTCCGAATTTCACCAGATCGGCCTGCTGGGTGAAGTAGACGGGAGACTCGAACTGCGGCATGCCTTTTTTGACCTTCCCCGTATGGCGCACCCAGGCCACGCGGCCGTCCTCGTCGCCGACGATGAGGTCGGGATGCCCGTCGCCGTCGAAATCCGAAACCACCGGGACGATCATCTCCAGATGGAGGCGGATCTCTCCGTGTTTGTTCGCAAGGGGACGTCCCGCCGCAAAGCGGGGCTCCGTGCGGGTCCCGACGTTCTCGAACCAGGTCAGCCCGTCGACGACCTCGCCGCAGATCAGGTCCGGATCGCCGTCGCCGTCGAAGTCGGCGATACACGGATTGGGCGCTCCGTAGACGTCGATCGGGGCGCCTGCGGCCTCCACCTTGCCGCGGTTGACATATCCCCTGCCGGTGTTTTCCAGCAGGTAGACGTAGCCGTGCAGCGGACCCCGGGTCCAGCGTCCGAGGCTGTCGAAGGCGTTGTCCCAGCCGTAGTCGTCCCACGTGTCGATGCCCACGACGATGTCCTTGTCGCCGTCGCCGTCCCAGTCGACGTAGTTCCACATGTTGCTCCGCGACTTGTTGTAGGTCGCTCCGAGCACCTCGCCTTCGTAGCGGAGGCGGCGTTTTTCGGCGTAGGGAGCCTTGAAAAAGTCGGGGTATTCGGTGTCCTTCGAGAGGACGTAGGGTTTGCCGTCCGCTTCCGAGAGGCGGATGTTGTTCATCCCCTTCTCGCTGATGCGCTCGGCGGCGGCGAAACGGGGATGGCGCGGCGTGCCGATGTTCTTGAAGAAGTAGAGTCCCTTGTAAGGGCGGTCGGGGCAGGAGACAAGCAGGTCTTTCACGCCGTCGCCGTCGTAGTCTACGGGCAGCGGAATGCCCCAAAGCCCGACTCCCAGGTCGACCGTGAGGCCCGGGTTGTTGTAGCGCAGGGCTGTCGCTTCGGGAAACCGGGACGGGATCTCCTGTGCCGTTGTCAGCAGTGCAGAGAGGACGCCTCCGAGGAGGAACAGATTGCGGATTTTCATGCGGTTCGTAGTTTATATTTTTTCTTGTAAATCGTTTTAGCTTCCGGACAAATTTTTTCAGCGTTCCGCCACCGCCTCTTCCGCGCTCCGCAGCTCCTCTTCGGGGGTGCTTCCGATGATCTCGGGCGTCAGCACGATGCGGGTGCAACTCCCTGGCTCGTCGCGTTGTTCGATGCTCTTGATCAGCAGGTCGAGGGCCTCGGTCCCGAACCGTTCGATGGGTTGGCGGACGTAGGCGATGGCGGTTTTATAGATGTCGAAGGCTTCGTTGGTGTCGAAGCAGGCGATGGCGAAATCCTGGGGCACGCGCCAGCCGTTGCGGAAGATGGCGCTCAGCCCCTGGCCCGCCAGGGTGTTGGTGGCGAAAAAGAAAGCTTCGACGCGGCGTTGCCGGGCCTCGCGGATGATATCCTCGATCTTGGCGAGTTTGTCGTGGCGCAGGCGGTGTATGACGGTGTTTTCGGCCATTTCGTGTGCCAGCATGCAGCGGCGGTATCCCTCTTCACGCTCGCGGATGTTCGAGACTCCCATCGAATAGGAGATCATTTCGATGCGGGTGTATCCGCGCCGGATCAGGGCTTCGGTCGTTTCGTACCCTGCGCGGCGGTTGTTCAGCACGACGCTGCTGACCTCCAGGTCGGGCACCTCGCGGTCGAGCAGCACGAGCGGTATGTTCTGGCGGGCGATGTCGCGGATGATCTCGTCTGCACCCTCGCACGGAACGACCACCAAACCGTCGATGCCCTTGTTGCGGAAGACCTCGATCAGGTTCTTCAGCTTCTGCGGATTTTCGTCCGTGCTGCCGAACAGCACGGTATACTTATATTTATATGCGTGGTTTTCGATGCACCGGGCGATGTCGGCGAAGAATTTGTTCGAGATGTCCGAAACGATGACGCCGATGGTGTTGGTCTTGCCGCTGCGCAGGGTGCGGGCGGCGTTATTGGGCTGGTAGTTAAGCTTCTGGGCGACTTCCAGAATGCGCTGGGCGGTTTCCTTGTTCACCCGGTAGGTATCCTTGCCGTCGGCCTTGTTGTTCATGACGAACGAGACCAGGGCGATCGAAACGCCCGCCTCCGTGGCAATATCTTTTATGGTTACCCGTTTCGTGCGCATATTTTTGGCGATTTTTTGCAATATCTGGGAATTTCTGTTACATTTGCAAAAGTAATTAAAACGTTTTAATAAACAAATTTTTTCGCGTTTTTTTTGAATTTATCCTTTTCTGCATATGAAAACATACGGTGAATCGCGTTCATTTTTGGAGAGTTGCGGGGTTCGGGGCGTGGAGTTGTCCGACGAATCGGGCCGGGCGCGGGTCTATCTGGTTCCGGCGTGGCAGGGACGGGTGATGACCTCGACGGCCACCGGACCCGGCGGACCCGGCTACGGCTGGATAAACCGTTCGCTGATTGCTTCGGGGGGCCTGAAATCTCAATTCAACCCTTTCGGCGGCGAAGAACGCCTCTGGCTCGGGCCTGAGGGCGGTCCCTATTCGCTCTACTTCGCACCCGGCGCCGAGCAGGTTTATGCCAACTGGCAGGTCCCGGCGGCACTGGACACCGAACCTTTCCGGGTGGTCGGACGCGATGCCCGTCAGGTGCGCTTCGAGGCTGAAATGTCGCTTCGCAACGCTGCCGGAACCCGCTTTGAGATCGGGGTGGCGCGTCGCGTCGAACTCCTCTCGCTCCGGCAGGCGGAGGCGTCGCTGGGGCGTGCCCTGCCGCCGGAACTCGCGGTGGCGGCCTACCGCAGCGAGAACCGGATCGGGAACTGCGGTCCGGACGCCTGGACGCCTGCGGGCGGCGCCCCATCGGTCTGGATGCTCGGGATGTTCACGCCGTCGCCGTCGACCGTCGTTTTCCTGCCCTGCGACGGGGAGGATGCGCGGGCGGCCGTCAACAGCGACTATTTCGGAACGCTTCCGGACGACCGGCTCTCCGTCTCCGGAGGGCTCGTATGCCTGCGGATCGACGGCGCTTTCCGGTCGAAGATCGGGCTGCCTGCGGGCCGCGATACGGGGCTTTGCGGCAGTTACGATGCGGCGTCGCACCATGTGACGCTGGTCCGCTACCGGCGTTCCGCGGCGGGCGACCGCTATGTGGATAGCCGCTGGGGTGCGCAGACGAACCCGTTCGGCGGGGATGTCGTCAACGCCTACAACGACGGGCCGACCGAGACCGGCGAGGTGATGGGCCCGTTCTACGAAATCGAAACCTCCTCGCCGGCGGCTTTCCTGCGGCCCGGCGAGACGCTGAGCCACACGCAGGAGGTCTTCCACCTGCAGGGAGACGAAGCCTTGCTCGAAGAACTCCTCCGTGGCCTGATACCCGGAGGGCTGCGGGCCGTTAAAAAAGCGTTCAACCAGTAACTGAAATAATTATGCAACCTCGAACCAATTATCTTTTGGGCGTCGATTTCGGGAGCGATTCCGTGCGGTGCCTCGTCGTCGTCGCCGCCGACGGGTCGGAGCTCGCTTCGGCGGTGGTGGCCTATCCCCGGTGGGCCGAGCGGCTCTACTGCGATCCCGCGCACAACCGCTACCGCCAGCATCCGCTCGACTATATCGAATCGTTGGAGGCATCTGTCCGCCAGGCGCTGGCGGCTTGCGGACGCGACGTTGCCGACGCCGTCCGCGGCATCTCCTTCGACACTACGGCGTCCACCCCGGCGCTGACCGACGCACAAGGCACCCCGCTGGCTCTGCTGCCGGAGTTCGCCGAGGAGCCCGATGCGATGTTCGTGCTCTGGAAGGACCATACGGCGCTCGCCGAAGCGGATGAGATAAACGATTTAGCAAAAAAGTGGGAAATCGACTACACGCGTTACAGCGGCGGCACTTACTCCTGCGAATGGGTGTGGGCCAAGATGCTCCATTGCCTGCGCCGTTCGCCCGGATTGCTGCCGGCGGCCTATTCGTGGGTGGAGCACTGCGACTGGATCAGCGCCCTGCTGGTCGGGGACACGACCCCCGAAACCATCGCCCGCAGCCGCTGTGTGGCCGGGCACAAGGCGATGTGGCACGCCTCGTGGGGCGGACTTCCCGCGCCGGAGTTCCTGGAAGCGGTCGATCCGCTGCTGGGCGTCTTCCGCGGCCATCTTTATTCCGACACCGTCACGGGTGACGCGTGCGTGGGCCGGCTGTGCGGCGAGTGGGCCGCCCGGCTGGGGCTGAAACCGGGCATCGCCGTCGGCGTGGGGGCCATCGACTGCCATGTCGGGGCCGTCGGGGCAGGGATCGTTCCCGGAACGCTGGTCAAGGTGATGGGGACCTCGACGTGCGACATCGTGGTCGGCACCTACGACGAGGTCGGCAGCAGGACCGTGCGCGGCATCTGCGGCCAGGTCGACGGTTCGGTGCTGCCCGGATATATCGGTTTCGAGGCCGGGCAGGCTGCCTTCGGCGACCTGTACGCCTGGTTCCGGCGGGTGATGGCGTGGCCGCTGCGGCAGATTGCCGGAAGCGACCCGCAGCTTGAAGAGCGAATCCTCGGGGAGCTGACGGCCGAGGCCGAACGGCTGCCCCTGACACCCGACGATCCCGTGGCGCTCGACTGGCACAATGGCCGCCGGACGCCCGATGCCGACCCCCGGGTGCGGGGTGCGCTGGACGGACTGACCCTTGCGACGTCGGCGCCGGCCCTTTACAAGGCGCTGGTCGAAGCGACGGTCTTCGGCTCCCGGGCCATCAACGAGCGGATGCTCGAAGAGGGGGTGCCCATCGACAACATCCTCGCCATCGGCGGCATCGCCCGCAAATCGTCTTTCGTGATGCAGACGATGGCCGACGTCATCGGCGTTCCGATCCGGGTGGTGGACAGCGACCAGGCCTGTGCCCTGGGTGCGGCGATGTTCGCGTCGGTCGCTGCCGGGCTCTACGGGTCGGTGCAGGAGGCCCAGCGGGCGATGTGCCCCGGCTTCTCGGACGAATACTTTCCCGATATGGAGCGTCACGCGGTTTACGACCGCCTCTACGACCGTTATCTGAAACTCGGGGGACGTCGTTGAGCGGGCGTTCCGGACAGTCAAACGGTGCGGGACGCGGGTAAAAGCCGACGAATCGGTCGGTTTTGCCCGCGGCTTACGCTATCTTTAGACAGGCGGCGGTTCGGAAGTGCTCAAATAAATTTGGCACTCCGCTCACCTTGCACTATCTTTGGCGTTGCCTTAGACAGGCTGCGCCTCGGCAAAATGCAAGTAAACTTGCTTTTGCGGCCCGGCTTGCACTATCTTTGACTTTGTCTTAGACAGGCTGCGCCTCGGCAAAATGCAAGTAAACTTGCTTTTGCGCTCGGCTTGCACTATCTTTGTCCTATGACAGTGATCAGATTGACCAAAGAATTTTCGTTCGAGGCGGCGCACGCCCTCGACGGATACGACGGGCCGTGCCGCGAAATCCACGGGCACTCCTATCGGTTGTTCGTGACGGTGAAAGGCACCCCGGCCGAAAAGGAGGACGATCCCAAATGCGGGATGGTGATGGACTTCGGGGTGCTGAAGCGGATCGTGAACGAAGAGATCGTTTCGCGTTTCGACCATGCGCTGGTGCTGCGCGGTTCGGCGTCGGGTGCGGAAATGCGCCGGGTGCTCGCCGCACGGTTCGGCAACATCCTGACGGTGGATTACCAGCCTACGTGCGAGAACATGCTCGCCGATTTCGCCCGACGCATCGCTGTCCGGCTTCCCGAAGGCGTTGCGCTCCATTCGCTGAAGCTCCACGAGACTGCAACTTCGTTTGCCGAATGGTTCGCCGGCGACAACGAGTGACACCTCCCCCGAACACACGCGACGCAACTTAAATACAGATATGAAAAAACTCTTCCTGGTCGACGCCTACGCGTTGATTTTCAAGTATTACTATGCCTTTCTGGGGCGCCCCATGCGCAACCGCGCCGGGATGAACACCTCCGTGGTGTTCGGGTTCGTGAAGTTCCTGCGCGACATCCAGAAACGCGAGAGGCCCGACCTGCTGGGCGTGGCCTTCGATCCCAAGGGCGGCAGTTTCCGCCGCGACATCTTTCCGGAATACAAGGCGAACCGTTCCGAGACGCCCGAGGACATCCTGCTTTCGGTGCCCTATGTCAAGCGGGTGCTCGAAGCGATGTGCATCCCGATCCTCGAAGTCGAGGGGTACGAGGCCGACGACGTGATCGGAACCCTTTCGCAGAAGGGCGTCGAGGCGGGTTACGACGTCTATATGGTGACCCCCGACAAGGATTACGGACAGCTCGTGCGCGACCACTGCCACATCTACAAGCAGCGGGGCGCGGAGGGGAGCATCGAGATCGTCGGCCGCGAGGCCATCCGCGAGAAGTACGGCATCGACGACCCGCAACTGGTGCGCGACATCCTCGCGCTGTGGGGCGACGCTTCGGACAACATCCCCGGCGTGCCAGGCATCGGCGAAAAGAGCGCCTGCAAGCTGGTCCAGGAGTGGGGAACGGTCGAGAACATCCTCGACAACGTTTCGAAAATCAAGGGAAAACAGGGCGAGAAGATCGCCGCATGGGCCGACAACCTGCGGCTGGCCAAGCGTCTGACCACCATCTGCCTCGACGTGCCGATCCCCTTCCGCGAAGAAGACCTCACGGTCTGCGAACCGCATATCGACGAGCTGCGCGGGGTCTTCGCCGAGCTCGATTTCAAGGCTTTCATGAACGATCTGGCCAACCTGGCGCCGCCCGAGGCGCTGCCCGAAGGCCCCCGGCAGGAGGCGCAGACCCAACTGGCGGAGATGGCCCGCGCCAAGTCCGCCGCGGCGAAGAAAGCCGCGCTGGTGGGTCAGGGCAACCTGTTCGGCGACCCCGTGGTGCAGCCGGCCGAGACCCGGGAGGTTCCCGCCGCCGAACTGCAGGCCGAAGCCGACGCGATGCAGCTGGCGACGGCCCAGAACACGCCCCACGAATATACGCTCGTCGAGAACGCCGCACAGCTGCGCGAGGTGGTCGCCGAGGTCGGACGGTATGAGGAGTTCTGCTTCGATACGGAGACCACCGGGTTCGACATCTTCAACGACCGGATCGTCGGGCTGTCGCTCGCCGTGGAGCCGCATAAGGCATGGTACGTCCCCTTCAAAGAGGAGACCGCGTCCGAATATGCGGAGATCGTGCGGCCCCTGTTCGAAGACGAAAAAATCGCCAAGATCGGCCAGAACATCAAGTTCGACCTGATGGTGCTGCGCCGGCTGGGGATCGGGATCCGGGGCCGCAAGTACGATACGATGATACTCCACTACCTGCTCGATCCCGAGTCGCGCCACAATATGAACGCCCTCTCGGAGCGGTACCTCAACTACAAGCCCATCGAGATCGAAACGCTGATCGGCAAGGGCGCCAAACAGCTGACGATGGACCTGGTGAACGTCGAGCGCGTCAAGGAGTACGCCGCCGAGGATGCCGACGTGACTCTGCGGCTCAAGCGGGTGCTCTATCCCCTGGTCGAGGAGATCGGTCTGCAGCATCTCTATTTCGAGGTCGAGGAGCCGATGATCGCCGTACTGGCCGATATCGAGATGGCGGGCGTGAGGATCGACACCGGGGCGCTGGCTGTCTATGCTGTCGAGCTGAACCGCAAACTGGGCGAACTGGAGGCGGCGATCCGCACCGAGGCCGGAGAACCCAATCTGAACATCAACTCCGCGCGTCAGCTGGGCGAGGTGCTGTTCGCGAAGATGCGCATCGCCGAGAAGCCCAAGATGACCCGGACCAAGCAGTTCTGCACCGACGAAGATTACCTTCAGTCGTTCGCCCGCAAACACCGCATCGTGGACCTGATCCTCGAATACCGGGGCGTCAAGAAGCTGCTTTCGACCTATGTAGAGGCGCTGCCCCAGCTGGTCAACCGCACCACGGGGCGCATCCACACATCGTTCAACCAGGCCGTGACAGCCACCGGGCGCCTTTCGTCGACGAATCCCAACCTGCAGAACATTCCGGTCCGCGACGATTTGGGCCGCCGCATCCGCAAGGCGTTCATCCCCTCGGACGACGATCACCTGCTGCTTTCGGCCGATTACAGCCAGGTCGAGCTGCGCCTGATGGCCCACCTTTCGGGCGACGAGTCGCTGATCGCGGCTTTCGAACACGGCGAGGACATCCACACCGCCACCGCCGCCAAACTGTTCAACAAATCGCTCGAAGAGGTGACGCCCGAGGAGCGGCGCCGGGCCAAGACGGCCAATTTCGGCATCATCTACGGCATCTCGGCCTTCGGCCTGAGCCAGCGGCTCGAAATTCCCTGCAAGGAGGCCAAGGAGATCATCGACGGCTATTTCGCCTCCTACCCCAAGGTCAAGGAGTATATGGACGACGTGGTCGAGAAGGCCAAGGAGGAGGGCTTCGTGTCGACGATCTTCGGACGCCGGCGCTACCTCAACGACATCTCGTCGCACAACGCCGTGGCGCGCGGACTGGCCGAGCGCAATGCCGTGAACGCCCCGATCCAGGGCTCTGCGGCCGACATCATGAAGATCGCCATGATCGACGTGCACCGGCGTTTCGCCGCCGAGGGCATCCGCTCGCGGGTGATCCTGCAGGTGCACGACGAACTGGTCGTCGACATGCTCCGTTCGGAGCAGGAGCGCGTCACGGCCATCGTCACCGAGTGCATGGAATCTGCGGCGAAGCTCAAAGTGCGGCTTATCGCCGATGCCGGCGTCGGCGGCAACTGGCTCGAAGCGCATTGACCGCGGCATATGCTGACAGAAAATCGCCCTCCGGAAGAGGGCGATTTTCTGTCAGAAGGTATAGGATACCTCGAGGAACCAGTAACGGCCGAGCAGCGACGTCTGCGAGGTCGAGATGTAATCGTTGACCACTTGTGTCCGGCGGTTCTCGCCCTGGTTGAAGATGTCCACGACGCCTGTGAGCACGCCCAGCCGGTTTTTCGCCCCGAATTTGCGGCCGATCTCGGCGTTGCAGTAGACCGCATCGCGGGCCGCCTGCTTCGAGACGTCGTTGCGGTAGAGACTGTAAAAGACGATTGCCTTGGCCTCGTATTTTTCGGCGAAGCGCGAGCGCAGGGAGCCGTTGATTTGGGCGTCGAGGTAGCGGCTCTTGCCATAGGGACCGCTGGCGAACTCCCCGATCTGCGCCGTGCAGCGGATTTCGGGGGTGACGTGCGAGGAGAAACCCCCGATCAGGTGGAGCGTCAGGCCCATATAATGCTGGTCCGTCGACCGGGAGATGCCGTTCAGGAAGAACGGAACCTGCGAATAGCCGTATTCCAGTTTGCTGCGGATCGTCGTGCGGACCGCCTTGAACTGCTTGCTCATCGACAGCGAGGCGCTCAGGCCGAGGTATCCGCCGGCGTTGTCGTACGTGGAGAGCGTGGCGCCGCGCTGCGCCGTATAGTCGTATTGGGGCAGCGGGGTCGCTTCGGTGAAATAGGTGGTTTTGTCGGCGATGTAATGGAGCGTGTGACTGCCGTTGAGCCGGACGGACCAGTCGAAACTCCTTTCGGCGATAGTCTGGTTATAGACAAGGGCGAAATTCGTTTTTAAGGGCTGTTTCAGATCGGGGTTTCCCACCCGCAGCAGCAGCGGGTTGCGCGTGTCGATCACCCCGCGCAACTGTTCGAGCGAAATATCGACCACTTGCGACTGGGCCGTCATGAACAGACTTTTCTGCGGAGTAAAATGATACCAGAAACTCAGGCTGGGGATTACCGACCAGAAGGTCCGGGGCGTGTAAACATCGTAGGGCAGCCGTTCGTCGCGGTTGGCGACGGTTGCATTGCCGCCGATGCCGGCGTCGAAATGCACTTTTTTATTCGGCTGGAACGTATAATTAAACGTAAGTGTGTTGTGGCTTGCGTTGACCGTGTAATCGTAGGTGTTCAGCAGGTCGAGCACCCCCAGCGGATCGTTGAGGAAATCGACAGACCGCTGTTTCGACCGCTCGTTCCGGTAGTCGAAATTATACAGCAGGGCGATCGACGAGGATTTTGAAATCTCTTTCCGGTAGGAGATGTTTCCCCGCACGTTCCAGACGGACCCGTCGCCGTGGTTGCGCAGGTTGGTGCGGAAACTGGTCGTGCCGAGCGTATCTATTTCCCAGCCGTCGCTATCGTTTATCGAATAATTCACGGCAAGTAAGGCATTTAGGAAAGCGCCGTTTTTCATTCCCTGATTATAATCAAACGACCATTCCAGCTTTTTCGAATCCTCGTCTGAACGGGTTCGGCGCAGTTGAGCAATTAAATTTTCATCGGTCCTGTCTGTCATGTGGTTCGTTCCGCGGTTCATTTGTGTGCCGTAACTCCCTTTAATGCGGGTTTGCAGCATGTGTCTTCCGCGGGCATGCGTAAACATTCCGCCCAGGTCATAAGTATTGTTTTTCGTCAGCGCGTTCGACCGCGACTCCATCCGGCGGATCTTGTAAACTTCGGTCGGGAAATAATCGGTCAGGCTCAGCTGTTCCGTTTCCTCCCGTCCGGAAATAAATCCGACATTCACGTTGTATTTCAACGAATCGCCGCGGCGGTAATCGTACCCGGCCTGCACTTCGGTGTACCGGAACGGGCTTGGGGGCGTGTAGTCCGACAATACCTCGATCCCCATTCTCTGGGCGGCATTGCTGCCGTTGTAAGCCATCAGACTTATGCTGTTTCGGGGTGTGTTCAGACTGACGACGGCCCGTTCGTCGTGCCGCGCCGTGTGTTTGCCGTTGTAGTCGGCCTGGGTGCTGACCCCACCGGATGCCGCGAGCATGATGTTTCGGATCATCTTGGGCTTGCTTTTCGTGGTGACGTCCATCACCTTGTCCTTCGGGGCCCGGGTGTCGCCGATGCGTTTCGCTACGGGGTTATCCTCGTCGTAGACCTTTACGTCCTTGATGTCCTCGGTCGTCAGGTCCCGGAGCGCGGCCTTCGTGTCGTCGCCGAAGAAGGTCTGCCCGTCGACATAGACGCGCTTGATCTCCGCGCCGTTAGCGAAGATACTTCCGTCGCGGACCTCGATGCCCGGCAGTTGTTTGAGCAGTTCTCCGAGCCGGTCCCCGGGCAGGGTTTTGAAGGCGGCGGCATCGTAGACGGTGGTATCCCCGCGGATAATCATGGCGATGCGGTCGCCCCGCACCTCCACCGCGGCGATCTGCCGTTCGTCTTCGGCCAGATCCACGTCGATATTGCCGACGAAATCCTTCGCTTCGTATCTTTTCGAAAAGGGTTTGTAACCCATGAAACTCACGGTCAGTTCCACCGGATGCCGGAACCGCCGGAAACACTCGCAGCGGGCGCTGGCTACGGAGAGTTGCATGCTTTTCACCGTTGCATACGCAATCGTATCCTTGCCGGAGGCGATGCGGACCGTCGCCCCGACCAGCGGCTCTTTGGTCAGGCTGTCCTGCACATAGATTACCGTCCGGGCGGTGCTCGGAGGGCGCATCATGCTGCTCATGATGATTACCTCCTGCCCGTGGGCGGGCAGGAAAAAACATAGGCATAAACATAGCACAAACAGATTGCGTCGACAACTCGGGATCGGGTCGGTCATATGGCAGGGGTATGCGTATCGGTTTTCCGTGGTTATTTCAGCCGGATGATCCGTGCCTTGTCGTCCGCGGCGGGCAGCGGGGCGGGCGTGAAGTCCGAATATCCCGCGACGATGGCGCAGAGGGGTTCGCAGCCCTCGGGAACCGGCAGGAAGGTCCGCAGGTAGTCGGCGGCCGTCTCCCCGTCGGGTGCGTCCTTGCGCCGGGGACGTCCGTTGACATGCACCCAGCACGACGCCAGCCCTTCGTCGACGCAGGCCAGCTGCAGCACCGTCGCCGTGATCGCGGCGTTCTCGCGCCACAGGTCGCTCGACGACGTGTCGCCCAGCACCACGATCGCCAGCGGTGCGCCCGTCAGAAATCCCGATCCGTAGTCGCGCATGTCGGCCATGCGGGCCACCAGCGCGGGGTCGTCGACCACCAGCAGGCGCGACGTGCGCGTATTGCGGGCCGAAGGAGCCGTGAGGGCTTCGGCGAGGATGCGGTCCACGACCTCGCGGGGGACCGGCCGGTCGGAGTATTTGCGCACCGAACGGCGTTTTGCGATCAATTCCTTGAATTCCATAATCTTTTGCGTTTTCGTACGTTTATTGCAAAAGTAGCTAAAAAAAACTATCTTTGAGAATCGAAACTTTGAAAACAATGGAATTCAGATTCACCATAGCGCTCATCTACGACTTCGACGGAACGCTCGCTCCGGGCAACATGCAGGAGTACGATTTCATTCCGACCGTCGGCAAAAGCAACAAGGAGTTCTGGACCGAGGCCAACACGCTGGCCGAGGAGCAGGACGCCGACATGGTCCTGACGTACATGGCCCGGATGATCCAGGAGGCCAAGTCGAAGGGCCTGTCGCTGCGCCGCGAGGCGTTCCAGGATTCGGGCCGCCGCGTGACGCTCTTCGCCGGGGTCCGGGAGTGGTTTTCCCGCATCAACGCCTACGGGGCCGAGCGGGGCATCCGCATTCTGCACTATATCAATTCCTCGGGGCTGAAAGAGATCATCGAGGGCACGGAGATCGCCCACGAGTTCCGCAAGATCTACGCCTGTTCGTTCCTCTACGACGTCGACGGCATTGCCTACTGGCCCGCCGTGGCGGTCAATTACACCAACAAGACGCAGTTCATCTTCAAGATCAACAAGGGTGTCGAGTCGGTCTTCGACTCGAAGCTGGTCAACCGCTACATCCCCGAGAACGAACGCCCCGTGCCGTTCAAACACATGATCTACGTGGGCGACGGGACTACCGACATCCCCTGCATGCGGCTGGTCAAGAACTCCGGGGGACACTCGATCGCGGTCTACAACCCCGACCAGAAGGGGGCCCGCAGGGAGATGGCCTCGCTGATCCACGACAACCGCGTGAGCCATGTCTGCCCGGCCGACTACCGGGCGGATTCGGAGATGGACGTCCTCGTGAAGACCATCATCGATAAGATCGACCTCGACGACAAACTCGAAAAACTGGAGGTCGTCCGATAGCCATGCCTTCCGAGAAACTGCGGCCTGTCTACACCGGGCGGCTGGTGCGCCCGGCCCTGTTCGGCGGATCGCCCGAATGGACCGCCGGAGTGCGCCGGCATCCTGTGGCGATGGTCGCCGCAGCCGTCGTGCTGACGGTCTGCGTCTGCATTCCCTATGCCGGATTCCCGGCCCTCTGTATCGCGGCGGCGGCCTGCGGGTCGTTCTATGCCGCGAACGAACCCCTGCAGCTCCTGCTGCTGCCGGAAGCGGGCGCCGCGCGGCTGCTCGCCCGCAAGGTCTTCACGGCCTGGCGCAACTATTTTCTGACGACCGCCCCTTTTGCCGCACTGGCTCTCTTCGCACAACCCCGTTCGGCCTGGATGGCCGCGGTGTGGGCTCCGCTGGCGGCGCTGACGCTGCTCTATTTCGTCGCGGCCAAATACGCCCGCTATGATCCGGCGGACGAATCCCCGCGCCGCCCGCTGGCCTTCAAATTGGGCGCCGCGGGATTCCTCGTCCCTCCCCTGCTGCCTCTCAGCCTCTGCCTCGTGGTGAGCTACCTGCTCCGGGCCGAACGCAACCTCGACCGTTACCTCTATGATTACGATTGACGCCCTCAGGATTCGCGACGGGGAGCGGACGCTCCTCGACGGTGTGACGATGCACCTCCCGGCGAATGCCGTCCACGGCATCGCGGGTGAAGGGCGGAGCGCGCTGTTGCAGGCGTTGTACGGACTTGTGGTCCCCGACGCGGGGCGCATCACCGCCGGAGGACATCCCCTGCGGCGGCGCGACGTGGGTTTTGCGGAGGCGGAACCCCGCTTCTGGCCCGGGCTGACGGGGCGCGACTGTCTCGGCCTCGCGGTCCGTTACAATCCCGGAGCGAACCCCGCGTCCATGCTCCGCCGACTGCCCGTACCGCTCGACGCAGAGGCTGCGGCGCTCCCCGAAGCGGACCGGAAACGACTGGCGCTGGTCCTGCTGCTGCTGAATCCCAAACGGGTCCTGCTGCTCGACGAGCCCTTTCGCGGACTCGATGTCGAGAGCGCCTTCATGCTCCGCCGGCTGATCCTGCAACTCGGCTCGGAGGGCCGCACGGTCCTCGTTGCCGCCCGGCTGGCGGAGTTGGACGGCATCTGCGACGATTTCTACGTGCTCAGCGGAGGCGTTGTCCGCGGCCGTTACGAACACTACGAATTCACCCGGGCGGTCCGGGAGACGACCGCTTCGGGAATCCCGGAAAAATAAGTACTTTTACGAAAATTTCGACACCATGAAAATCGTTTTCGCCACGAATAACGCTCACAAGCTCTCCGAAGTGCAGGCTGTGCTGGGCGACGCCTTCACCCTGCTGACGCCCCGCGACTGCGGCGTTGAGGAGGATATTCCCGAGGAGCAGGAGACCCTCGAGGGCAATGCCTCGCAGAAGTCGCACTACCTCCGCGACCGCACCGGACTCGACTGCTTCGCCGACGACACGGGGCTGGAGGTCGAGGCGCTGGGCGGCGCCCCGGGCGTGCACTCGGCCCGCTACGCCACCGACGGCCACGATTTTGCGGCCAACAACCGGCTGCTGCTGAAAAACCTCGAGGGCGCGGAGAACCGCCGGGCGCGCTTCCGCACGGTCATCTCGCTGATTCTCGGCGGCGAGGAGCACCTTTTCGAAGGGGTCGTCGAAGGCCGGATCATCGACCGCGAGACCGGGCACGAGGGGTTCGGTTACGACCCGCTGTTCATCCCCGACGGCTATGCGAAAACCTTTGCAGAGATGACCACCGAAGAGAAAAATGCCGTTTCGCACCGCGCCCGCGCCGTGCGCAAGCTGGCCGAATACCTCCGTTCGATCGAAAAGTAACCGTATGAAAAACGTCAACTGGGGAATCCTGGGCTGCGGCGACGTCTGCGAACGTAAGAGCGGTCCGCCGATGTACAAGACCCCGCATTCCGCTCTGGCGGCCGTCATGCGCCGCGACGCTGCCAAGGCCGCCGACTTCGCCCGCCGGCACGGCGTGCCGAAAAGCTATGCCGACGCCGAGGCGCTGATCGCCGATCCCGATGTGGACATCGTCTACGTCGCAACCCCGCCCGACAGCCACCGCGAACTCGCTCTGAAGGTGCTGGCCGCCGGAAAACCGGTCTACGTCGAGAAGCCTATGGCGATGAACCATGCCGAGTGTCTCGACATGATCGCCGCGGCGGAACGGGCCGGGCAGAAACTCTTCGTCGCCTACTACCGCCGGGCGCTGCCCTACTTCCTGAAGGTGAAGGAGCTCCTCGACGGCGGGGCCGTCGGCGAACCGCTGGGCGTCGAGGTGCGCTATTTCCGGCCGGAGAGCCCCGAAGACCGCGATCCGGACCGTCTGCCGTGGCGGCTGCGCCGCGAGGTCGGCGGGGAGGGCTATTTTTATGACATGGCGCCCCATACGCTCGACATCCTCGATTTCCTGCTCGGGGAGATCGCCGACGCCCGCGGGCACAAGGCCAACCGCGGGGGATTCTACGACGTGGCGGACACCGTTACGGCGTCGTTCCGCTTCCGTTCGGGAGTCCCCGGCACGGGGGCGTGGTGCTTCGTCGCCCCGCCGTCGGCGGCCGAGGATACGGTGATCGTCACGGGCCGCAAGGGGACCGTGCGGTTCAGTACGTTCGCATTCACGCCGGTCGAACTGGTGACGGCGCGGGGCGTCGAACGGTTCGAAAC
>CATKXN010000028.1 GCA_949840605.1 uncultured Alistipes sp.
CTCTCGGCCGACGCATTCGGCGTGCTGCCTCCGGTTTCGATCCTGACCCCCGAGCAGACGAAATACTACTTCCTGTCGGGCTTCACCGCCAAGCTGGCCGGTACAGAGCGCGGCATCACCGAGCCCGCGCCGACCTTCTCGGCCTGCTTCGGCGCCGCATTCCTGTCGCTGCACCCCACCAAGGACGGTGAGGAGCTCGTCAAGAAGATGGAAAAGGCAGGAGCCAAGGCATACCTCGTTAACACGGGCTGGAACGGAACCGGCAAGCGTATCTCGATCAAGGATACGCGCGGCATCATCGACGCGATCCTCGACGGTTCGATCGACAAGGCTCCGACCAAGACGATGCCTATCTTCGACTTCGTGGTTCCGACCGAACTGCCGGGCGTAGACCCCAAGATCCTCGATCCGCGCGACACCTACAAGAACGCCAAGGATTGGGAAGTGAAGGCCGAGGACCTCGCCAACCGTTTCGTGAAGAACTTCTCGAAGTTCACGGGCAACGAAGCCGGCAAGAAACTCGTGGCTGCCGGCCCTACGGTGAAATAATCCTAAAGATTGCATAGAATGAGGGACTCCCCGGACCGACTGGTCCGGGGAGTCTCCGTTTAATAAACGGATTCTAAGGGCGATGGGAGTTTAGCCCGGCCGCCGTGCGCCGCCCCTAAACCCCGCCTCTTGGGCGGGCTCTGAGGGCAGGTGCGTAAAATGCGTTTCGATGCCCGGTCGCCGTGCGCCGCCCCTAAAACCCGCCTCTTAGGCGGGCAGAACCGGATGGTAAGCGGAAAAAATGCTTGGATCGCCTATAAATCAGGCGTCTTACGCCTGGGGGTGAAGATGCGGCAGCCGATCGAAACGCCGATTTTGTTGGGATACCACTCCGAGGAGCCGTTGAACGGATCGGGGTGCTTCGGCTGTACGGGACGGTGTGGGTTCATGTCGATCTCGCCGTCGTTCGAGTAGCCGTTGTAATGGCTGTCCATCCACGCCCAGCCGAAGTAGGCGTCGAGCAGCCACCGTTTGCCGAACTGGTATTCGTAGCCCGCGCACAGCCCGATCATCATGCCGTAGCCCTTGCAGTAGCGGTTTTCGAACTGGAGGCGCCAGTTTTCGACGTAGGGTTTCGACATGTCGAAGGCCATCATGCCGATATTGGCTCCGAGGTACCAACCGCGGTTGTGCTCTTTGAAGAACCGGCGGTATTCGCCCATGAAAATGGCGAAGGTCATGTGCTTGCCGCCGATGGATTTCCACGGGGAGATGACCACTTCGCTCTGGAGCGTCGACTTGGGTGTGACGGCGAATTCGACGGCCGGGTTTACGATGCCGGCCAGCGCGTAGAGCCCGTTGAGCTTGACATATCCCTGCGGAAGGGCGTTCTGCGTGCCGAAAAGTGTGAACAGCAGGGCGCATGCCCCGATTCTGCGAAGGATGTGTGTCATGGGTTGCGGGCTTTCCGACCGAAAAAAGGGCCGTTTAGGCACCAAAGGTATGAAAAAAAATCCGGCCGATATGCATTATCGGCCGGATTTTCACCGGATTCCCGGACTTTCGACGCCGAGGTTTCTTACATCGGTTCGAATCGGACCGTCATGGTCGTGAGGTCCGCCGTGATCCGGTAGCTGCCGTCCCCGAATCCCATCAGCAGGGGATAGAACTGATTGCTGCCCTGAACGAGTTCCCATCCCGTATATCCATCGTCGAACGATCCTTTGGAGCCGTATTCCGTGAGCCACTCGGTGTTCGAGATGATGAATTTGAATCCGTTGCCTTTCGGATTGCCCTCCTGTGCCGTGCCGGCCTTCACCGGGACATTCTCGGCGGTGAAAATCCCCGGGGCGGTTCGGACCATCGCTACGGCCTGGTTCAGATCCCAGCCGTGGGGCATGGCGTCGCCCAGTATGTAGAGCGCCGCCGGATAATCAGCCTCCTGCGTCGGCTCGAAGCGCACGGTCATCGCCGTAAAGTCGACGGTGATGTCGTAGGTCCCCGAGGCGTGTCCCATCAGCAGCGGATAGAACTGGTTGCCGTTCTGCGCGAGTTCCCAGCCGCGGTACCCCTGCTGCCCGTCGCGGTCGTCGAATGGTTCTTTGGCGCCGTATTCGGTGCTCCAGTCGGTGTTCGAGACGCCGAATTTGAATCCGTTGCCCTTGTTGTCGTCCGGATTGGCCGTGCCGACGTCGATGCTCACGCCCCGGACCTGGAATACGCCGCTGCCGGTCTTGGCCAGCGGGATGAAGCTGCCGAGATTCCACCCGGCTTCCGTGGCCGGTCCGAAGAGGAACAGCGTTTCGGGATAGGAGGGTGCGGCTCCGCCCGTCAGGGTGACTTTCAGGGTGTTGAGGTCGACGCGCACGGCGTAGTAGCCTTCGCTGAAGCCCTGGTCGCCCGGAATGAAGCGGATATCGCCGTCGCCGTCGCCCTTTTTCCGGAGGGTCCAGTATTCGCCGGCCGCCTCGTCGCGGATGTACTCCGTCCAGTCGTGGAAGTCGAATTTGAAACTGCTCTCCGGTTTGAGATAGATGCGCGGGTTTTCATAAACGTTCTCCCCGACGGGCAGCAGGGCGTTCGCCTCGACCATGTTCCAGCCGTTCTCCATGTTGTCGCCCAGGATGTAGAGGGCCGCTTCGGGATCGAACTCCGTCACGTCGCCCGTCCGGGTCAGCGTGAGCAACATGGCGTTGAGGTCGACGTGCAGGGTGTAGACGCCGCTCGTGTAGTCGTACTGCAGGGGGTAGAACTGCGAATCGCCGTCGTTGGCGATGGCGAAGGTCTGGATCTGGCCGAATTCGCCGCCGATCTGCTGTCCGTAGAACGGATAGCTGCCGTTCTCCTCGACATAGAATTTGAAGCCCTTGTTGTCCGCAGGCTTCCCGAACTTCAGCACGACGTTCTCTGCCGTGTAGGTCCCTGCGTCGTCCTGGGGCAGTTCGATGGCCTTGTCCCAGCCGTATTCGCAGGCGCCTCCCTTCATCCAGAGCGAGGCGGGCTTGACCACCTCGGCGGCGTAGGCCGTCGCGGCGAACGACACCTCTTCCGAGGTTTTGTCCTCGACGAGGTAGTTTCCGGTGTGTGCATGGACGCAGGCCCGGAAAGCGAAGCGTTCTCCGCTTTTGCCGCCGAAGGTCGTTACGATGAGATCGTTGAGCTCCTTGTGTGTGAAGGAGATCGCCAGTTCGGACTCCCCATCCCATTCGCGTTTGATCCCCTTGAACGGGTCTTCGTCCGCTATGTTCAGGTACAGGTCGTACAGGACCGGCTGGCTGCGGGTAACGACCGCGGCGGCCGTCCACGAGAATTTCAGGGCCTCCTGATCGGCTTTGTCGGCGTCGAGCGTTATCTCCGCGTCCGAGACCGTGAGCACGGGGGCCGTCAGTTCGCTCCACTCCTTATCGGGAAAATCCGACGTGTCGTCGTCGCTGCACGAGGCGATGGGAAGTGCAAAGGCCAACGCGCCCGCAAGGTATTTCCAAAGATGTTTCATACTGGTTGGTTTAGGTTTGTTAACGAATTTTTCTCGAACGTAAAAATAGAGGACAAAAACCGGATAACCATGAAAAGCGCCGCAGGGTACAAGCATTTGATGAAAAAGTATCATTCGGGCCGTCCGCTGTTCCGGAGGCTCGGCTTCGACAGCGGGGCGGGCCGGGGCGTTTGGGGTCGTAGCGCGTTTCGGGGAGGGGTTTCGACGGGGACGGGAACGCTTTCGCGTGTCAAAATGGTATTATCCCATCCAATTGTGATACTATTCAATCCATCTGCGCCGCATTCGTTGCAGAACCTTTTCGAAACCTCTATTTTTACGCAGCACAAACGGTCGATGCCGCCTGTTTTATTGTGCGGCCTAAACCTGCTTATTATCTGTAACCCATGAAAAAAATAGTTGTAGCAGCCTTATTCGCAGCGCTTTGCGGGACCGCATCCGCGGCCCGGGAAAAAAGTTATACGGTTCCTTCTCCCGACGGGACCATCGGAATTACACTGACCGTCGGCGGACGGCTCGCCTATGAAGTTCGCGTGGACGGCCGTACGGTCGTGGCGCCGACGCCGGTGTCGATGACGCTGAGCGACGGGACCGTCTGGGGCGGTTCGGCGCAGCCTTCCCGCGTTCGCAAAGGGGCCGTCGACGCCTCTTTCGCCACGCCCTTTTACATCAAGGAGCGGGTTGAGGACCGTTACAACTGGCTGCGGGCCGATTTCCGGCAGGGTTTCGCCGTCGAGTTCCGGGCCTACGACGACGGGGTCGCCTATCGTTTCGTCTCCACGACGGACCGGCCGCTGACCGTCGCTTCCGAGGAGGCCGGCGCCCGTTTTCCGGGAGACTGGACGTGCTGGGTTCCCTATGTGCGGGATTGCGACGGGGCCGAGATCGTACCCTTCGGGAGCCAGTTCAAGACCTCGTTCGAGAATCTCTATACCTCGGCCCGGCTCTCGGAACTCGATCCGGCACGCCTGGCTTTCTTGCCTCTGGTCGTGGCCGACGATCACGGCGTGAAACTCTGCTTCACCGAGGCCGACCTGCAGGCCTATCCGGGCATGTATCTCAATTATCCGGGCCGGGGCGCCTCCTTGCGCGGTATTTTCGCACCCTATCCGAAGCGTACGCACGACGGAGGACATGACGATCTTCAAAATGTCGTGGACGAGTACGACGATTTCATCGCCAAAGCCGCACCGCGGGCTTCGTTCCCGTGGCGGACGGTTCTCATCGCCCGCGAGGACAGACAGCTGCTCGACAACGATATGGTCATGCGTCTGGCCGAGCCCTCGCGCCTCGGGGACGTATCGTGGATTCGCCCGGGGATGGCGGCCTGGGAGTGGTGGAACGACTGGGGGCTCAGGGGCGTCGATTTCGAGGCCGGGGTCAATACGCCGACCTACAAGCACTACATCGATTTCGCGGCCCGCAACGGCATCGAATACCTGGTGATGGACGACGGATGGTCGAAGGACAAGACCGACCTGATGTCGGGCGGCAGCGACCGTCTCGATCTGGACGAGGTGCTGCGTTATGCGAAAGAAAAGGGTGTCGGCATCATCCTGTGGGCGGGTTTCCGCGCTTTCGACCGCGATATGGAGGAGGTTTGCCGCCACTATTCGGCATTGGGTGTCAAAGGTTTCAAGGTCGATTTCATGGACCGCGACGACCAGCAGATCGCCGAGTTCCTCTACCGCGGGGCGACCACCGCCGCCAGATACGGGCTGCTGCTCGACTACCACGGCATTTATAAGCCTGCCGGCTTGCAGCGGACCTATCCCAATGTCGTCAACTTCGAAGGCGTGCACGGACTGGAGCAGATGAAATGGTCGGAGGAGTCGGTCGATCAGGTGACCTACGATGTGACGATGCCGTTTATCCGGATGACGGCCGGACCGGTGGATTACACCCAGGGAGCCATGCTCAATGCCGCGAAGGGCCATTTCTTTCCGCGCCGCAACGAGCCGATGAGCCAGGGCACGCGCTGCCGCCAGCTGGCCGAATACATCGTTTTCCATGCGCCGTTGTCGATGCTCTGCGACTCGCCTTCCAACTACGACCGGGAACCCGAATGCACGGCGTTCATCTGCGGCGTTCCCACGGTGTGGGACCGGACCGTGGCGCTCGGCGGCCGGATCGGGGAGTATGCGGCCGTGGCCCGGCGCAAAGGGGATGTCTGGTACGTCGGCGGCCTGACGGGACACGAAGGCCGCACGGTGACGCTCGACCTCGGATTTTTGGGGGACGGAAACTTTACGGCCGAGATCTTCTGCGACGGCGCCAATGCCGCCAGGTACGGGCATGATTACCAGCGGATAGTCCGTGCATTGGGACCGGACCGCACACTGGAAATAACGATGGCTCCCGCCGGCGGATTCGCCTTGCGGATCGCCCGGGAATAAAATAAATACTCTATTCTATCCGTTTTATGACAAATTTAGATTTCGAAAAGCGTATTTCAGCCCTGCGTTCGGCTCATGAAGCGTTGATCGGCAGGAAGAATCCGGCCGCGGATTCCAACGGCGTATGGACCCGCTATACCTACCCGATCCTCACGGCCGCGCATACGCCGCTTTTCTGGCGCTATGATCTGAACCCTGCTGCTAACCCCTTTTTGCTCGAGCGGTTCGGGATCAACGGAACGTTCAATGCCGGTGCCGTCAAGTTCGGCGGCAAATACGTGCTGGCGGTCCGGGTCGAGGGAAACGACCGCAAATCCTTTTTCGCCCTGGCCGAAAGCGATAACGGGATCGACGGATTCCGGTTCCGCGACCATCCGCTGACGATCCCCCCGGCCGACGGGACCGAAACGAACCTGTACGACATGCGTCTTACGGCTCATGAGGACGGCTGGATTTACGGCGTTTTCTGTGTCGAACGGCACGATCCGTCGGCGGCTCCGGGCGACCTGTCGGCGGCTGTCGCCGCGGCTGGCGTGGCCCGGACGAAGGACCTCGTGCATTGGGAGCGGCTTCCCGACATCAAGTCGCCCACGCAGCAGCGCAACGTGGTGCTGCATCCCGAATTCGTGGACGGAAAATATGCCCTTTACACCCGGCCGCAGGAGGGATTCATCGCTGCCGGAGCCCTTGGCGGCGGGATCGGCTGGGCGCTGGTGGACGACATGACCCGTGCGGAAATCCGCGACGAGAAGATCATCGACGTGCGGTTCTACCACACGATCAAGGAGGTGAAGAACGGCGAAGGCCCCCATCCGATCCGCACCCCGCAGGGGTGGCTGCATCTGGCTCACGGGGTGCGCGCCTGCGCGGCAGGGCTCCGCTACGTGCTTTACATGTACATGACGGCCCTGGACGATCCTTCGCGGCTGATCGCCGTGCCGGCCGGATATACGCTGGCGCCGGAGGGCGAGGAACGTGTGGGCGACGTGTCGAACGTCCTGTTCTCGAACGGCTGGATCGCCGACGACGACGGCCGGGTATTCCTCTACTATGCGTCGAGCGATACCCGTATGCACGTGGCGACATCGACCGTCGACCGGCTCGTGGACTACTGCCTGCATACGCCGTCCGACGGTCTGACGACGGCTTCGTCCGTCGAACGGCTGAACGAACTGATCGACCGAAACCTGGATTATTACCGAAAGAACGACCGATGAAAGACAACGTCACATTCCGGGAGAAGATCGGATACGGCTTCGGGGACATGGCTTCGAGCATGTTCTGGAAGATATTCGGCATGTATCTGCTCTTTTTCTATACCAAGGTGTTCGGCATCACGCCGGCCGCCGCCGGGACCATGTTCCTGGTGACCCGCATCTGGGATTCGCTCAACGATCCCCTGATGGGGCTGCTGGCGGACCGCACCCGCAGCCGCTGGGGGCGTTACCGTCCTTATCTGCTGTGGGGCGCCGTGCCGTTCGCCGCGATCGGAGTGCTGACGTTCTGGACTCCCGATTTCGGGATGACCGGAAAACTGGTGTGGGCCTACGTGACCTATACGGCCATGATGATGGTCTATACGCTGGTCAACGTCCCCTATGCTTCGCTGCTCGGGGTGATGACGCCCGATACGAAGCTGCGCAATACGTTCTCCTCCTACCGGATGTTCTTCGCCTACGTCGGCAGTCTGGTGACCTTCATGCTGTTGCAGCCGATGGTGGATTTCTTCGCCGGATGGCTCGGCGGCGGCGAGACCGACGTGCTGAACGAGAGCGTCGCCGGGAGCGACGTGGCCATATCCGGCATGCCGGAGGCGTGGACCTGCGCCGTGGCCGTCATCGGGGCGCTTTGTGCGCTGCTCTTCTGGCTCTGCTTCCGCTGGACGCGCGAACGGATTCGGGTCGACGATGCGCAGCAGGCGAAGGGTTCGGTCGGACGGGATCTGAAAAGCCTGGCCCGCAACGCTCCCTGGTGGATTCTGCTGGTCGCGGGAGTGGCGGTGCTGCTGTTCAACTCGATCCGCGACGGCGTGGCGATCTTCTACTTCACCGACTACGTCCGGAGCGCCTATAAACTGCCGCATCTGGGCTGGACGCTGGGAACGCTTTACCTGCTGTCGGGCCAGCTGGGGAATATGGCCGGGGTGGCTTTGGCCGTGCCGCTGGCGGCGCGGTTAGGCAAGAAGGGGGCTTTTGCCGCGGCGATGGGTGCGGCAGGAGTGCTGAGCCTCTTCTTCTTCCGGCTGGAGCCTTCCGAGCTGGGATGGCTCTTCACCCTGCAGGTGCTTGTCAGCGTGGCGGCGGGCGTCGTGCTGCCTTTGCTGTGGAGCATGTATGCCGATATCGTCGACTACGAGGAGTACCGCAGCGGTCGGCGGCCTACGGGGCTGATCCTCTCCTCTTCGTCCATGTCCCAGAAACTCGGCTGGGCGCTGGGAGGGGCTGTGACGGGCTGGCTGCTGGCCGCGTTCGGCTACGATCAGTCGGCTGCGGTGCAGAGCGGTGAGGCGATAGCGGGCGTGCGGATGATGATGAGCTGGCTCCCGGCGGCCGGATGCCTGGTGGCCGCCGCGGCGGTCCTGTTTTACCCGCTCGGCGAAAAACGCATGGAGCGAATCGCGGCGGAGCTCGGTCTTCGCCGGAAAACGAACGAATGATGAAAAAGATGCTTGCACAATGGCGCGACGAATTGTCGGCGGAGCTGACTGGTGACATCCTGCCTTTCTGGATGGCGTTTCTGGGCGACGGGAAACATTTTGCGGGACGTATCGACGGCCGCGGAAATGCGCATCCCGAAGCCGGAAAGGGCGCCGTCCTGATCGCGCGGATGCTGTGGACCTTTTCGGCGGCTTACCGCATGACCGGACGCCCCGACTGCCTCGATGCGGCCCGCAAGGTCCGCGAATGGCTGGCCGCGCGGCTGATCGACCCGGTGTACGGCGGCGTCTATTGGGAGACTGCTCCCGACGGCGATCCGCTCTGCTGCAAGAAACAGAGCTATGCCGTCGGTTTCGCTATCTACGGACTGAGCGAATATGTCCGGGCGACGGGCGACCCCGTGGCCTTGGACGAAGCCGCCGCGTTGTTCGGGGCGCTCGAGGAGCATGTCTGGGATGCGGCGCGGGGCGGATATGCCGAAGCCCTGACCCGGGACTGGCGGCCGTTGGAGGACGTGCGCCTGAGCGAGAAGGACGCCAACGCCTGCTTCAGCATGAATACGCACCTGCATCTGCTCGAACCCTGTGCGAACCTGCTGCGGGTGTGGCCTGCGGATCGGGTTGCGGATGCGGTCCGGCGGCTGCTCCGCATCCATACCGACCGGATTTTCGATCGGCAGACGGGGCATCTGAACCTCTTTTTCGATGCCGGGTGGCGGCCGCAGGGGCGGACGGTCTCCTACGGACATGACGTCGAGGCGTCGTGGCTCATCGACGAAGCCGCCGACCTGCTCGGCGATCCGCAGGTCGCGGCCGCGGCCGGTCCCGTGGCCGGGGCGCTGGCTGCGGCTGCCGCCGAAGGCGTGCAGTCCGACGGAAGCCTGATTTACGAATACGATCCGCTGACGGGACGCACCGACGCCGACCGCCATTGGTGGGTGCAGGCCGAAGCGGTCGTCGGGTTTTTCAACAGGTACGAGCGAACCGGGGACGAGGCGTTTCTGCGGCGCAGTCGCGACGTGTGGCGGTATATCCGCATGCACCTGCTCGACACCGCCGGCGGCGAATGGTTCTGGAGCGTCCGTGCCGACGGATCGGTCAACCGCGACGACGACAAGGCCGGGTTCTGGAAATGTCCCTATCATAACGGCCGGATGTGCCTGGAACTGATGCGGCGCATCGGAAGGCTGCTTGCAGAGTACTAAAACAGAAAGACTATGGCAAATTACAATATCCTTACGGAGGTGCCTCCCATTTCGAAGCAGGACAGCTTCGTCGTGTTCGAGCGCCGGAAGAGCAACTTCAATTTTCCGATCCACATCCACAGCGAGTACGAGCTCAACTATATCATCGGAGCGCGCGGCGCGCGGCGCATCGTCGGCGACCACGTGGCCGATATCGGCGACCGGGAGATGGTGCTCATCACGGGCAGCAACCTGGAGCATGCGTGGATGGACGGCAACCTGGCCTCCGGGGCGGAGATCTACGAGGTGACGATCCAGTTTTCGCCCGAACTGTTCCAGGGAGGCGGACTGATCGACCGCAAACAGTTCGTGCCGATCAAGAAGATGCTGCAGGATGCCCAGCACGGGATCGCCTTCTCCGAAAAGACCATCCTGCAGAGCGAGTCGGGGATTCACCGGCTGATCGACAGTACGGACAATTTCAACTCGATCCTGATCTTCCTTTCGCTGCTCAACCTGCTGGCCCACGACCCGGCCTACACCGTGTTGTCGCATTCGCATTTCAGCAAGCTGGAGGATACCTACGACAGCCGGCGCGTGCGTACCATCATGGATTATCTCAACAGCAACTACCACCGTCCCGTGCGGCTCTCGGAGATGGCGGCGCTGGTCAACATGAGCGAGCCCTCGTTCAGCCGTTTCATCAAACGGCGGACGGGATACAACTTCATCGACTGCCTGAACAATATCCGCATCAGTGCGGCGTCCCGGCGGCTGATCGACGAACCGGCGAACACGATTTCCGAGATCGCTTTCAAATGCGGGTTCAACAACCTCTCGAATTTCAACCGGATTTTCAAGAAATACAAGGGCTACACGCCCCACGATTTCCGGGAATACTACGACAAGAAGAAAATCGTCATCTGACTTACCGAACCGCTCTAACCCGTTGTGAACCATGAATAAACTGTTATGCATCGTATGTATGGCCGTACTTGCGGCCGCCTGCTCGGAATCTTCGCCCGTCCCGGTCGATTCGCGGGCCACGCCTGAAACGCACGCCCTCTACCGCAACCTGTTCCGGGTAGCGGACAAAGGGGTGATGTTCGGGCACCAGGACGACGCCCTCTACGGCCACGGCTGGAAGTATGAGGAGGGACGCTCCGACGTCAGGGAGTGCTGCGGCGATTACCCGGCCGTTTTCGGATGGGAGCTCGGAGGGCTCGAGACCGGGGCCGACCGGAGCATCGACGCCGTTCCTTTCGCCGAAATCGCACGCCTGCTGGGCGCCGCCTATGGGCGCGGTGCCGTGAATACGGTCAGCTGGCATCCGCAGAATCCCGAGTCGGGGGCCAGCGCCTGGGACTGTAAAACCTCCACGGCCGTGAAATCCATTCTTCCCGGCGGCGCCAACCATGCCGGATTCCGGTCGTGGCTCGACCGCCTGGCCGGATTCTTCGGCGGGCTGAAGGGCGCCGACGGGACTCTGGCGCCGGTGCTGTTCCGTCCGTTCCACGAGCACACCGGCAGCGGATTCTGGTGGGGAGAGACGCAGTGCACTCCCGACGAGTACCGGGCTTTGTGGCGGTTCACCGTGGAATACCTGCGCGATGTGAAAGGGGTGCACAACCTCCTCTACGTCTATTCGCCCGATCTGTACCGCGACGCGGAGCACTATATGGAACGCTATCCGGGCGACGAGTGGGTCGACGTGCTCGGACTCGACGCCTATCACCGCCAGCAGGACTGGGATTTTCTGTCGGGCGGCGAACGGATGCTTTCGACCCTGCAGCGGCTGGGCCGCGAACACGGCAAACCGACGGCTTTCACCGAAACCGGGCTCGAAAGCATTCCCGATGCCGAATGGTGGACCCGGTGGCTGCTGCCGGTCATCCGCGGCAAGGGGCTGAGTTATGTGTTGGTGTGGCGCAACGCCCACGACCGGGAGACGCACTTTTTCGGTCCCTGGCACGGACACGCCTCGGAACCCGATTTCTGCCGGTTCGCCGCCGGCCGGGAGCAGCCCGTGCTGTTCGAGAGCCAATTGCCCGACATGTATCATTGATTAACCTAAAAACCGATAATTATGTGGAAACAAATTTTTTATCTGTCGTGTCTGGTCGTGGCCGGATGCAGTGATATCGCCGACCGCGCCTATCCGGAACCTCAGCCGGCGCCTGCCGCGACGACCGACGCGCAGGCTACGGTGCAGACCCGCAACCTGCTCGCAAACCTGCGCGGCATCGCCGAGGGCGGCGGAACGCTCTTCGGCCATCAGTGTTCGTCGCTCTACGGCATCGGCTGGTCGGGCGATGCCGACCGTTCGGACGTGAAGAGCCTCTGCGGCGACTATCCCGCCGTGATGGGCTGGGACCTGGCCCAGATCGAACTCGGGCAGGAGGCCAATATCGACGGCGACCGGTTCGCCGACATCCGCAGCCGTATTCTCGAGGCTTATGCCCGGGGCGGTGTGACCACCGTCGGCTGGCATACGACCAATCCGGTGACGGGCGGCACGGCCTGGGACGCGACCGCTGCCGTGGGGCGGATCATCCCCGGAGGCGACCTGCACGAAACGTACTGCGGCTGGCTGGACAAGGTCGCCGATTTCATGCTTTCGCTCAGGACCGCGGACGGAGAGTATGTCCCGGTGTTGTTCCGTCCGTTCCACGAACACACCGGCAACGGATTCTGGTGGGGCAAGGGCAACTGCACCGCTGACGAGTACGTCGCCCTGTGGCGTTTTACGCTCGAATACCTGCGCGACACGAAGGGCGTGCACAACCTGCTGTACGTCTACTCGCCCGATATCGTCAGCTCGCAGGACAACTACCTCGAGTTCTGGCCGGGCGACGCCTATGTCGACGTCCTCGGCCTGGACGCCTACGACCGCAGCTCCTGGGCCATCGACACCAACGGCCTGCGGCTGATGCGCCTGCTCAAACATATCGCTTACCTGAAGAACAAGCCGTTCGCTTTCACGGAGACCGGGCTCGAGAACAATACCTCCCAGCCCAAATGGTGGACCGAGAAGCTCTCGAAAGCCATTGCGGGCGTTCCCGTGGCCTATGTGCTGGTCTGGCGGAACAAGGATGCGAATCACTTCTTCGGCCCTTATCCGGGCTGCGTCTCGGAGGAGGATTTCAAGACCTTCGTCGCCGGGAAGCAGATCCTGCTGGAGAAGGACATAGCCGGCATTTACGAATAATCCCTGCTTGAAATGAACGCTATCAGATCTTTTTTGGGATGTATCGCGGCATTGGCGGCCGTTTCCTGCGCGGGCCGTTCGTCGGTTTCGCACGGGGAGATCGCCCGGGTGCGCGATTTCATCCGCACGTCGTGGGATGCGTCGATGCAGTATAATCCGGCCGATTCGCAGACCCTGATCGGACTGCCCCGTCCCTATACGGTTCCCAGCGTCAGCCAGACCTTTCAGGAGCTCTATTACTGGGATACCTATTTCACCAACGAGGGGCTCGTGCGCGACGGACGCCTCGACCTGGCGAAAAACAACACCGAGAACATGCTCTGTCTGGTCGACCGCTACGGCTTTATGCCCAACGGCAGCCGGACGTGGTATCTCAACCGCTCGCAGCCGCCTTTCCTCTGCATGATGGTCGACCGGGTGTTCGGAGAGACCGGGGACAGGAAGTGGCTGGCCGGGGCTTTTGCGACGCTGCAGAAGGAGTATGCATTCTGGATGACGCAGCGTATGACGCCCGTCGGGCTCAACCGTTACTCTTCGTCTGCCGATGACGAACTCAAGCGGGAGTTCGTGGACACCGGGGGCCGGCGGCTCGGCACGGACTTCCGCAGCCGGGGGCTTTCCGACGCGGAGATGCTGCGGCTGGGGGCGCATTTTGCCGCCGAGGCCGAGTCGGGCTGGGATTTCAATCCCCGTTTCGAGCGCCGTTGCGAGGATTTCTGCCCGGTGGACCTCAACGCCAACCTCTATCTCTACGAGACGCTCTTTGCCCGTTACGCCCTGCTGCTGGACGACCCTGCTGCTGCGGAGACCTGGAAAGCGCGGGCCGAAAAGCGCCGCGAACTGGTGAACCGCTATTGTCTCGGGGAGGACGGCCTCTATTATGACTACGATTTCGTCAACGACCGCCGTTCGACGGTGGTTTCGGGCGCGGTGTTCAGCCTGCTCTATGCCGGAATTCCGGATGCGGAGCAGGCCCGGACCCTCGTGGAGAAGGCGCTCGGACGGCTGGAGTTCGAATACGGGATCGCCGTCTGCGAGGACAAACCCTATGAATACGACTACCAGTGGTCTTATCCCAACACCTGGCCCCCGGTCGTCTACCTGGCCATCCGGGGACTCGACGCCTACGGTTACCGGCAGGATGCGCGGCGCATTGCGGAGAAATACGTCGCGATGGTCGTGAAAACCTTCGGCCAGACCCGGAACCTGTGGGAAAAGTACAATGTCCGCGAAGGGAATATCAACGTCAGCAACGAATACGACATGCCTACGATGCTGGGATGGAGCGCCGGGACGTTCATCTACGCCGACGACTATCTCGACGGTAAAATCGACAACCAAACGAAACACTAAAACTCAGACACCATGAATACAATCAATCGATGCCTGCGGAACAGGTGGCTCCTGACGCTTTTCGCCGCCCTGTTCCTCGCAGTCGGCGCATCCGCACAGAATGAGGTCCGGGGCCGTGTGACGGCCGACGGACAGCCGCTCGTCGGAGCCAGCGTCGTCGTCAAGGGGACGACGACCGGAACCAGTACCGACACCTCGGGCAATTTCACGCTCCGGGCCTCGTCCGGAGCCGTGCTCTCCGTCGGGTTCGTCGGCTACAAGACCCGCGAAGTCGCCGTTACGGCCGGGGCGACCTTCCTCGACATCGTGCTCGAAGCCGATGAGGCCCTGATCGACGACGTGGTCGTCATCGGTTACGGCTCGATGAAGAAGAGCGACCTGACCGGATCGGTCGTCTCCGTGAAGATGGACGCCATCAAGGACATCTCGGCTCCGTCGGTCGAGGGCCTCCTGCAGGGCCGTGCCGCCGGATTGCAGATCATGAACACGTCGCAGGACCCCGGAGCGGGGGCTGTGGTGCGCATCCGCGGCAACAGTTCGCTCAACGGTTCGAACACCCCGCTGATCGTGGTCGACGGATTCCCCGTCGGCGACGCCGGCAACCTGTCGCAGATCAATCCGTCGGACATCGAGTCGATCGAGATTCTTAAGGACGCCTCCTCGGCGGCCATCTACGGCTCCCGCGGCGCCAACGGCGTGATCCTGATCCAGACCCGCACGGCCAAAGGCGGATCGACCCGCGTTTCGGTGAACCACCGGACCACCATCGGGCAGTTCACCGACAAACTCAACGTGTGGCGCAACCCGCTGCAGATGGCGCAGATCGCCAACGAGGAGCTGACCAACGCCGGACTGCCGGCCCTCTATACGGGGCAGTACAACAACGGCACCTACTATCCGTCGCTCATCGAGATCCAGCAGGGCAAGTGGTCCAACACCGACTGGGCCGACCTCTGTATGCGCACGGCCGTGGTCAACAACACGACGGCCACGCTGTCCCATTCCACCGACAAGGCTTCGATCAACCTGAGCCTGAATTATTTCGACGACGAGGGCGTCTACAGGAAGGACAATTTCCGCAAAGGAAACGTCACGCTCAACGGTTCCTACAAGCTGGCCAAGAACTTCACGCTCCAGACGTCGAACATCTTCTCGATCCACAAGCGCCATGTGAACAACACGCTCGAGTACGGCCGCAATCCGTTGTGGCCCGTCTACGACAAGGACGGCAATTACTTCATCGCTTCGGAGACCGATTTCGGCCATCCGCTCGTTATCTCCGACAACGTCAGGAACGAGACGCAGGGCCGCGACCTTCTGTCGTCGCTGGCCGCCGAGTGGGAGATCGTCGAAGGGCTGAAGATCCGCACGCAGCTCAACTACAGCTATTCGACCACCTTCCAGGATGCCTACAACGCTTCGAACACCTCGCAGGAGGCGCACGACCTGAACGGTATCGCCCGGATGAACAACTCCCTGTCGCAGGATGTGCTGAGCGAGACCTATGTCACCTTCCAGCGCACCTTTGCCGACCGCCACAACCTCACGGTCATGGCGGGACACTCGTTCGACTACAACATGGGCCGCACGCTCAGCACCACGGCCTACGATTTCGTGAACGACGCCCTCGGCAACGAGAACATGGGGGCGGGAAATCCCCAGAAGAACGTGATCGACAACACCTACCGCAACAGCAAACTGTTGTCGTTCTACGGCCGTCTGAACTACGTGCTCGACGACAAATACCTCTTCACGTTCACCATGCGCGCCGACGGCTCGTCGAAATTCGGCAAGAACAGCAAGTGGGGCTATTTCCCCTCGGGGGCCGTGAGCTGGAAACTCCACAACGAGCCGTGGATGCAGAAAATCAATGTTTTCGACGAGTTCAAGATTCGTGCGAGCTGGGGGCTTTCGGGCAATCAGGGCATCTCGCCCTACCAGACGCTCAACCGCTACGGGACCGAGAAATACTGGTTCGCGGACAAGTGGCAGACGGCTATCGGTCCGGGGTATGAGGCCGGCCGCGAAGGCGCCAACGACCGTTATATCCTTTGGGGAGGCATCTCCAATCCCGACCTGCGGTGGGAGTCGACCCGTCAGTGGAACCTGGGAGTCGACCTGGCCTTCTTCAAGCGCCGTCTGCGCCTGACGATGGACTACTACGACAAGTACACCACCGACCTGCTGCGGGAGAAATACCTGCCGTTGTCGAGCGGTTACGACAAGATGTGGGTCAACGACGGCAACATCCGCAACCGGGGTTTCGAGTTCACGCTCGACGGCGACATCGTCAGCCGGAAAAACACCTCTCTCTCCGCGACGTTCATCTTCTCGCGCAACCGCAACGAGGTGACCGGTCTGGGCAACGCCGTTTCGAGCGGCCTGAGCACCGACTACCTGACGGGGATGCAGTACGAGGTCTGCGGCCAGTCGCTGTCGATGTTCAACGGCAATCCGAGCGTCTACGCCATCGGCTTTCCGATGTACGCCTTCTACGGCTACCGCGTGGACGGGATCATCCAGCAGGGCGAGGACCCCGGATTCATGAGTACCGACGGCAAGGACCTGCCCGGCGAGTTCAAGTACGTGGACCTGAACGGCGACTATGCCATCGACGATAGGGACCGCTGCATCATCGGCGACCCGAATCCCGACTTCACGGCCAGTCTCAACCTGGCGTTCCGCTACAAGAATCTCGACGTGTCGGTGTTCCTCAACGGCGTATTCGGCAACGACGTCATCTATAACGGCTACACCTACGACCCGCGCGTGAAGATCAAGCGCTGGACGCCCGACAACCCGACGAACAAATACCCGCGGCTGAATTCGACGCGGAGCTACCTGTTCTCGGACTACTTCGTCCACGACGGTTCGTTCGTGCGCCTGCAGAACATCAATGTCGGCTACACGATTCCCGTGCGCAAGGCGTTTATCCGCAGCGTGCGCGTGTTCGCCAACATCGAAAACGCCTATACCTTCACCAAGTTCGACGGATACGATCCCGAGGTGGGTGTCGACGGCATCTATTGGGGCGGCTATCCCCGCCTGCGGAAATATACCATCGGTCTGGACCTGAAATTCTAAGCTGACGACTATGAAAAACTTGCTTTATATCATTTCGCTCTGCGGGCTGCTCACGGCGTGCGACCTGCAGGAGGAGCCGTACGGATTCTATTCCGACGACAACTTTTACAAGAACGAGAAGGATGCCGAGTCGGGGCTGCTCTATGCCTACAACGCCCTGACGTTCCTCGAATATTCGCGCGGCATCTTCTACATCGGAGACATCCCGACCGAGACCATGTCGCCCAAGAGCGACGAGGCCGGCGACGTCTACCAGCTCGAGAACTGGATCGCGGGCCGCGAGACCGAGCAGCTGAAATATTATTTCAAATACTGCTACATCGCCATCAACCGGGCCAATACGGTGATCGACCATATCCGGAACAGCTCGGCGCTGAGCGAGACGGCGCGCCGCCGAATCCTGGGCGAGGCCTATTTCCTGCGTGCGTGGAACTATTTCAACCTGGTGCGCACGTTCGGCATCGTCCCCGTGCAGACGCAGATGGTGGCGGAACTGTCGCAGACGACACCGCCGATGGCGACGGGTCTCGACCAGCTCTACGACCTGATCCTGGGCGACCTGACCCGGGCGGACGAACTGCTCGAAGTCGGCAAGGTTTTCGGACGCGCGGACAAGGTGGCGGCGCAGTCGCTGATGGCCAAGGCCTATCTGACCGTCGCCTCGTCGAAAGAGCACAACGTGTACCGCTATACGGAGATGCGCCGCGAACCGCAGATCATGTACGACAGCGCCGCCTACTGGGCCGGAAAGGTCGTTCGTGATTACAGGGACTCCTATGATTTCGACACCGATCTGCGCGCCATCTACGACGTGGACAAGCCCTCGGGACCCGAGCATATCTTCATCATGCCCATCGACCGCAGCGGTACGCAGGAGGGCAACTACTCCAAACTGCCCCTGCTTTTCCTGCCGTCGAACAACTCCGTGCCGTTCTACATCCGTTACGGCAACGGCGACCTGCAACGGGCCAACGGCAACGGCTGGGGCGTGTTCCTCTGCAACGACGAGTTCGTCGAAACGCAGTTCAGCACCACCGACAAGCGCCGCACCGAGTTGATCCACCGGGATATTTACGATGCTTCGGGCAGTCCGATCGTGCCCAATCAGGTCCGGGGATACTTTTCGAGCAAATACGTCGATCCCGATTTTATCGGCGAACGCACGAGCGCCCGCCCTTACCTGATCCGTTTCTCGGACATTGCGCTGGTGTATGCCGAGGCGGCGGGACCCGAAGAGGGCCTGGCCTATGTGAACCGCATCCGCGAAAGGGCCGGCGTGACGCCTCTGCCGTCCGGAATGGCGGTGGATAAATTCCGCGAGGCCGTGATCCGGGAGCGTGCGCTCGAACTGGCTTTCGAGGGCAACCGGCTTTTCGACCTCCGCCGCACGGCCTCGGTTACGACCACCGACATCAAGGCTGCCGGACTGAGCGAGGCCGAAGCCGCCTACTATCCGATCCCGCAGCGGGAAATAGACCTGAATCCCAATTTGTAGCGTTATGAAAAATCTGAAATATATCGCATTGCTGCTTTCGTGCCTGGCTGTGGCTGCCTGCACGAAGGATATCGACGAGAAGGAGCCGAGCAACGAGTGCTCGATTCTCGACATCAAACTGGCGGGACAACTGGGCAAGGCCGCCATCGAACGGGTGGACGACAACCAGGGAACCGTGACCCTCTATATCTTCGAACAGGCCGATTATCCGTGGGAGGCGGTCGGCGTCGAAGCCCTGGCCCTTTCGGCCTATGCCACGGCGGATGTCGCCGGCGGCGGCACGCTCGATTTCCGGAATCCCGACCGCAAGGCGCGTATCATCGTGCGCTCCCAGACCGGGAAGCAGGTGCTGTGGACGGTTTATCTCAAACCCTACGATCCGTTCTATGTCGGCACGTGGGCCGTCAGCGACGTCAAGATCTACGTGGATCAGCATATCAGCGGGAACGGTACCGGGAAGTGGGACACTTCGATGGGCGGGTCCGAGTTCGGGATGTTCGCCTCGCCGGAGCTGGACAACGTCATCACCGTTACGATGAACGACGAGATGGTCGACGGAAAGTTCACGGGAAAGATCGTCCATGCCGCCGGGGCCGACGGACGCTACGGGTCGTTCAAGGGTGTCTATCCGGGCGAATATACCGAGGATGCCCCGCTGGATATGGACCCGCGCCTGCGGCATCTGATTCCTGCCGGCGAGTCCGACTGGGTGCTGGACCTCTCGACCGACGAGATGAAGATTTCGAAGAACAACATCACCTCGACGATGACCTTCAGCCGCGATGCCTCGGGCAATCTGTTCTTCGATTTCGCTTTGCCCGACGCCTCGGGCGATACGCCGGGCAGCAATTTCTACAACAATTTCTGGCGCAGTTCGTACCGGTTCTCCTACGTCGTGCGGGCGGCCGAATAGGGCGCGACGCGCTTGCCTGAAAGAAAACCGGACCTGCCGCAAGGCAGGTCCGGTTTTTCGGTTGTCGGAACGAACGGTCTATACCGTCATGATCTCCTTCTCCTTTTTGGCGAGGACCTCTTCGAGGGCCTTGGAGAACTTTTCGAGCAGTTTCTGCGACTGCGTTTCGCCGTCTTTCGCCTCGTCCTCGGGCATGCCCTCCTTCTGGGCCTTCTTGAATGCGTCGACGGCGTCGCGGCGGGCGTTGCGCAGGCTGATGCGGGCCGTTTCGGCCTCCGAACGAACCTGCTTCACCAGCTCCTTGCGGCGCTCCTCGGTGAGGGGCGGGATCGACAGCCGGATCTGCTCGCCGTTGTTCGAGGGCGTCAGGCCGATGTTCGAGTCGATGATCGCCTTTTCGATCGGCCGCAGCATGTTCTTGTCCCACGGCTGGATCAGGATGGTTTTGGCGTCGGGTACGGTGACGCTGGCGGCACCCGAGACGGGGACCTGCGAGCCGAAATAGTCGACCATCACGCCGTTCAGGGCGTTGGGCGACGCCTTGCCGGCGCGGACGTTCAGCAGCTCCTCTTCGAGGTGGTCGATGGCCTTCTGCATGCGGCCCGTGGCGTCGTTGAGAATCGTTTTTGTATCCATGGCGTTTGGGGTTTAATTTTCGAGTGTCTTTTCAATGGTGCGGATCAGGGCGTCGAACTCCTCGTCGTCGTATCCCACCGTGGCGAGGACTACCTTGCCCTCCTTGTCGATGAGGTAGTTGCGCGGGATGTAGTTCGAGGCGTAGCGGTCGTAGACGGTCCGCGCGGAGTCGAGGCCCATCGGGAAGTCATAGCCGGTCTTTTCGCGGAAAGCCTCCACCGTTTCGCGCTTCTCGCCGCGCGAGACGGGCAGGAAGACGAACGGCTTGCCGGCGAAGCGGTCGATGATGTCCTTCTGCACGCGGGTCAGCTCCTGGCGGCAGGGCGGGCACCACGTGGCCCAGAAGTTGAGCAGCACGACCTTGCCGCGCAGTTCCTTGAGCGACAGACGGCTGCCGTCGGTCAGTTCGACCGTGAAGCCGGGAGCCGTCTCCCCGGCCCGGACGAGCGTGGTCGAATCGGCCTCCGCCGCGGCGCCCTTCCCGGCGTTGCGGCTGCCGCATCCGGGGAGCAGCAGGATGACGGCGATGATGACGGCGATCAGCGCCAGCATCACCCACAGCGATTTGTTGCTTTTTTTCTTGGCCATAGTCTTACGGTTTTACGAGCGTTCCGATCGGCTCTCCGGCAAGTACCTTGCCTAAATTGCCTTCGGTGTCCATGTCGAAGACGATGATCTGCAATCCGTTTTCGCGGCAGAGCGTGAAAGCCGTGAGGTCCATGACTTTCAGCCGGCGGTCGAGCACCTCTTCGAACGAGATCTCGTTGAATTTCACGGCCGCGGGGTCCTTCTCCGGATCGGCCGTGTAGACGCCGTCCACGCGGGTGCCTTTCAGCAGTACGTCGGCCTCGATCTCGATGCCGCGCAGGGCCGACGCCGAGTCGGTCGTGAAGTAGGGGTTCGAGGTGCCGCCTCCGACGATCACCACGTAACCCGCTTCGAGGTATTCGACGGCACGGGCTTTGGAGAAGTATTCGCCGATCGGCTCCATGCGAATCGAGGTGAGCACTTTGCATTTGACCCCGTTGTCCTCGAGCGCCGACTGAAGCGCCAGCGAATTGATGATCGTGGCGAGCATGCCCATCTGGTCGCCCTTCACGCGGTCGAAGCCCTTTTTGGCGCCCGTAAGGCCGCGGAAGATATTGCCGCCGCCGATGACGATGCCGATTTGTACGCCCGTCGCCGCTGCCGCCTTGACCTGCTCGGCGTAGGATTGCAGCACCTCGGGGGAGAGCCCGTATTTCTGCGTTCCCTGCAGCGATTCACCGCTCAGTTTCAGGAGTATTCGCTTGTATTTCATCTTTCGATACGTTTTATCGTAACGCGAAGATAGGGATTTTTTCGAAAATTTTGCATTTTATTGACTATCTTTGGTGTCGTTACGGCACTTTTGGGAGTCGACCGGTTATCCGGAGACCGAACGTAATCCAGTTTTGGATTCGTTCGTTCTTTTTTCTATCTTTGGGGGCGTAACGCCCCTTTTAGGAGTCGGCCGGTTATCCGGAGACCGAACGTAATCCGATTTTGGATTCGTTCGTTCTTTTTTCTATCTTTGTAACCCTTATGTCGTCCGAAGAATATAAACTGCTCGATACGATCTCGTCGCCCCGCGACCTGAAAAGGCTCTCGGCGGAGGAGCTGCGCCTCTACTGCGACGAACTGCGGCGCTATATCATCGACGAGTGTGCGGTCAATCCGGGGCATCTGGCTTCGAGCCTCGGGGCCGTGGAACTGGCCGCGGCCCTGCATTATGTTTTCGAAACCCCGGAGGACAAGATCGTCTGGGACGTCGGCCACCAGACCTACGCCCACAAGATCATCACCGGGCGCCGCGAGGCTTTCCGGACCAAACGCCGGCTGAACGGCATCAGCGGTTTTCCGCGCATGTCCGAGAGCGAATACGACGCTTTCGGGGGCGGTCACGCCTCGGTGTCGATCTCCGCGGCTTTCGGCATGGCCAAGGCGGCCGAACTGCGGGGCGAGAAACGTCAGGTGGTGGCCGTCATCGGCGACGGCTCGATGACCGGCGGACTGGCTTTCGAAGGGCTCAACAACGCCGGGGCTTCGAAGCGCACGAATCTGCTGGTGATCCTGAACGACAACAACATGGCCATCGACCAGGCCACCGGGGCGCTGAAAAACTACCTGCTGAAAATATCGACTTCGGTCCATTACAACCGTTTCAAACAGCGGTTGTGGGGCCTTCTTTCGCATACGCCGCGCCTGCTGAGGCTCTGCCAGAAGGCTGGCAACGCCGTGAAGCAGGGGCTGCTGAACAAGAGCAACCTCTTCGAAAGCCTCAATTTCCGCTATTTCGGACCCGTGGACGGCCACAACCTCAAGGAGTTGGTGCAGACGCTCCGTGCGCTGCGCGACATCGAGGGCCCCAAGCTGCTCCACGTCATGACCGTAAAGGGCAAAGGATATCTTCCGGCCGAGCACGACCAGTCGGTCTGGCATGCTCCGGGGTGTTTCAATCCCGATACCGGCGAGCGGATTTCCGCTCCTGCCGACGCGGCGCGCTATCAGGATGTTTTCGGCGAGACGCTGTTGGAGCTGGCCCGCAGGGACGCCCGCGTCGTGGGCGTCACACCCGCCATGCCGTCGGGCTGTTCGATGAACATTCTCCTACGCGAGATGCCGGAGCGCTGTTTCGACGTCGGGATCGCCGAAGGGCATGCCGTGACCTTCTCGGCGGGACTCGCCGCGGCGGGGATGGTGCCCTTCTGCAACATCTACTCGTCGTTCATGCAGCGGGCTTACGACAATGTGATCCACGACGTTGCCATTCAGGGATTTCCGGTGGTGATGTGCCTCGACCGCGGGGGGCTCGTGGGCGAGGACGGCGTGACGCACCACGGGGTTTTCGACATGGCCGCCTTCGGGGCCGTGCCGGGACTGGTTGTCGCAGCGCCTATGAACGAACCCGAACTCCGCAACATGATGTATACCGGCCTGCAGGCCGGCGCACCCTTTATGATCCGCTATCCCCGCGGCCGCGGCGAGGGCCTGCCGTGGCGGGGCGTGCCGTTCGAGACGCTGCCCGTGGGCCGCGGACGCCGTCTGCGCGAGGGTCGCGACGTGGCGCTGGTGACCGTCGGGACCGTCGGCAATGCGGCGGCCCGGGCTGCCGGACGCGCCGCGGAGCAGGGAGTGGAGGCCGCCCATTACGACCTGCGCTGGGTGAAACCCCTCGACACGGAGCTGCTCGACGAGGTGGGACGCACGTTCCGCCGCGTGGTGACCGTCGAGGACGGCTGTCTGCGCGGGGGCGTCGGCGAGGCTGTCGCGGCGTATTTCAACGCCTGCGGTTACGACGTGCACGTCACGCGGCTGGGCATCGGCGACGCCTGGGTCGAACACGGCACGCCCGCACAACTCTACACCCTCTGCGGTTATGACGAGGAGTCGATTCTCCGCGCCCTCACGCAGGCGTAAGACGCCCGCTTAGGAAGCGGGTTTTAGGGGCAATGGAGGGGCGTTTCGCTTTCCATTCGGTTACGTGCTCCCGCCCGCTTAAGAAGCGGGGTTTTAGGGGCGCAGGCGTAAGACGCCCGCTTAGGAAGCGGGTTTTAGGGGCGGAGGTCGGGCAACTCGCTCTCCGTTCGCTTCTGCGCTTCCTGTAATTTGTTACATGGTAAATGTCCAGTCGTCGCCGCGGCTCAGGGAGGGATCGAACCGGAAACCTTCCCATTCGAAAGTTTGGAGTGCCGCAGGATCGGTGATCCGGTTTTTCAGTATGTGCCGCGTCATCTCGCCGCGGCACATTTTCGTATAGACGACGATGGTTTTCAGCCG
>CATKXN010000029.1 GCA_949840605.1 uncultured Alistipes sp.
TATCCAGACGGCCCATAACTGCAAGACCAACGGTGCGGTCAATCTGTTGTGCTGTTTGAAGAACTTTATGCTGTATGCTATCCGCAACGAGTGGATCGAAGGAGTAGTTCTATCTTGGGGACGAGAGCGTCGACATCCGTTGTGTAACTCAGAATGCCCCAATAACGCCGTTTGTCAAACAGAGTGTAATACATAAAATCATTTTGCCCCTCTTGTCTTTATCCATAACTGCCGCAGTAAGTTCGTCGGCTTGGGCGTATTGCCGTAATCGCTATTTACGGAGGCCGAAGCGTCCGACGATAAACCCGCCGACCGATCGGTCGGCGGGTTCTTCCTCAGCTATTCTTCAGTCTGCGGCGCTTTCGCCACCCGGACGTTATCCAGGTAGAAGCGGTTGGACTTGTTTTGAGCTTTCATATCGGCGTTATCCCATGCACAGCCGAAACGGATTCGGGTTTTGGAAGTGGCTTTGCGAACCACAACCGAGCATGTTCTCCAGGTGTTCCAGGATTCGGTATCGATGCGAGCTGAGGTACTCGTATCCCCGTTGACGGTTCCGCCGCCTACAACTTCGACGATCAAGCCGTCCAGATCCTTTACGCCCTTATATTCCTGCACGGTAGCGTCGAACGTCACGATAAGATCGACCGATGTGCCGGTTGCGATTTTTTCTAATTTCGGTGTCAGTACGGCACCTGCCATGAGTGTTTTGCCCATTTTGAGATAGCCCAACCTCAGGTATGCGTAAGGCTGCTCCGCGGCCATCGTCCACCCCGAGTTGACGAGTATCTCTTTCAGCCGTTCGTCCTTGACCAGATCGAAACGCGTCTCGGAGCCTCCGACCGTGGGGTCGCCGATAAAATCCGTCCCTCCGAATTCGGCGGTGTCCCAGTCGAATCGATCCTCGAAATAGACGTAGCCCGCCTCTTTGCCGTCATCGACGTCGGTGTTGAACTCCAGCAATTCGCCCTCTCCAGGTTCGCCTTCGATCAGGCAGACGTCATCGATACGCACCCCCGGCACACGGGATGTAAAGCGGAAATAAAGTTTGTTTACCTCCTTCGAATCCACGTAAAATTCGGAAAGAGACTCCGCCCATCCGGCTGTCGACGCCCGGCTGCAAAGAAGTTCCGTCCAGTTTTTTGCATCGCGGCTGGCCTGCACGCGAAGATGCTGCACGTCGGTTCCCGTCGGGAACCAGGCTCCGAAACGCAGTCTCAGGTCGATCCCGGCACAAAGCGCCACCGGTCCGATTGTGAACGGCGCATCGACTTTCGAAAACAGGACGTTGTTGCCGGCCGAAGCGTCGTTATAACCGGAAGACTGTTCTTCGGCATCAATGTTGACGCCGGTTCCCGCATAGGCTGTCCCAGAGATACCGATACCCGAGGCATTCCAGCCGTCGAAATCTCCGACGGGGATCATCGAAGCTCCGGTTCCGAATGTTTCCCTCAGGTAAACCGTCCGGTCGGAGGCTGCCCCCTGATGTATGGTCAGAGTCGCACGGGTCCCGGCCAAAGTTTCAAGCCTGAGTTCGGCCGTGCGTTCCATACCCGGATTGGGCGATGCCGAAATCGTTATTTTCGCCGGTCCGCCGGCTGCCATCGGTGCGGCCGAAAGCCAGTCCGCCGTCGGAGACACAGTCATCAGCCAAAAGGCATCGGATGTCACCTCCACGACGGCCTCCGTGCCGTCGTAGGTAAGTCCTGACTTATCGATATCCAACCTTGCCTGCGACACGGAGAGTTGTTCCGTAACGTCGGTGGCGTCGTCTTTGCACGAAATCGCCAGCATTGTCATGGCCAGCATTGCCGCCAGACAGTTTCGCCATTCGATTCTGTTTTTCATTGATTGCGCTTTTAGTTTCATCGTTACCGCATTGTGATTTCATAGGCTTTGGGACGCCGCATCAGTTCTTTGTAAACGTGGCCGAAACGATCCGTAACCTCGATTTCGAGTGCTGTTCCGGCACTCGAGACCACCACGCGGAACATATGGGAGTTTTTCACCGATACGCCGTCATCCGACGGCGTGCCGCCCTTCTTGACCAGCGCATAATCGTAAGTGAGCGTATGGAGCGGGTCGCGTTCATAAACCCGTTCCACGGGAATCGGACTGCCGTTCTCGCGAACGACGATTTTCCATGCCGGGTCGTAGTTCCATACGTTCAGGAGCACGGTGTTCGGGAGGTAGTCCGCATAGTCGTCCGTACCGCGCTTGGGGTATTTGGCCAGTGCCTGCAGAAAGTCCGGATCGGCGAAATGCTTTTTCACCACGTTCATATCGTAGCTTCGAAACTGGGTGTCGCGATCTTCGCCGATGCCCTTGTAATACCATGTCACCTGGGTTCCGTCCATCGTGTAAACCCCGTATCCGGCCGGCGTGCCGTCGCGGCAGATGCTGCGGCCGCTCAGGAAACCCGACTGCCACCATGTTTCACAGACCGATGCGGTGTTGTGCTCGAAAACGCTCTGCGAAATCTCGGCGTTCATGTTATAGTGCGAATGTCCGCTCAGAAAATGCACGTCGCCGAATCCGTCGAAAAGACGAACCACCGCTTCGGATTCCGCCGAAGGACGCAGGAAAGGGCTGTTGACGAAATTCTTGTTGTAGGTGTCGTAGGTTGCGCTGTGGGCGGCCACCACAACGGGAGCGCTTTTGTCCGGCAATGCGGCCAGATCCTCTTCGAGCCATTTCTTCTGGACATCGGTGAGGTATTTTTCGTAAGAGCGGTCGCCCGGCTGCCCCGGACCGCCGCCGACGTTCCGGTAGACCGTATTGTCGAGGACGATGTAATGCACCCGGCCGATATTCATCGAGTAGTAGGAGGGTCCCAGCACCTTTTTATAGGCCGTTTCGGCTTCGAAATCATCCGGGAAATAGGGGTCGTTGTCGTGGTTGCCCATCGCATGGAACATCAGCCCGGGGTAAGATGACATCGTCACCTTGTAATTGGACGGCGCATAGATATAGCTGTACCAGAAAGCATCCCACGTCATGTCGCCCAATACCAGCGTGTAAACCGGCAGAACGTGCTGCGCGATCATGCGCGAGGCCTCCTTCATGAACCCCTCGGCGAACTGGTCCATATCCTTTACGTTCTTGTTCCGGTTGGCCAGGTGAAAATCCGCGGCCGCAATCACGGTGTGCCGGTCGTTGTCGACCTTGCGCATCTCGAAATTATGCTGCTCGCAGATCTCCTTTCCGGCGGAGAGAGTGGCCCAAAAGGCCGGAGTAGCCTTGTTGTCGGCGACAGGCTCGTAACCCGACGGGAAACTCACGAACACATAGCCGTGATATTTGTCCGATGCGAGCCAGTAGTATCCGTTTTCGTCGGTGGTTGCGGTGACGATTCCGTCCGAAACCCGGACACCCGCGAGGGGTTCGAGACCGCAGAAGACCACGCCTTTGACGGAGGCACCCTCCCGGTCGGGGATTCGGTCGTAATCGAGCGACAGGCGGATCTCCGTATAGCCGAGCACCTGTTCGGCCGCATCCCGGCGTACCAGCACCGTATATTGTCCGGCGGAAAAATTTTCGGGAACCACGAACGAGACGTAGCTGTCGCCGATATCCTGCAGCGCAGCCTCCGCCGAGCCCGCCGCCGAGCGGAAGACCAACAGGTCGCCCCGCTCGAATCCGCGCCCCTGGAACTCGACCGTCTGACCGGGATAGACCGCCATGGAGGGTTTCATATAGACATTCCCGACCAACCGCCTCGGAGTCATTTCGGGGGCGGTTTTGTCGTCGCCGCACCCCGGCGCAGTCCATGCTGCGCCGAGCGTGAGCAACATTGCGAAAAACTGTTTATAGCTTGTTTTCATCATCAGCTGAGTTAGAGTTCTACAATTCCGAAATGCACATGAACGAAATCATGTTCAACGCCGAAGTCTTGTTCATCTTCGTCCCGTTGTTCTTGGCGCACAGGTCTTCGGCGACCCGCATGCGGATCACGACTTTGGACTTGCCGCGCAGGGCGTCCGGCAGCGGAATGACATATTGCATCAGCTGGTAGCCGCTCTGGAACTCGGAGGCCATGTACTGATCGATATACTGCCAGTCGGCAGCGGGCGCGTTCTCGTCTTCGGCCCACTCCACCGTGAACTTCAGCGGTCCCGTATTGGTGCTCATGTTATTGAACGCCAGCCAAAGATGTCCCGCGACGCCGGTCGTGGAGGTGTTGATTATCCACGCTTCGCCCGGCTGGTCCTTGATCGTCGAACCGTTGGCATTCCACCATACCTTCGCGCCGAGCGAGGTGTACTGGAGCGCAATATTGTTTGCGTAAACCGGAATGCCCGCCCCGTTTTCGTCGAGCTCAGCCGGGTTGAAGCGCGTATAGCTCCACTGCCAGTAAAGCGAAGTCGTTCCGCTCTTCGAGGCGACGTTCGGGGTCAGGCTGGAGGTGCGGATCGAACCCGTTCCTACGCTGGCGGATACCGACGGGAGGGGATCGATGCCCTTCCACGGTCCGAACTGCATGACGGTTTTGGAGATGCGCGTCGCAGGATCGGCCGAAACCCCGTTGTCCGCATGGCTGCGCAGCCGGATGACGGGACTTACCGTATTGTTCTTCCGGCGTTTGACGACGATGCCCGTGAGCGGCCCCGAACCTTCGGGCATCAGCGCCTCGAATCGGTCGGTGAACCCGACCGAGGTGTAAAGTTTGGCGAGGTTCCCCCGTCCGTCGCGCAGGAAATGTCCGTATTCCGTGGTTCCGTCGTTGAACTCCGCGGCCGTGGCGCTGCCGTTGGTCTTGTTGTAATAGTTCTCGGCAATGTTGACGTAAGTGCCGTAAGGCATGACGAATTCCACCTTTTCGAGCCGCACCAGCGTATTTTCGCAGTCGGCAAGTTCGGCGAGCGAGGCGACGGAAATCGGTTCGATGCCTGCCCCAGCTTCGCGGGCCTTGACCGACGATGTCGTGAAATTGACGACCTTCAGCGACGTCGAGGGCTGCTCCTGCTGGAAGACGGCTCCGTACATGTGAAGCGACAGTTTGTCGTTGAGCGCATAGACGTTCTCCTTTTCGCTGGCGAACTCGATCCAGAGGCCGCGTTTGCTCTCGTCCTGCACAAACATCGTCTTCGGCCCGAAGGCATGCCGGGTCAGATCGCTGGTCACATAAGCCTCGATATAGAGGTTTTCGGTGATCTCGCCTCCGGACGGGACTTTGGCGAGCAGGGCAGCGATATCGGTCTTCCGCGCATAGGCGAAATCAGTCGCCGGGTCGAACTGAAGCACCTGCAGGATGACCGACAGCGCCGTCTGCGGGGCGCTGAAGCGGATGGCTCCGGTGCGCTCCCCGTCGGTTTCGTTCTTGTCGACGAGTATGCTCTGGCTTTGTTCGGAAGCCTCGGTCAGATGGATCCACGCCGACGCGTCGCCCAGCACCTCGGCTTTCCAGCCCGTGTTGGCGATCACCCCGATGTCGAACGTTTCGCCCGTTGCCGAGACGCGCTTGCAGTCGGCGCCGAAATCGAGCGAGAGGAACGGTTCGGCACCCTGCTGACGAATCGGGATGACCTGGACGACCTTGCCGCCGGAGACGATCTGCAGATCGCACAAGCGGTCGAAAGCACTCTTGTTGGCTTTTACCTCAATGGTAAAACGCCCGTCGTCACGCCCTTTCATGGGCCATATTTCCATCCATGAAAGGTCTTCATCGTATTCGGGGCGCACCTGCCAATCCCCGATACGGGCGTGCAGGACAAACTCCTGGCGGCCTCCGGTCTGATCCAGCACGAGAGCTTCGGGGCTGTCGTAAAGCCGCAGGTAGGACTCCCCGGTTTCATCGTCCCTGCAGGAACCCAAGACCAATGCGGCCAGCATTGATAATATGGATATGTATGATTTCATAATCGGTCTCATTATACATTGATTCACAAACCTAACGTCCCTCGGCGGCCTGCTTGCTCCACCAAACCGGGGTTTTCATATTGTCGGCCCCGCCCATGCGGGCCACGGCCTGTGCATAGTTGTCCGGATTGCTTTCGGCCGTATTGGTCGGATAGGCGAACCGCGTGGGCAGAATGTGGTCGTTCAGAGTCCCCGAACCGATTTTCAACTCCGGATACCCGGTGCGGCGGTATTCATGCCACGCCTCGTATCCCGTCCAGAAGAGGGCCACGTATTTCTGCTCCGCAATCAGCCGCAGGGTCCCGTCGTAAGGTATTTTTTGCAGGAAATCATCGATCATGGCGTCCGGAACGGGAATTTCCGCAGGATCGTTGTCGGCCCAGAAGCGAATCGAGGCGCGTACTCCCTGCTCGTAGTATTTCCCGGCAGCTTCCCGGCCGCCGTCGATCCAGCCGCGCTGGGCCGCCTCCGCAAGGATGAACTGCACCTCGTCGTACTTCATCAGCGAGTAGGGCGACGTGTATTCGCCCAGCGTCTGTTTGTTGAGCCAGGCCACACCGCTGGCATCCGTCTCCTGCGTCGGCATCCCGCTTACCATCCCTTTCCAGGCATTTCCTTTCTCGACGAACCAGATCGAAATCCGCGGGTCGCCCGGCTCTGCGAGCATTCCAATAAGCTGCTCGGCGGGTTTGTTCCCGTTCGCAGTGAAATTGGTTACGTTCTCATTGCCGAAACGGTTGATGAAAGGCGTCTGCCCCGAATAGAAAATCGTCGCGTTGTCGCCGTTGCCCGTAAAGACGGGGTAGGCGGCAGGATCGGCCACCATGGCTCCGATCTTTTCACTCACGCCCATTTCGCGGTCGCGGTTCGAGAGGCGCATCAGCAGCCGCAGGTGCAGCGAGTTGGTAAACCGGCGCCATTTTTTGATATCTCCTCCGTAGAGCAGGTCGCGCGACGGCATCTGGAGCTTCAGCGACTCGTCGTAGAGGGTATTGGCCAGTTCGAGGTCGGAGAGAATTTGTTCGTAGACCGACCGCTGGGTGTCGAAAACGGGTTTCGTCAGTCCGTCCCGGCCGTTGAAAGCCTCGCTGCAGGGCACGTCGCCGAAGACGTCGGCGGCGTTCGAAAGAAAAAGCGCCTTCATCGTCAGGGCGATGGCCCGGCAGTTGGGATTTTCCTTGCGCAGGGCGAGCTGGGCCATGTGGTCCGCATTGGCCGCCCAGGCGAAAAGGTGCGTCCAGGCGCTCGACATCACGCTGTTGTCGAGGGCATAGCGGTGATAGGCCTGAGTGAGCCCTCCGGACGCCGTATACTGAATGAGTTCGCCGTTCAGCAGGCGCGTGCGGTACAGAAACCCGTCGGCTCCGGAGTAGATAACCTCTTCGAGCATGCTTTCCGGTCCGATTTTCCACATGTCCATCTGGTTGGGATTGGTGTTGTACTCGTCGAATTTATGATTGCAGCCGCCGGTCGTTGCCAGCAGGAACAGACCGCAGCAGATATACAGTTTGGTATTCATGGCAAACGGGATTAGAAGGAGAGTTTGAGGTTGAATCCGTAGGTGCGCGTCATGGGGTATCCGCCCGTCTCCACGCCTTTGTTGAGCGAATTTCCGCCCAGCGCAGCCACTTCGGGATCGTATTGGGGCCAGTTGGTCCAACAGAAGAGATTGGTGGCATAAACGCCTATCTGAATGCCCTGTAGGACCCGGAGCTTCCGGCATATACGCGCAGGAAGGCGATAGTCGATCCGGCACTCCTTCATCTTAAGGAACGAGGTGTCGAACGTGTTGGCCTCGACGTTGTTCCGGTTCCAGATGTAAGTGGTGTAGTAATCTACGATGTCCGTGGTTACGGTCCGATTGGGCGTGTAGCGCCCGTCGTCGCCGAGATTCACGCCGGGATGGATCAGTCCGTCGTAGCGGCCGGGCAGGGTATTTTTGAGCTTTCCCATGTAAGAGAGCGCGAAGTTGCTCACCGAATAGGCCCGTCCGCCCCATTGGCCCGAAAAGGTCATCGTCAGGCTCACGCCGCGGTAACGGACGGTCTGCGTCATGCCGGCACGCCAGTCGGGGTAGATGCTCCCCAGGTCTATCAGTTCGTCGCCCAGCACGGGGTTGCCGGTTTTGGCGTCGACGATCACCCGGTTGCCGCAATCCACCTTCCGCCCCTGATCGTCGAAGTAGTAGGCGCCCTTGGGAGCACGGGCGTAACCTTTGCCGTATATACGGCCCAATTCGGTCCCGGGATAGGCATAGATCATTACGCGGCCGCCGATGGAGTTGGTCGTGTTGAGCTGCCACATGTTCACCCCCGGGGCCAGTTCGACCAGTTTGTTCCAGTTTTTCGACCAGTTGAGCGAGATCGTCCAGTTCCAGTTCTTGTTCTTCAGCGGTACGATGCGCGTGGAAATCTCCACGCCGCGGTTGGTCACCTTGCCGGCGTTGATAAGCTGCGACGAAGCGCCCGTTTCGTAGCCCGTCGGGACGTTGATGATCTGATCGGTGGTCGCCGAACTGTAATAGGCTACGTCGAAATTCCAGCGGTTGCCGAACAGATGGGCTTCGATACCCGTTTCCCAGCTTTCGATGTTTTCCGGCTTGATGTTGTAGTTTTGCATGGAACTCGACAATTTGTAGCCGCCTTTGAAACTGCTGTTGGCATAAACCGGCAGCAGCTGGAAAGGCGACGTGTCGTTGCCTACGTTGGCCCAGGAGCCCCGCAGTTTGAGCATGTCGATCCACGGCGCTTTCTCATGCAGACCGAATACCTCGTCGAGCAGCACGCTCATGCTCACCGACGGATAGAAATAGGAGTTGTTGCCCGGGGCCAGCGTCGACGACCAGTCGTTGCGTCCCGTGACATCGACGAACAGCATGTCGCGCCACGACAGCGAGACGAACCCGTAGAAGCTGTTGATCGATTTTCGGTTCCGCGACGAAGCGACGCTCAGCGGTCCCTGCGAATTCTGGAGGATAAAGACATTGGGTTCCAGCAGTTTATCGACTTTGATGATCGTATTGAAATATTTGGAAACCATGTTGTTTCCGCCCAGCGAAGCGTTGACCGAGAAATCGCCGAACGTATCCTTGTAGGAGAGCAGGAAGTCATTATTCATCTCGAAGTTACGCACGCTCTGCTCCAAGTAGTTTCCTTCCTGCACGGCAACGGAATACTGCGGCTTGCGCTGCGTGCGGAAATCGGTGTAGTAGTCCATGCCGGAACGGAGCATCAGGTTCAGGCGGTTTTTAATAAGTGACACGTCGAGCGAGAAGTTGCCGTAGACACGATCCCGCTCCAGGGTGTTGAGCTGTTCGTAAGTCTGGAAATAGGGGTTGTCGCCCGAGGGGTTTATCAGGTTGCCTCCCCCCGTAGTCCCAGCGTCATACATCTGCCGGATGCGACCGCTGGTGTATTCCCGTTTCATGTCCGCCGCCGAAACCGATACGGGCCACCACATGAGCGAATAGAGCGGCGAGGCGGTGGAATACCCCGACATGGGCAGGTTGTCGCTGTTCTTCCGGTAGTAGGTTACCTTGGCGTTGAGTTTGATGAAACGGCTCATCTGCTGCTGCACGGAGAGGCTGACGTTCTGCGCATTGTAACCGGTGTTGGGTACGATCCAGTCGTTGCGCTGATCTTTGACCGAGAGACGGATGGCCGTGCCTTTGCCGGTGTTGCCGTCGATCGAAATGCTGTTGGTGTAGGTGACGCCCGTCTCGAAGAAACCCTTGTACCAGTCCTGCGGGACGAAGGGCAGGCGGGTGAATTCGCCCGTCTCCTGATTCTTCGAGGCATACATGTAACGGAGCGATCCGTCCAACGGCGCGCCGAAGGCTGTGCGCGAATGAACGCGCGGGACGGCGACGCCCGTATCGCTGTGCGAAGCATCGACCGCCCAGTAGGAATATTCGGGCGGCGTGACGTTGTCGCCGATACCGGTGCGGTTGAACGCTCCGGCGCCGTATTCGTTCTGGAAATCGGGCCAGAAGCCGGCTTTTTCAAACGTGACGCCCGTACTGAACACGACGCCTATCCCCTTGGTCTTGCGGCCGTTCTTGGTGGTGACGACGACAGCTCCGTTTGCCGCCCGGGACCCGTAGAGCGCCGTTGCGGCGGGGCCCTTAAGCACGGATATCGACTCGATGTCGTCCGCATTCAGGTCGCTGGCGCCATTGCCGTAGTCGATCGGGGCATTGTCGTTACTGTATGTGCCCCCGCTGTTGGCCGTCGTTAGGCTGCTGCGGATGGGAACGCCGTCTACGACGAACAACGCCTCGTTCTTGCCCGAAGAGAGCGACCCTTCGCCGCGCAAGGTGACGCGGATCGAACCGCCGGGACCGGCCGACGACTGGTCGAAGTTCAATCCGGCGACCTTGCCCGACAATCCGCTCAGCCAGTTGCCTGTGACGACGTTGTTCATATCCTCGTTGTTGATTTTGGTCACCGCGTAACCGAGGCTTTTCTCTTTTCGCGTGATGCCGAGGGCCGTTACCACCACCTCGTTGACTTCCAGCGACGTGGATTTCAGAATCACGTCGAGATGTGTCGTGCCGGGCGAAACGGTTTTCTCGACCGTCTGGTAGCCGATGTAGGAGAACTGCAATACGGGCGCCTCTCCCCGGACCTGGATCCGGAAGATACCGTCGGCGCCCGATGTAACACCGGTCACCGTTCCTTTCAGCAGGATCGTCACGCCGACAAGCGGCTTTCCTTCGTCGTCTTTCACCGAGCCCTGCACGCTCCGCGGGTTCTGTCTGGCAGCTGCGGCCGAACGGGGATCGGCGAGGATGATATCCCGCTGCCGGATACGATAGGAGATGCCCAACGGCGCAAACAGTTTGTCCAATACCACCGGAATTGCACCGTTTTCCACGGCGATCGAGACCCTGCGCTGCAAATCGTGCAGCTTGCTGTTGTAATAAAAACGGTATTCGGTGTTGTGTTCGATGAATTCCATCACCTCGATCAGCGGGCGGTCCTGCATATGCAGTGTAAGACCGTTCCGCTGAACCTGCGCTGACGTCCCCTGGGGGCGCAGCAGGCCGAGCAGCAGGATGAGGAACAGATATTTTCGGATTCCTGCGACGCGGATTTCAGGTGCGGAATATCCGAAAAGATATTTGTTTTTCATATCTTTGTGAAGTTTTTTAAGATAACTTTCAGGTTAGATTAAAAAATGTTTCCGGACAGCGTATGTGTTGCAGCACGTACGCTGTTTTCTTCGAGTCAGGATTCGTTCATGGGCAGGATGGATTTAAGGGTTATTTTTTCCGGGACAGGACGATCGTATCCTTTCCGGAATCGGCATGTTCGACCCGGATGTCGATGCCGGAGGAGATTTCCATGTATTCGAGAATCAGCGGCAATTCGCAGTTATCGAAGGTGCCGGTGAAAAGATAGGATCTCAATTCGGCGTCTTCGAGGGCGAAGTTCGTTCCGAAATTGTGAGATAACTGCCGGATCACTTCGGGAAGCGGCGTATCCCTGAAAACGAAGATGTCGTCCATCCACTCGATGCCCGACAGCACGCCGTCGCTGCAGCGTTCGACTGCGCCGCTCTGCGTATTGTAACCTATTTCTTCGTTCGGCTGCATGAAAAACTCCAGCCCCCGGGGCGTACCGTTGTCGATATGCATGCTGATGCTTCCTTCGAGCAGCGAGGCCCGCACGATACTGTCGGAGGCGTAGGCTTCGAGGTTGAATTTCGTGCCCAGCACCCGAATTTCCACGTCGTTGCGCGTTGTCACAACGAACGGTTTGCGGGAATCATGCGCGACCTTGAAATAGGCTTCGCCGTCGAGCACGACCCGCCGTTCCCGTTTCTCGCAACGGACGGGAAAGACCAGCGAACTGTTTCGGTTCAGGCAGACGACGGTTCCGTCGGGCAGGGTGTATTCGACTTTTTTTTCATCGTTGGAACTCAGGACGATGTCGCCGCTGGCATCCGGCGTGCGCATTATCCAGAGGCCGGCATGGATGATGAAAAGCGCGGCGACGGCCGCAGCCGCCAGCCGCCAGTCGATCCGTAGCACATAGCGCCGGCGCCTGATACGGTTCATGACTTTCCGGTATGCCTTTTCGGTCTCCCAGCGGGTTTCGAAGGAAAGTCCCGATCGGGCATAACAGATGCGGGCAATGTCCAGCAGCGCCTTCTCGTTCTCGGCGGAGGCGCGGGCCCAGGCCTCGACAGCGGCTTTTTCTTCCGGTGAAACCTCGTTGCGGATATAATCTGTCAAGGTCGTCGTATCGGGGGAATAGTTCGGTTCCATAGGCTGTTCTGCATTTCTGTTTGGAGAAAGACACACGGCAGTTCCCCGACCCTAAACACGACATGAGATATTTTTTATATCCGGCTTTTAATCGACAAATCCGATCGTTTTTCGGAAGAATTCTTACCTTTGTATGAAATGAACAGTGGCGCGCACATGTCTGAGGAAGACAAATCATTGGTCGACAGACTGCATAAGGGAAGCGAGACGGCATTTCATGAAATCTTCGTGTCCTATTACGCCCCTTTGTGCGCATATGCCTCGTTGTACGTCTCTGAAGGCGATGCCGAGGAGGTGGTGCAGGCATTCATGGTACATCTGTGGGAAGGCCGGGAAAACATCTGCGTCGAGAGTTCCCTGAAATCATACCTTTTCGTTGCCGTCCGCAACCGCTGTCTCAATGCCATTCGCGACCGACGCTACAAGCAGGCCTTTCAGCAATTCGTTTACGAACGGCTGAAAGACCGGTTCGACGATCCCGACAGTCTGTTCCTTTCGGATATGAAAACCCGGATCGCGGAGGCGGTGCAAGGTTTGCCGGAACATTACAGACAAGTATTCGAGATGAGCCGATCGGGAAACAGCACGAACCGCGAGATCGCTGAAAAGCTCGGCGTCTCGGTCAAGACCGTGGAATATTATATCACCCAGTCGCTCAAAATTCTTCGGGTGAAGCTCAAGGACTACCTCTATTTCCTTATATGCTGATCCGCAGCAGACGAAACGAAGCCGGTACGCAGCCCGGAAAAAACGGAACGGTCTGCAGATTCCGCCAAAAATTCGTATCTTTAACCGCCGGACCGGATAAACCTCATAGGCGGCAGCTCCGCAGGCTTCCGCCCGGCCGGTTTACAACACGCCAAAAGAACAAATAATGCAGATGAAAAAAACGCTCCTGCTGCTTGCAGCCACCGTCGCCTGCGCCCTCTCCGCGCAGGCCCGAAAAACCTACTCGCTCTCCTCCCCGGACGGCCGCCTTCGAACGACCGTCGCCGCAGACGATGCGCTGACCTATGCCGTCACCTTCGACGGACGTCCGGCGCTGGACGACTCGCCCCTCTCGCTGACGCTCGACGACGGCACGACGTGGGGCGTCGACCCGCACGTGGCGGGCGTCTCGCGCACGAGCGTCGACGCCGTGATCCCGTCGCCGTTCTACCGCGCCGATTCGCTCCGCGAACGCTACAACTCCCTGACGCTGCGCATGAAGGGAGACTGGTCGGTGGAGTTCCGAGCCTACGACGACGGCGTCGCCTACCGCTTCGTGAGCCGCGCGAAAAAGCCCTTCAACATCGTGAGCGAACAGACGGAATACCGTTTCCCCGCCGATTTCGAAGCCACGGTTCCTTACGTGGCGAGAGGCAAGGAGGGAGATTTCGAAAGCCAGTTCTTCAACTCGTTCGAGAACACCTACACCACGGCACGCCTTTCGGCGCTGAATCCCGGACGCCTGATGTTCCTGCCGCTGGTGGTGGACGCCGGCGACGGGGTGAAGGTCTGCATTACGGAAACCGACCTCGAAAACTACCCGGGGCTCTACCTGACCAACGCCGGAGCAGCAAAGAACGCCCTGAAAGGAGTCTTCGCGCCCTGCCCGGAAAAACTGGAGCAGGGCGGTCACAACAACCTGCAAATGCTCGTCCGGGAACGGAAAGACCATATCGCCGAGGTCGACGCTCCGCGCACGTTCCCGTGGCGCGTGGCCATCGTCGGCACGGACACCGACCTCGCCGCGAGCGACCTGAGCTTCCTGCTGGCCGCACCGTCGCGTCTCGACGACACGTCGTGGATCCGACCGGGCAAGGTCGCCTGGGACTGGTGGAACGCCTGGAATCTCGCGGACGTAGACTTCAAAACCGGCGTCAACACCGAAACCTATAAATACTACATCGACTTCGCCGCCGCGAAGGGCATCGAATACGTGATCCTCGACGAAGGGTGGGCCGTGAACAAAAAGGCCGACCTGATGCAGGTGGTTCCGGAGATCGACCTGCCGCAGATCGTGGAATACGGCCGACAGAAAGGCGTGGGCATCATCCTCTGGGCGGGCTATCGGGCTTTCGAGCGCGATATGGAGCGAGTCTGCAAGCACTATGCGGAGATGGGCGTCAAAGGCTTCAAGGTCGATTTCATGGACCGCGACGACCAGCCGATGACCGCCTTCAACTACCGCGCAGCGGCGACGGCGGCAAAATACAACCTGATTCTCGACCTGCACGGAACGCACAAACCAGCAGGTCTGAACCGCTCGTGGCCCAACGTGCTGAACTTCGAGGGCGTGCACGGTCTGGAGCAGATGAAATGGCAGCCGCCGACGGTCGATCAGATGAAATACGATGCGACGATCCCCTTCATCCGACAGGCCGCGGGTCCGATGGACTACACGCAGGGGGCGATGAGGAATGCCTCGAAGGGTAACTACCGTCCCGTCAACTCGGAGCCGATGAGCCAGGGCACGCGCTGTCACCAGCTGGCGCTCTACGTCGTGCTGGATTCGCCGCTGAACATGTTGTGCGATTCGCCGACGAACTACCTGCACGAGCCGGAATGCACGGATTTCATCGCCTCGATCCCGACCGTCTGGGACGAAACCCGCGTCCTCGACGGACAAATGGGCGAGTACATCGTCACGGCCCGTCGCAAGGGATCGACATGGTATGTCGGCGGCATCACGGACTGGACGCCCCGCGACGTGGTGATCGACCTTTCGTTCCTGGGCGGGAAGCATGACGCCATGTTGTTCCGCGACGGCGCGAACGCAGACCGCAAGGCCGCGGATTACAAGCGTGCGACGCTCCCCATCGACGCCTCGAAACCACTGACCGTGCATCTCGCACCAGGAGGTGGGTTCGCCGCCGTGATCACCCCGGCGGAATAGTCCGTCCGATCGCTGACGAAAAAGGGGATGTCTAACAAGTCCCCGAAAATGAAAATCACCCCTGCCAGAGCTTGTTCTGACGGGGGTGAAATCGTAAAATTCGGACTTGTTAGACAGCCCCTTCGTTCAGAATTCGACGACCTCTCCGATGACGGGCCGCAGGACCGCGGGCGATTCACGCCCGGCCATCGCCGCAGCGGTTATCAGCGGTTCGTCCCACGGATGCCGCGCCAGGGCGTATTTCGAGTGATGGACCGTCAGCACCTTGCTCGCGCCCAGGTCCGCAGCAGCCTGCGGAAGCTGGTCGGGCAGCGTATGTATATAGCGCCAGTCGGCATTGTACTGCCCGTTTTCAAGAATCGCCAGGTCTATCTCCGGAAACCGCCGTCCGATCTGCGCGAAGTGGCTGCCGTAACCGCCGTCGCCGCCGAGGTAGATCTTCCGCGTGGGAGTTTCCAATAAATAGGAGGCCCACAGCGTGCGGTTGGGGGTCATCCCCCGGCCCGAAAAATGACGGGACGTCAGGCAAAAGACCCGGAAACCCTCTACGGGGCTGGCATCCTCGTCCCAGTCCAACTCGACGATCCGATCCGGGGAGAATCCCCAGCGTTCGAAATGTTCGCCGACACCCAGCGGGCAGACAACCGTCCCGATGCGGTCCTTCAATTCATGAACCGTACGATAGTCGAGGTGATCCCAATGGTCGTGACTGATGACGAGCAGGTCGATCGCGGGCATATCCTCCGGACGGTAGAGGTCGCTGCCCGGAAAAGGCGGATTCAGAAATGCCAGCGGGGCGGCGCTCCGGAAGACCGGGTCCAAGAGAATCCGCCGCCCGCCCGAAAGAATCAGATAGGAGGAGTGGCCGAACCAGACCAGCCGGTCCTGCGCGGGGTCGAGCCTCCGCAGGTCGGTCCTGACGGCCGCCACGGGCTCCGCCGGGCGCAGGCCCTTCGTCGAACGGAACAGAAATCCCAGCATGGTCGGCACACGCCCCCGGTCCGATGTGATCTGCGGGGTGCATTCGCGGTTGCGAAACTGCCCGCCGCGGTAGTTGGGCGAGCGTTCGATCCGTGCCAACCGCTCCCCGCGGGGCAGCCGGCCGAACGAAGGCTGGTTGACGAACAGCGCGGCCGCAGCGGCCAGCAGACAGACGATTCCGAGAAATATGAGCATGGTACGTTTCGTTTTTCGGCGGGACATTCGCAAAAGCATTTTAATCGCACACAAATATAAACCCGTTTTTCCGGGCTTTTGGTATACGGATTCCGGATTTTGTTATCGAAATTACCGTTCGGAGCATCCATTCGGTGACGAAAACAGGCATTTCGGCACCATATTCGTTCGATTCGCCTTGGTCCGGAACACAGATTGACAAAAAATCCCTAATTTTGTCCATCAATACCGGACATCCATACCAGGCAAGCAACATATAGATGTCGAGCAATGAAAATATCCCGTGACAAAATCACGCGGCAGGCCCTCCAGACGGGCCGCCGCACATTGGAACTGGGCAAAAAGGCAGGCGGCAGGGTCCGCCGTTTTTCCAAACGCACCTGGATCGTCCTCACCGGAATCGCCGTCGTGGCGGCCGCAGGAGTGTGGTGGTGGCTGCGTCCCGAACCCGCAAGACCCGTCCTGCCGGTGGTGGAGATCGAACCCGTCCGGACCGACGATATCGAACTCTACGGCGAATACGTCGGACGCATCCGCGCCCAGCAATTCGTCGAAATCCGCGCCCGCGTCGAGGGCTTCCTCGAAAAGATGCTATTCGAAGAGGGAACCTACGTCCGGAAGGGCCAACCTCTGTTCATCATCGACCCCAAACTCTATCAGGCCCGCGCCAACAAGGCCAGGGCCCAGCTGAACAAGGACAAGGCACTGGCGCTCAAGGCCGAGCGCGATCTGCAGCGCATCCGTCCGCTTTACGAGCAGAACGCCGCGAGCCAGCTGGACCTCGACAACGCCATCGCCTCCTACGAGAGCGCGGCGGCGGCCGTGGCGATGAGCGAGGCCGACCTCATGCAGACCGAAACGGCCCTGAGCTACACCACCGTCAGTTCGCCGTTGTCGGGCTATATCTCCGAGCGCAGCGTCGACATCGGTACGCTCGTGGGTCCCAACGGCAAATCGCTGCTTGCAACGGTGGTCAAGAGCGACACCGTGCGGGTTGATTTCAGCATGACGGGCCTCGACTACCTCAAGAGCAAGGCCCGCAACGTCAACCTCGGGCAGCGGGATTCGAGCCGCAAGTGGGACCCCTACATCACCATCACACTGGCCGACAACACGCAGTACCCGCTGCGCGGGCTCGTGGATTTCGCCGATCCGCAGGTAGACCCCGAAACGGGAACCTTTTCCGTGCGGGCCGAGATGGCCAACCCCGACCGCATCCTGCTGCCGGGGCAGATTACCAAGGTGCGCCTGCTGCTGGATGTGCGCGAGAACGCCACGGTCATCCCGACCAAATCCGTCGTCATCGAGAAAGGCGGCGCCTACGTTTTCGTCATACGGCCCGACAGCATCGCCGAACGCCGCATGATCGAACTCGGCCCCGAGGTCGGCAACCGGGTGATCGTCGAACGGGGTGTCGTTCCGGGCGAGAAGATCGTCGTGGAGGGTTTCCATAAACTCACCCACGGAGAGAAGGTGGACCCCGTAACGGCCCCGGAAAAGAGTCCTGCAACCGAGACGGAGACGTCTGAAAAATAGCGAGCCATGAAATCGGATTTCTTTATCGACCGGCCCGTATTCTCGACCGTTCTCTCCGTCGTCATCGTCATCGTCGGCCTGCTGGGACTGGTGCTGCTGCCCGTTGACCAGTATCCGCGCATCGTGCCCCCGGTGGTGAGGATTTCGGCGTCATATCCCGGCGCCAGCGCCCAGACCGTGACGCAGGCCGTCGCCACGCCCATCGAGCAGGAGCTCAACGGAACGCCCGGCATGCTCTACATGGAGTCGACGAGCAGCAACTCGGGCGGGTTCTCCGCCACCGTCACGTTCGACATCGACACGGACGCCGACCTGGCGGCCGTCGAGATCCAGAACCGCGTGAAGCAGGCCGAAGCACGACTTCCGGCCGAGGTCATCCAGAACGGCATTTCGGTCGAGAAGCAGGCTTCGAGCCGCCTGATGACCATCACGCTGCTGTCGAACGATCCCAAGTTCGACGAAATCTACCTTTCGAACTACGCCACGCTCAACGTGCTGGACATGCTGCGCCGCGTGAAGGGCGTCGGCAGCGTTTCGAACGTCGGCAGCCGCTACTACGCCATGCAGGTCTGGGTGCAGCCCGACCGACTGGCCAACCTCGGGCTGACGGTCCAGGACCTGCAAAAAGCCCTCAAGGACCAGAACCGCGAATCGGCGGCGGGCGTATTGGGCCAGCAGCCCATCACGGACCTCGACGTCACGATCCCGATCACGGCCCGCGGACGTCTTTCGTCGGTGGGCGAGTTCGAGGAGATCGTCGTCCGCGCCAACCCCGACGGATCGCTCATCCGCCTCCGGGACGTGGCCCGCATCTCGCTCGAAGCCTCGTCCTACAGCACCGAAAGCGGCATCAACGGCGGCAATGCGGCCGTGATGAACATCAACATGCTGCCGGGCGCCAACGCCATAGAGGTGGCGCGCTCGGTGCGCGAAACGATGGAGGAGATCAGCCGCAGCTTCCCCGAGGGCATCTCCTATGAGATCCCGTTCGACATGACCTCCTACATCTCGCAGTCGATCAGGGAGGTCTACCACACGCTGTTCGAAGCCCTGCTGCTTGTGATCCTCGTGGTCTTCCTCTCGCTGCAGAACTGGCGCGCGACGCTCATCCCGACGATCGCCGTGCCGATCTCGCTGATCGGCACGTTCGGCGTGATGCTGGCTTTCGGTTTCTCGCTCAACATGATGACCCTGCTGGGACTGATCCTCGCCATCGGTATCGTCGTGGACGACGCCATCGTAGTCGTCGAGGCCGTGGAGCGCACGATGGACGAGGAGGGGCTCTCGCCCTACGAAGCCACGAAAAAGGCCATGAGCGGACTGGGCAGCGCCATCGTCGCCACGTCGCTGGTGCTGTGCGCCGTGTTCGTCCCCGTGAGTTTCCTCTCGGGCATCACCGGCCAGCTCTACCGCCAGTTCACCGTCACCATCGCCGTCTCGGTGCTGATCTCGACGTTCGTAGCCCTGACGCTCTCGCCGGCCCTCTGCGCCCTGATTCTGCGCCCCGATTCGGGCCGGAAGAAAAACCGCCTCTTCCGCCGTATCAACATCTGGCTGGCCAACGGCACCAAATTCTACGAGCGGATGATCCGCGGCGGCGTGCGCCACTCGAAACGCATGCTGGCGCTCTTCGTGCTGACGCTCGCGGCGCTGTGGGCGCTCAACCGGATCGTCCCCCAGAGTTTCATGCCGCAGGAGGACCAGGGCTATTTCACCGTCGAGCTGGAGCTTCCCGAGGGAGCCACGCTCGAACGCACGCGCCGCGTGACGGACCGCGCCATGAACTATCTGATGTCGCTCGAAGACGTGCAGTATGTGCTCAACGTCACCGGATCGAGCCCCCGCACGGGCACCAACCAGTCGCGCAGCCAGCTGACGGTGATCCTCAAGCCGTGGGACGAACGCAAGAGTTCGGACATCCGCCGGCTGATGGATGCCGTCCGCGAGGAGCTGCGCCGTTATCCCGAAAGCAAGGTCTACCTCTCGACGCCGCCCGTCATTCCGGGACTGGGCGCTTCGGGCGGATTCGAAATGGTGCTCGAAGCCCGCGGCAACGCCTCGTACGACGACCTCCGGCGGGCCGTGGACACGCTGCTGCACTACGCCTCGAAGCGCAGGGAGCTGACGGGCCTCTCGTCGTCGATGCAGGGCGACATCCCGCAGCTTTATTTCGACGTGGACCGCGACAAGGCCCAGCTGCTGGGCGTGCCGATGGCCGACATCTTCTCGACGATGAAGACCTTCACCGGATCGGTCTACGTCAACGACTTCAACCTGTTCAACCGCATCTACCGCGTCTATATCCAGGCCGAAGCCCCGTACCGGGCCCAGCGGGAGAACCTGGGGCTCTTCTTCGTGCGGGGCGCAGACAAGGCGATGATCCCCGTGACGGCCCTCGGCACGACCTCCTATACCACAGGACCGGGCACCATCCGGCGCTTCAACATGTTCAACTCGGCGACCGTCTCGGGCGAGGCGGCACAGGGTTACAGTTCGGGGCAGGCCATGGCCATCCTCGAACAGATCGCCCGCCGCCACCTGCCGCAGTCGATCGGCATCGAGTGGAGCGGACTTTCCTTTCAGGAAAAGCACGTCAGCGGACAGACGGGGTATGTGCTGGCGCTGGCCTTCCTCTTCGTCTTCCTGTTCCTCGCGGCGCAGTACGAAAACTGGCTGATCCCCGTGGCGGTGATCCTCTCGCTGCCGATCGCCGGCATCGGCGCCTATCTGGGCAACTGGGCCTGCGGACTGGAGAACAACATCTACTTCCAGATCGGACTGGTGATGCTGGTGGGCCTGGTGGCCAAGAACGCCATCCTGATCGTCGAATTCGCCAAGAATGAGGTCGAGAACGGCCGCGACATCCTCACGGCAGTCATCCTGGCCGCACGCCTGCGTTTCCGTCCCATCGTCATGACCTCGCTGGCCTTCATTCTCGGCATGCTGCCGCTGGTTTTCGCCAGCGGCCCCGGATCGGCCAGCCGTCAGGGCATCGCCACGGGCGTCTTTTTCGGCATGCTGGTGGCCATCACCGTCGGCATCGTCTTCGTACCGCTGTTCTTCGTCTGGGTGTATAAACTGAAAGAAAAATGGAGCGCACGATGAAACGAAACACCTTATATATTTTCGGGGCCCTGCTGCTGACGGCGGCAGGAGGCTGCTCCGTGCAGAAGAGATGTCCGGCCCCGGAACTGAACCTCCCCGCCGAGATCGTCGCCGGGCACACCGATTCGCTGACCATCGGCGACATGGCCTGGTGGGAGGTCTACACCGACACGACACTCTGCCGGCTGATCGCCCGCACGCTCGACCGCAACCGCGACATGCAGTCCTCCGAGGCGCGCATCCGCCAGCTGGAGGAACTCTACCGCGTGAGCAGGGCGGCCCAGCTGCCGTCGCTCGGCGGGCTGGTCTCCGCCGATTACGAAACCAACGACTACTCCGGCGAAGCCCACAAGGGCGACGCCGAATTCGACGTCAAGGCGACCCTGAGCTGGGAGGCCGACCTGTGGGGCAGCCTGCGGTGGGCCAAGCGCAGGGGGGCGGCGGAATACCTCGCCTCGGTCGAGGCGGCGCGGGCCCTGCAGATGACGCTCGTCGCCGAGGTCGCCACGGCCTATTTCGAACTGACGGCCCTGGACCACGAACTGGACATAGTGCGCCGCACGGTGGAGACCCGCGAGGAGAGCATGCGGCAGGCCCGGCTGCGTTTCGAAGGCGGCCTGACCTCCGAGACGGCCTATCAGCAGGCGAAAGTCGAGCTGGCGAGCGCCTCGGCGCTGATCCCCGACCTCGAATTGCAGATCGTCCAAAAGGAGAACCAGATTTCGGTACTCGCAGGAGGATATCCCGCCCGCGTGTCGCGCAGTAAGATGAACATGAACGTCACGATGCCCGACTCGCTGGCCATCGGGCTGCCCTCGACGCTGCTGCAGCGCCGTCCCGACGTGCGGCAGGCCGAGCAGAACCTGAAAGCCGCGACGGCCGCGGCCGGCATGGCCTGGGCCGACCGGTTCCCGCGGCTGACGATCTCGCTGACGGGAGGACTCGAAAACGACGCCCTCAGAGGTCTTGTCGAATCCCCGTTCTCCTATGCCGCCGGCAGCCTCGCGGCACCGCTGTTCGCCTTCGGGTCGAAACGGGCGAAATACCGCGCAGCGCTGGCGGCCTACGACCAGGCGCGGCTGGCCTACGAGCAAAAGGTGCTGGAGGTCTTCCGGGAGGTCAACGACGCCGTAATTGCCTACCGCAACATGCGCAGAACGGCCGAGCTGAAGTTCAACCTCAAGGAGGCGGCCCGGCAATACGTCGTGCTGGCCAAGTTGCAGTACATAAACGGCGTGATCCGCTACATCGACGTACTCGACGCCCAGCGGAAATTCTTCGACGCACAGATCGAGGAGAGCAAGGCCGTGCGCAACGAATACCTGGCGCTGGTCGGGCTCTACAAGGCCCTCGGCGGCGGGTGGGAACTCCCAAAACACGAAATGAAAGGCTGACCCGACGGTCAGCCTTTTTTCTTTCCCAGTTTGGCCCGGATGCGGCTCAGCGACTGCGGGGTGATCCAGAGGTAGGAGGCGATATGCTTCAGCGGGACGACCTGCAGCAGTTCGGGACTCTCGGCCATCAGTGCGCGGTAACGCTCCTCAGCCCGCGGAGCCCCGGCCGAAAGAATCCAGTTCTCGAGGTCCAGAAACTGCTGCTCGAAAATCCGCCGACCGAAGTTGGCCGCCCCGACCGACGAGGCGAAGAACTCCTCCAGATCGGCTTTGGCGATGCCGTAAAGCTCGGCGTCGCACATCGCTTCGATGGTGATCTGCGAAGGGGCGTCGCCGACGTATCCCCACGTCGAAAAAAGCGCCTCGCCCTCGCCGGCGAACCACACCGAAACGTCCACGCCGTCGTTGCAGTAGTGTCCCAGCCAGATGCCGCGGCTCACGACGTAGAAATCGGAATTGCGTTCGCCTTCGCGGACCAACCATTCGCCCTTGCGGAAGGTGCGCCGTTCCATCCGGTCCACGAGCCGCCGGCAATCCTCTGCAGGAAGGTTGTACTTCCGGCTGAATTTTTCGATAAATGCCTCCATGCCTCACGGGTTTGAGACCGTAAAGATAGTGAAATTTATCGAGCCGCCACAAGATGGCGTCCGCGCCCGTAAATCGCCATGACGACCCCGAAGGTAAGCACTTCGGCCAGCGGCACGGCCAGCCAGATGCCCTCGACACCCAGCAGCAGGGGCAGTCCGAAGAAGCAGGCTACCATAAAGACGAAACCGCGCAGCACGGTGACCAGCATGGCCGGACGAGCCCGTTCGACACTCTGGAAATTGCTGATCGCCACGATATTCACAGCAAAGAAAACGAACCCAGATGCGAACAGCGGAAGCCCCCGGACGGCAATATCGTAAGCAGGGCAGGCGCTGTCGATGAACATGGCCA
>CATKXN010000030.1 GCA_949840605.1 uncultured Alistipes sp.
GACGCCTGCACGACACCTAAAGAAAACCCCGGAGCCTGAGCTCCGGGGTTTCTCTTATACCAGCAGTTCGTAGTCGATGTGCCACACGCCCGTCTCCCCGGGAAAGACCCGGAACGGGATGTAGGGTTCGAGGCAGGCCGCCGTGGGGCAGGCCCAGAAGACCATGTGCGACAGCTTTCCGCTGCCCGAGGCCCGGACGCCGGCCCCCGTGCGGAGGTTGCGGAGGCTGAACCCGTACTCCTGGGTTTCGGGGTCCCGGCCGTGGAGGTCGCCCATGAAGACCGACTCGCCGGGGTTCAGCGGACGGCTGAAGGCGATGCCGTCGGGCGTCAGCGCCACGCTGTCGTAAGCCTCGCGCCACGTGCCCGCGGGTTGGAACGGGAAACGGATCGCGGTGTCGGGACCCGTGGCCATGCGGTCCGGCGTGAAGAAATTGTGGTTGTAGACATAGCCCGTGAGCGGTGCGGGACCGAGGTTCTTGAGCGTGTATTCGATTCGCAGGCCCGGTGCGTCGGTCAGCCGCAGCGTCTTGCGGTAGTCGTAGCCGTATTCGTCGCTCAGCAGCCGGTGGCGGAACTCCACGCGGTCGCGCTCGGCGGTCGTCTCCCAGATGCCGGAGTCGGCGATTTCGTAGAGCCGGAACCGGTCGTAGGGCTGGTCGGAGAATCTGCGCAGCGTGCCGACCCCGATCTTGAGAAACTCCTGTCCGGGGCGCGCGCGCTCGTAACCGATCTCGGTGAATTCGTCCGCGGGGCCGGTCAGGCCGTCGTGCCGCAGGGGATCGTGCCGCGGCTGCCACTCCGAGACGTAGCGGTGTCCCCGGCTGCGCAAGTCGCGCACGACGCCGCCCCAGTCGAAACGTGTGCCCCGGTAGTAGCCGCATTCGGCGTCGGGGAGGCACAACACGGCCGAGACGTGGCGGTTGGCGATGCGCAGGGTGGGAGCTTCCGACACGCGGGCGCCGGACGTTTTCGTCGTTGCATTCGTTTGCAGTCCGCGCATGGTCACTTCGTCTTTTCGTAAATCAGCACGGCGAGGTCGTACTGCCCCAGCGTCACCTCGCGGCCGTCGGGCGAAACCCGTGCGTTGCCGAGCGTCGAAGCCTCCGCGAAACGGTAGCCCGGGACCTCGATCGCACCCTTCACGGCCGTCCCCTCCTCGGTGCGGGTGGCCACCACGGCCATGCTGTCGCCGTTGGTGTAGGCGCGCGCCTCGATGCCGGGGTTCGACAGCGTGAAGCCCTCCGTGTCGCGGTAGGTGCCGGCCAGCAGCAGGTCTTCGTACTTGCCCTTGATGGCGTTGACTTGGGCCAGGTAGGCCTGGTAGTGCGGCGTTTGGTCGATCAGGTCGCGGCAGCGGTAAATTTCGATGTCGTTGCGGAGTCCTTTCAGCAGCGTGTTGTTCACACGGCGCTCGATATCCGTGTCGTCGCGGATCTCGCGGTCGGAGATGACGATCTCGGGGAACGTGTAGCGGAACCAGTCGATGAAGCTGTATTTGCCGGCGGTGACCTGATAGATGTGGATGTAGTCGCAGTACTGCGCCGTGACGTCGGTCAGCCACTCGGTGCCGAGCGCGAACTCGGGGTCGAAGCTGACGTTGCGGTCGCGGACCATCTTCAGCACCTCGGCCTTGTCGGCGATCACTCGCATGTTGGGCACCGGGAACTCCCGGCTCAGGTCCCAGTTGGTGGCCCGCTCGCCGTATCCGAGCTGGTCGTAGAAGACGCTGTTGGCGCCGTATTCGCGGGCGCGGTCGGCCCATTCGAGGAGCATCTTGCGCCAGATCGGAGCCCGCGTGTCGGCCACGACGAACGTGCGGGCGTTGTAGTCGCCCAGGAACGTCCCCTGGCCCGTGAAACGGTACTGTTCGAAGAGTTCGGCGCCCGTGTTGTCGCGGTAGCAGATCTCCTTGCCCCGACCGCTCCTGTAGAATTCGCTCTCGCGGTCGATCAGCTTGCCGTTGAAATAGAGCAGGACCTTGCCGCCGGACTTCTTGTAGTCGGCGATGGCCTTTTTCCAGCCCGCGTCGCCGCCCTGCGCGGGATCGGCTTCGTAGTGGGGATTGCCGTGGTCCATGCCCGTCTCCCACCATCCGAACGTGAAGACGGCGTCGGCCCCGACGCTCTCGCCGACATCCTTGATGCGGCCCGGCAGGTCGGTGTACTTGAACAGCAGTTCGCCGTACTGGTGGCGGAAGATGATCCGCTGCCAGCTGCGCATCTTTTTGACCCACATCGGCGCGTCGCGGTGGTCCCACCACGTGTCGGCCCAGCGGCGGTAGTGCTTCGAGGTCTCGTGCCACGAGCCCGTGTAGGGGGCTATGACGTTGGCGTCGCACGTCCACGTCTCGCCGGCGAAGCAGTGCGGGAACTTGTAGAACCCGGATTCCAGCCGCGTGAATTCGCCTTCGGCGTCGGGGTAGAGGCGCAGTCCGTGGCCCGTGTCCTGGAACGTCGTGTCGTGGCTGCCGAAGTAGATTCCTTCGCCGTCGCCCACGTAGGCGAAGCAGTTCGAGGCCATGCAGCCGCCCGTGCCGCCCGTGACGGTGCGCATGGGGTATTTGGCGTCCATCTGGCGGAATTTCTGCGCCGGAGTCTTGTAGGGCGAGGAGTTGCTGTGGCGGAAGATCATCCCCTTGGGATCGTCGTACAGCTGGCCTCCGGTGTGGGTGAGCAGCAGTTTGTGGTCTTCGGGAAGCGCCATGCCGCCCACCAGCGGGTAGTGCAGCTCGCGGACGATCGTGTGGGGCTGGCCGTTCTCGAGCTTCGATGCGAAACGCACCTCGTCGCCTTCGAGCGTGATGTCGAGCGTGAGGCGCATGTCGAGCTTCACGGCCTCGCGGGTGCTGAAATCGGTGGCGTTCAGGTGGTCGTAGGCCAGCGTGATCGTGTCGCCCCGGCGTGTGACGCGGGGCGTCTGTGCGTCGGGCAGCACCTCGATCTCCTTGGCTTTCTGCGTGTCGTAGTAGAGACGCCAGAGGTAGTCGCCGCCGGCGTAGTCCCGGCCGGTCTCGAGGTTCCGGATGCTGGTCAGACGGCCTTGGTCGTCGACCGAGACCTGCAGTTTGTCGTTGCGGAGCGTGTGTTCTTTCGGGGCTGCCCCGGCGGACGGGAACAGCAGGATGCCCGTGCATGCGAGCAGCAATTTCGCCGTTTTGTTCATTTGTCTCTTCGTTGTCGCCGCACCGGCGCCGGACGCCCCGCGAAGGGCGCCCGGCGGGTCAGGCTTTGTGAGTTAGTAACCCGGATTGTTTTCCTTGATGTTCTTCATGACCTGCATCGTGGTGGTCGGGAGAGGCCATAGGTAGCTCTTCGGAGCCACGAACTTGCACTCCGCGAGGACCTGTGCGTAGGCATTGCTGTTGAAGAAGTCGGCGGCGCCTTTGGCCACGGGGGCCATGAAATCGACGCATCCGTCCTCATCGACCTGCGGCACGGCTCCGTGGAACCACATGTTGTTGTCGATATAGGCGCGCTGGAGCTTCTGGTCTTTCTTCGGCAGGCCGATCCAGGGGCGGTTGAGCACCTTCTCGGCGATGCGCCAGCGCCAGATGTCGTACAGGCGCAGGTTCTCGAAGGCGAATTCCATGTGACGCTCGGTGCGCAGGATCGTGCGGAGCTTGTCCTGCGCCCGCTCGGTGATGGCCGGGTAGTCGGACGTGGACTTCACGTCGGCCTTGTAGGCGCGGGCGCGGACCTGGTTCATGGCGTCGAGCACCGTGTCGTCGATCTCGTTCAGCTCGATCTTCGCTTCGGCGTAGATCATCAGGACGTCGGCGTAGCGCAGGATCAGCTTGTCGTTCTCGGGCTCGAACGGAGCCAGCCAGTCCTCGTCGACGTGCTTCTTCAGCACCAGACCGTTATAGGAGGCGTATTGGTTCGAGGTGCCCTGGATTCTGTAGGAACGCGAGTCGTTGTTGGTGACCTCTTTTCCCTCGCGTGCGCTGTAGACCTTGTCCCGGTCGAAATGCGGATCGAAGATCACGCCCAGATGCTGCGTGCCGTGCTCCACGATGGTGTAGGTGCAGCGCGGGTCGCGGTGTTCGAACGGCTTGTGGGGGTCGTAGACCGTCGATTCGTCGATGGGTTTGCCCTGGTCGTCGAGGAACGCGCAGAGCAGGTACCACGAAGGCAGGCAGGTCGTGCAGGTCGGGGCACCCGACAGACGGGGCAGTTTGGCCGTGCAGGCCTGGCCCCCGAGGTACTGGTATTTGGAGTTGTTCGACAGCGCTTTCGAGCGGGGAATGTTGAAGATGCCCTCGGGCGAATGCTTCGTGGAGTTGCGGAACAGCTGTCCGAAATCCGGATGGAGGGAGTAGGCATTCAGCTGCATGCAGTTCCAGGCGGCGTCGCGGGCCTCCTTGAAGAGCTTCTCGGCCTCGGCCGGGTCGTCGTCGCCGAATCCGCCCCGTTCGACCGAGTCCCACTTGCGGATCGACGCGAAATGGAGGGCGTAGCGGGCTTTCATGCCGTAGACCGCGCCGCGCGTGGCGCGCTCGATCTCGCCTCCGTAGGATACGGGCAGGATCGGGGCTACCTCGTCGAACTCCTTGAGGATGTCCGGTAGGACGGTCCACATGTCGCTGCGGGTCAGTTCATAGGCGCTTTCACGGCCTTGCTCGGAATCCATGTCCATATCCTCGGGAACCATCACGGGGTCGCCGAAATGGATCATGATGCGGGCGTAGAAGCAGGCGCGGTAGAAGCGGGCGTTGGCCATGATGCGGTCGTAGCGGGCCTTTTCGATCTGTCCTTCGTGCTTGCGGAGCTCGGTGATGATCTTGTTGCAGCGGTTGATGCCCGTGTAGGTGATGTCCCACATGCGTTTGGAAAGCGGATAGTCGGAGTTCACGCCGTCGATCAGGAAACGGCCCGGGGCGCTGCGGTTCTGACCGTCGTCGGTCAGCATGTCCAGCTCGGTCTGGTTGCCGGAGGTCCATTCGTTGCGTTCCATGGGCCAGTAGGTGTGGTGGAGCAGGACGTTGAGGTTCAGTTCGAACTGATCGGCCGTCTGGAACCAGGAGCCGCTGGCCGCCGAATCCTTGGGCGAAAGGTCCAGGTCGCTGCACGAAACTGCCAGGCTGCCGGCCAGGGCGAATAATGCGATTTTTATGGTTTTCATATCTTTTCTCTCTTTGATGCGACGTTAGAATTTGAGCTGTGCGGAGAAGAGCACCGATTTGGTGATGGGATAGCCGGTGGGGCCGACTTCGGGGTCCCAGCCCTCGGGGAAGTGGCTGTGGGTGAAGAAGTCGGTGAGCGTCACGGCGAAGCGGAGGCTCTTGACATGCACCTTGCTCATCCACTTCTGGGGCAGGCTGTAGCCCAGCGAGATGTTCTTCACACGGAAGTAGGAGCCGTCGAAGAGCCAGTAGTCGGAAATCGCATAGTTGTTGTTCGCGCTGGACCACGAATAACGCGGGTATTTGGCGCGCCGGTTCTGTTCGATGGTGTTTTTACGACTCCACGAATTCCCCCCCCGATGTAGGTGGGGAAGTTAAACCACTGGCCGCGAAGCGGCTGCACCATCTCTTCCGTGAGGTAGGAGTTGCGCTGGCCGACGCCCTGGAACGTCAGGTTGAAGTCGATGCCGCGCCAGGCCAGGTCGACCGAGCCGCCGTAGTTGAAGTGCGGACGCGAGGAGCCGAGCACGCGGCGGTCGTAGTCCGTCGAGATGAGCGGGTTGTTCGGGTCGCCGTCGCCGAAGTTCCGGTAGCGGATGTCGCCCGGGGAGACGTAGGAACCCAGCGTCGCCGAATTCGCGACCTCTTCGGGAGTCTGATACAGTCCGTCGCTGACGTAGCCGTACCACGACTTGTATTCCTCGCCCTCGCGGATGATCTTGCCGTCCGAGATGACCTCCTTGTTGCCGATGTAGCCCATCTTCGAAATGTCGTCCGAAAGGTTGAACGAGAGTCCGTACGAGAAGTCGCCGATGTTGTCGCGCCAGCCGAGGGTGATCTCCCAGCCTTTGGTGTTCATGTCGCCGATGTTGTCGTAGGGGTCCGAAAGTCCCATGATCGGGGCGATGGGCACCGTCAGAAGCATGTCGCGCGTCTTCTTGTAGTACCAGTCGGCGGTCACCGACAGGCGGTTGCGCAGCATCGAGAGGTCGATGCCCACGTCGATGGTCGAGGTGGTCTCCCAGGTGATGTCGGTGACGATGGCGGCGGCCTGCGCATAGCCCGACAGACCCGTCAGGGTCGAACCGCCGTAACCCATCGTGTGGTTGTTGGCCAGCACGGCCTGGTAGGGGTAGTAGCCCTTGATGCGCTCGTTGCCCAGTTCGCCGTAGGAGAAGCGCAGCTTACCGTGGTCGAGGACCTTGCGGGCGCCTTCCAGGAATTTCTCCTCGGTGAAGACCCAGCCGGCCGAGGCCGAGAGGAACGTGCCCCAGCGGCAGTCGGGCGCGAAGCGCGAGGAGCCGTCGCGGCGGATATTGCCCTGAACGTAGTATTTCGACTTGTAGTTGTACATCAGGCGGCCGAAGTAGGAGCGGCGGGCCAGTTCGTTGATGTCCTTCGAGTTGCCCAGCGAGCCTTCGGAGTTGCCGGCGCTCAGGTCGGGAATCAGCGAGTGGGCGAACGACGTGTTCTTGGCCACGATCGTACCCTCCTGGTACCAGTAGTTCTCGTAACCGACCATGGCGCTGAAGTTGTGGTCCTTGCCGAAGGTGTGCTGGTAGTTGGCATAGACCTGCGTGGTGTGGGAGAAGGTGTCGCCGCGGGTCTCCTCGAGCTCCGTGGTCAGGGCTCCGCTGACGTATTTCGTACTGGTGAGGCTCTCCTCCTGGTAGCTGAAATAGGAGGTCTGGCGCTGGAAATCCTTGACCTTGTTGTAGGTGAGCTTGGGTGCGAAGATGCCCGTGACAGTCAGTCCCTTGACGGGTGTGATTTCCAGCTGGAACTTGGCGTTGGCCAGGTACTTGTCGGTCTCCTTCTCGCCGCCCGACATCAGGGCCGCATAGGGGTTCAGACCGTCCTTGCCCGGGGCGTAGCGTCCGTCGCTCCACTTGGCCTGGTAGATGGGCGGGATGTAGCGCATGCGCGACGAGGGCGACGAATGGGGATTGAGCTGGTCCACGTAGCGCAGCGAAACGTCGGCCGCGGCTTTCAGCCACTTGAACACCTGCACGTCGTTGTTCAGGCGGGCCGTGTAGCGTTTCCACGAGAGGTTTTTGCGGAACAGGCCGTCGACGTCGTCGAAGCCCACGCTCAGCACCGAACTGCGCTTGTCGCCGCCCGACTGGATCGTCAGGTTGTGCGAATGACGCACGCCCACTTTCTTGAGCACCAGGTCCATCCAGTCCACGTTGGGATAGAGGTCCGGATTCTCGCGGTTGAGTGTCATGTAGTTCTCGACATATTCGCGGGAGTAGTTCTGATACCAGCCGCTCGACGGCAGGTCGTTGTAGCCCAGTTCGTTGACGGCCGCCATATAGTCGTTGGCGTTCATGTATTCGGGCACTTTGGTCTGGATGTCGAGTCCGAGCGTATAATTATAGGTGACGCTCGCGCCCGACTTGCCGGCACGCTTGGTGGTGATCAGGATGACGCCCGCCGCGGCCTGCGAACCGTAGATCGAAGCCGATGCGGCGTCTTTCAGCACGGTGATGTTCTCGATGTCGTTGGGGTTGACGTCGTCGATCTTTCCGGCCACGCCGTCGATCAGCACGTAGGGGTCGGAGGCGCCTTCGGTCATCGAGGTGATGCCGCGGATGCGGATCGTGGCCGAGCCGCCCGGCGCCGAGTTGGTGCGGGTGACCGTTACGCCCGGCATGGCGCCCTGGAGGGCCTGCGAGACGGTCTGGGTCTGGCGGTTGAGAATCGCTTCGCCCCCGACCGAAGAGAGCGACCCGGTCAGGTCCTTTTTCCGCATGGTGCCGTACCCCACGACGACCACTTCGTCCATCGAGGTGCTCTCTTCCTGGAGCACGATGTCGAAAGTGGTGCGGCTGCCGACGGGCAGCGTCTGGGATTTGTAACCCAGGTAGGAGACGAGGAGCGACGCGTCTGCGGCGGGCTTTTTGGCCAGCCGCAGGGTGAAGTTGCCCTGGGCGTCGGTCGTCACGCCCTGCTGGGTCCCCGAGAGGATGATGGTGGCGCCGGGAACCGGCTCTCCTTTCTCGGTCTTTACGCTTCCCCGAAGGGTGGAGTTCTGGGCCGAAGCGTACGATGGCGAAAATAGAATCGCTGCCAGAAGCGCACAGAAAGCCGCGATCGTCCGAAAATCGCACTTTCTTTGAAATTCATCGTAACTTTTTTTCATCTTTTTAGAATTAGTAGTATATTTGCGCTGTACACCACACCACACAACAGATAGGATGGACGGATTAGTGTGGTTTGGTGTGGTACAAAAATAAATGTAATATTTGATATTCCAAAGAAAAGACGATCTTTTTTGAATTTTTTCGCGGAATGTCGGCAAAATGTAACGAGGACCGCCGGGCCGGAGATGCTTCGCACTTCGTCCGGATTGTTGAAACCTTAAACGAACCTTTACCTTACAACTATGAAAAAGTATTTGTTGTGGATATGCACGGCGGCGGCTTTGCTGACCGCCGGGGCTTCCTGCTCCGACGACCCGGAAGTCGACAGCGTCGGCCGGGTGGACATCCAGCAGGAGAGCCTGACCGCTGACGGAGCCGGTGAGGACCTGACTCTCAATGTGACCAGCAACGCCTACTGGCGCATCAGCTTCACCGATCCCGAGACCGGCGAATCCGTCCGCTGGGTCACGGCCAGCGAGACCAGCGGTATGGGCACGGCCGCCGTGACGCTCAAGGTCGCGCGCAACCGTTCGACCAGCGGGCGCAGCACCTATATTAATGTAATCACCGAATCGGAGTCCTCCGCGGCCTCGATCCTCCTGTCGCAAGGGGCCGGCACGATCGGCGGCGGCGACGGGTACGAGTTCCCGATTTACCAGACGTTCGGCATCGACGCCAATAAAGCGCTGGACAATGCCTTTATCGAAGGGGCTGCCTGCTACTTCGACGGCGGCATGATCCTGCGCCGGACGGGTACGCCGACTGCGTTGGAGTTCAGCACCCAGACCCACACCAATCCCAAGGCCGACTGGTACTTCCAGCGGGGCGTTGTCATCGGGGAGTGGGAGACCGGCGATGCCCTCCAGCTCGAAATTCCGGTCAAGGAGGAGCTCTCGGGCGACCTGCGCTACTCCTACGGCAGCCGCCGCGACGGCACCCAAAAGGCCGGCCATGCGTGGGTCTTCGAGTGGAGCGCCGACGGCGAGAACTGGACGAAGTTCGACGGCACCTGCGCCGGCGGCGTTTCGGACGCCGTCTGGAAGACGATCGACTTCACTATTCCGGCCGACAAGAAGATTCCGGCCGGCGGCAAGCTCTGGATTCGCCACCGCTGCACCGACGGCGCCAAGGCGGCCACTTCGAAAGGGAATGTGGCCTACCAGAGTGCCTTCTGCATCACGAAGGCCCAGGCCGAGCCGACCAAGGTGCCGGAGATGGATAAGGACAAAGTGGTCTTCTCGACCGGTTTCGACGACGTGATCGACGCCAAGGCCGCCTATATCGACATCCCGCTCGACTTCATGTCGTCGTGGAACGACGGAGCCTATGCGCTTCCGCGCGAACACTCCGGAATCGTGAACGTGGTTTCCTGCTGGACCCGTCCGGGCTTCCTGCAGGTGGGCCGCGGCGACGAGGCGCTTATCGGCAATTACACCCAGGGGGCCTACACGATCAAACTGGCGTCGCGTTTCGAGGCGATGCGCATTTCGAAGAGCGATCTCAAACTCACGTTCCTCGCTTCGGCGATGGTCGACGCCTACGGCAAGCCGACCGACCCCGGCGTGGTCGTGAAGACCGATGCACAGAGCGGTGCCACGGTCGAGGGCGGCAAGCTCGAGGGCGTGGCTAACAACGAGTTCAAGTCCTTTACGGTCTATGTGCGCAATGCGAAGCCCGAGACGGAGATCACCATCACCTCGGCCGACATGACTTCCAGCACGGACGACGTGCGCTTCTTCCTCGACGACATCGTGCTCGAGGTCGAAGGCGAGCCGCAGCGTCCGAGCGCCGACGATCCCGTGAAAACCGACGTTTCGGCCGTCCGCGCCCTGAAAGGCGCCGCAGCGGTGACGATCGGCGACAACTATTTTATCCAGGCCCGCGTGGTGGCTGTGGACAACGTTCCGGCCGGCTGTTTCGCCGTGCAGGATGCCGATGCCGGCATTTTCGTCAAACTGGCGAACCACGGCCTGGCCGTGGGCGACCAGGTCGAAGTGGTCGTGAAGGATGCCCGGCTCGAGGCCGACGCCGACGGACTGCTGGTGGTGACGCCGACGGCCGCCGACAAAGTGACCAAGACTGCGGCGCCGGCCGAGATACCTGCCTACAAGCCGGTTTCGGCAGCCGACCTGAAGGCCGGGACCTGCGAGGCGATGCTCGTCACGCTGCCCGAATCGCAGGTTGTCGATGCCGATCTGTCGAAAACCCTGAGCGGGAACGTCACGCTCGAACTGGAAGACAAGACCACCTATACGATGAAGACCTATGCTTCGGCGTCGTTCGCCTCGGCGGCCGTTCCGCAGAAGCGCGGCGCGGTGAAGGGACTGGCCGGGTCGTCGTTCCTGTTGCCGACCTCCGCGGAGGACCTCGCGGCCATGACCGGAACCCGCTTCGGACAGACGGTCTATGCCATCACGCCGATCTGCGGCATGCTCAAAATGCTGCTGGGCGGGGAGGCGCCGTCGGTTTACAATGCGACCTACGATGCTGCGAGCAAGACGCTGAACTATGACAACGGCTGTTCGGTTTACAAGGTCGGCAACTCCGATTTGACCACTGCTGAACTGACCTGTAAGGATACTCCCTACGACGGTCGCTTCCAGACTACCGGCTGGGGCGGCGACAACTGGCAGGACAATGGTCTGGTGTTCAAGATCAAGGCAACGTCGCGCATCGTGGGCAATCTGCGCTTCGGGTTCGGTATGTTCTCGAATAAGAGCGTAAAAGGATATGTGCCCGCAAAGTATAAAATCAGGTGGAGTAACAACAACACCGATTGGTACGATGGTGTGCGTGTATTGGTTGGCCCCTATACGGGCGAAGGCGCCGAGGTCTTCTCCATTCCGACAGCGGCCAACGGCGGCGGCTACAAGATGGCCTATTTCAATGTGCCGGAAAGCAAGGCTGTAGCCGAGGGTGACTTTATCTATGTCAAGATCGTGCAGGCGGACAATACGACAGCCCTTTATCCGGAAACCGGAATCAAGACCGATGCACCGCTCCTGCTCCAGCATGCGTTCTATCTTGCTACCCATGAGAAGCGAGCTTATCACACTTCGACGCTGCCGTCGGGCGCGAACGTACTGCTGACCGAAGGCTTTGACGATGCGTTCCTGGGACACGACTATTTCATTCCGACATGGCAGATGAGTACCGACAAGAATGCTCCTCATGCGTATACTGTTCCGGAGGGTTGGGCTGCTGCGGCTGCTTTCGAACTGCCGGGGTATATTCGTCTCGGGTCGAATGCTTCCAATGCGGGAAGCATTACCACTCCGGCTCTGGAAGCATTGGGTGAAACGCCTGCTGATATTACGGTCTCTTTCAAGGTCGCATATCATATGGGCGGCAGCAAGTCTTACCTGCCCGATACGAATACGCTGACCGTAACGGCTGAAGGGGCAGGCACCGCAGCTGACCCCGTTCACCAGTTGGCTTCGTTGCCGGCGGAATGTAAACCCGCCACCGAAGCGGAGGCCAAAACGATGGAGGATGCTTACTATAAATGGTATCCCGTGACGGTGAAGGTTTCCGGTGCTACGAAAGATACCAAGATCACGATCGGAGGTACCGGCCGCCGTTACATCGACGACATCGTGATTACGAAGGACTAACCTAATAAATATCTGTAAAAAAAGCTATGAAAACACTGAAGTATCTGCTTTGTGGAGTTACATTGTGCGCCCTGGCGTGCTCGTCGAGCAAGGATGACGGCCCCGGAACCGGTCCCGGTAAAAACGAGTCGAATACCTTGAAAATCATGTCTTTCAACGTCCGTTACAACAATTCAAAGGACGAGGGCGACACGAACTGGGAGGTGCGCAAGGGTGCCGTCGTAAGGATGATCAATACGGTTAAGCCCGATGTGGTCGGCCTGCAGGAACCGCGCGTGGAGCAGCGGACCTATCTGAAAACCAACCTTCCGAACTACGGTTATCTGGAAGTTCCCGGAACAGGCTCCGGAACGGGCGGCAACTCCTGCCTGATCTACCGCCTGGACCGCTTTACGAAGGTGGACGACGGTTATTTCTTCCTCAGCCCGACGCCCGACGAGCCTTCCCGCTGCTGGGACGTGGGCGACTCGCAATGGCGGACTTCGGTGTGGGTTCACCTCAAGGAGAAGGAGACCGGCAAGGAATTTTTCTTCCTCTCGACGCACATGCCCGTGCGCACCAATTCCAGCCTTCCCAACGAGCCGTATATCCAGGCGCGCATCAACAGCGCCAACCTCAACGTCGAGCGGATGAAGAAAATCGCCGGCGAGTCGGCGATGTGCTTCATCGTGGGCGACATGAACTGTTCGGAGAAAGTCGCCGACGGATCGGCCAATGCCGACGGCGTGCGTGCGCTGAAACCCTACCGGGACTGGATGAAATCGGGCCGCGACATCGCTCCTACGGGGGATGCCTACAGCTTCAACAATTTCGGCAAGGGAACGGCGGGTCCGAACCGCAATCTCGACCATATCTTCTACCGCAATGTGACGATGGCCATGTCGTTCCGCACGCTGACCGACAACTACGGGGTGAAGTATGTTTCCGACCACTACCCGATCCTGCTGACGGTGCTGTTCTGACCCGAAGCACGCATTCAGACGAAAACCGCCCCGGCTCTTGCAAGCCGGGGCGGTTCCGTGTTTTCGCGATGCGGTCAGTTGACGATGACCGTCGGGAAGTATTCCCGCAGCAGGGCCGCCGCGCGGTCGAGCTGTTCGGGAGAGTTCTCCCGCACGTCGCGGAGCTTGTATTCCAGCCCCATCGCCTCGTACTTGTGAACCCCGAGGGTGTGGTAGGGGAGCAGTTCGACCCGCTCCACGGATCGGTAACTCCCGAGGCGCTCCCCCAGCGTGCGGATGTCGGCCTCGGCATCGCTGTAGCCCGGGACGAGTACATAGCGCAGCCAGAACGGTTTTCCGTGGGCTTCGAGCCAGGCGGCCGTGCGGAGCGTCTGGGCGTTCTCGCGGCCGGTGAGGGCGCGGTGGCGTTCCGGATCGGCCTGCTTCACGTCCAGCAGCACCAGGTCGACCAGCCCCAGCAGCTCTTCGACGGCGGGGTTCCACACCCCGCCGTTCGAGTCGATGCAAACGTGGATGCCGGCCTCTTTCAGCGCGCGGACCAGCGGGACGAGCTCCGCGGCCTGGAAAGTGGGTTCGCCGCCCGAGAAGGTCACGCCGCCGCGTTTGCCGTAAAACGGTTTCTGGTCGACGGCCATGCGCAGAATCTCCGCGGGGTCGGTCGGCCGGCCCTCCCCGGCCTCGATCGTATCGGGGTTGGCGCAGTAGAGGCAGCGGAAATTGCAGCCTTGCAGGAAAACGACGAGCCGGAGTCCCGGCCCGTCGAAAGTTCCCATCGATTCGTAGGAGTGAACGCGTATCATTTGCGAAAACGATAAATTCCTATGTTGTTAAGTGCCTGCCACTTCCCGACCTGATGCCGTGCCGTCTGCCGGGAGTAGGCAAAGGCATCCGTCGGGTGGTTTTTGCTGCTTTTTGCCATCAAAAAGCAGATAGAAAACTACATCCTCTCGTGAAAACTGCGGCTGATGACCTCCAGCTGGTGTTCGCGGCTCAGCTTCGTGAAGTTCACGGCGTAGCCCGACACGCGGATCGTCAGCTGCGGATACTTCTCGGGGTGCTCCATGGCGTCCTCGAGCATCTCGCGGTTCAGCACGTTGACGTTCAGGTGGTGGGCACCCTTCGTGAAATAGCCGTCGAGCATCGTCACGAGGTTGTCGATGCGCTCCTCGGCCGTCGGGCCGAGCGATTTGGGCACGATCGAGAAGGTGTTCGAAATACCGTCCTGCGAGTCGCGGTAGCGCATCTTGGCCACCGAGGCGAGCGATGCGATGGCGCCGCTCTTGTCGCGGCCGTGCATCGGGTTGGCTCCCGGGGCGAAGGCCACGCCCTTGAGGCGTCCGTCGGGCGTCGCACCTGTCTTTTTGCCGTACATCACGTTCGAGGTGATCGTCAGCAGCGACAGCGTCGGGCGGGCGTTCTTGTAGACGGGCAGTTTCTTGAGCTCCTCGCTGAAGTAGTAGACGAGGTCCACGCCCAGGTGGTCGACGCGGTCGTCGTTGTTGCCGTAGCAGGGGAATTCGCCGTCGATGTCGAACCCTTCGGTGAGTCCCTCGGCGTTGCGGCGGGCCGTCACCTTGGCGTATTTGATGGCCGAGAGCGAGTCGAGGGCGATCGAAAGACCCGCTACGCCGTAGGCGAGGTTGATGCGGGGATCGGTGTCGACAAATGCCATCTGGGCCTTCTCGTAGTAGTACTTGTCGTGCATGTAGTGGATGATGTTCATCGCCTCGTTATAGACGCGGGCGATCTCCTTGAGCACCATCTTGTAGTTGCGCATCACCTCCTCGAAGCGCAGCGGACCCTCCGACAGGGCCGGAATGCCCTTGACCATCAGCGTGCCGGTGTTCTCGCAGCGTCCGCCGTTGATGGCCAGCAGCAGGGCCTTGGCCAGGTTGGTGCGGGCGCCGAAGAACTGGATCTGGCGGCCGATGTCCTGGAACGAGACGCAGCAGGCGATGCCGTAGTCGTCCGAGTGGCGGACCTCACGCATCAGGTCGTCGTTCTCGTACTGGATCGAGCTGGTGTCGGCCGAGACCTTGGCGCAGAAATCCTTGAAACCGGCGGGCAGCTCGGGGCTCCAGAGGATCGTGAGGTTAGGCTCGGGCGAAGGGCCGAGGTTGTAGAGCGTCTGCAGGAAGCGGAACGAGGTCTTCGTGACCTTCGTGCGGCCGTCGTTGAAGCGTCCGCCGATGGCCTCGGTCACCCACGTCGGGTCGCCGGCGAAGATGTCGTTGTAGGACTGCATGCGCAGGTGGCGCACCATGCGCAGCTTGATGACGAACTGGTCGATCAACTCCTGGGCGAACGACTCGTCGATCGTGCCGTGCGACAGGTCGTATTCGATGAAGATGTCGAGGAACGACGAGACGTTGCCCAGCGACATGGCGGCTCCGTCCTGCTCCTTGACGGCAGCCAGATAGGCCATGTAGACCCACTGCACGGCCTCCTGCGCCGAGTGGGCCGGACGGCTGAGGTCCAGTCCGTAGTATTCGCCCATCGTGCGGATCTCTTTCAGGGCCTTGATCTGCTCCGAAACCTCCTCGCGCAGGCGGATGCGGGCGTCGGTCATCGGACCGGTGAGGCTGCGGAGGTCCTGCTGCTTGGCCTCGATCAGGCGGTCGGTGCCGTAGAGGGCCAGACGGCGGTAGTCGCCGATGATGCGGCCGCGTGCGTAGTTGTCGGGCAGTCCCGTCAGGAAGCCCAGCGAGCGGAACGAGCGGATCTCTTCGGTGTAGACGTCGAACACGCCGTCGTTGTGGGTCTTGCGGTAGTGGGTGAAGATGTCGCGGACCTTCTCGTCGACCTCCACGCCATTCTCTTTGCAGGCGCGCGACACGACGTTGATGCCGCCGAAGGGCTTGATGGCGCGTTTGAGGAGTTCGTCGGTCTGCAGGCCCACGATCAGCTCGTTTTCGCGGTCGATGTAGCCGGCCTTGTGCGAGGTGATGGTCGAGACGGTCTTGTTGTCCAGCGAACGGATGCCGTTATGCTGACGTTCCTCTTCGAGAGCTTTGAGACAGAGATTCCAGATGTGTTTCGTGCGCTCGGTCGGTCCCTGGAGGAACGAGGCGTCGCCCAGGTAGGGAGTGATGTTCGTCTGCACGAAGCTCGTCACGTTGATTTCCTTGCTCCAAAGCCCGTCGATAAAGGTTTTGTTCAGTTCCATAGCTTGTTATTGTTCGATTTGAGATTGAAATTGTCGCTTTTCGGTCGCAAAGATATGTTATTTTTTTCACAAGAACGAACGAGCGCTTACATTTTCTTAAAATTTTTGAAAAAATACCTACGGTCAGGTATCCCGAACGTCCGGATTCGGGGCTGATCGTTATTTCGGACGTTTCGGCTCTGATTTTGCACTCTCGCATCTGCCGTGTCCGCCCGGCTAAGAGCCGGGTTTCAGGGGGCGACGTCAGGTTGGAGTGGTGGTCAAATTTATTTGACCGTGCCCTCGCTTATTCGTATCTTTGGCTTCGCCTTAGATACTCCGCCTCGGAAAAAATGCAAGCAAGCTTGCTTTTTCCTCTCGGCTTATTCGTATCTTTGGACCGTAAAATCCCGACGACGATGGAAGAATTGACTTTGACGACCCCCGCCCTGCTGTTCTCGGCCGTGTCGCTGATCCTGCTGGCCTATACCAACCGCTTTCTCTCCTATGCGCAGCTGGTGCGCACGCTCAAGGAGCAGCATTTGCAGCACCCCTCGAAAGTGACGCGCGCGCAGATCGACAACCTCCGCCGGCGGCTCCACCTCACGCGCTCGATGCAGGCGCTGGGCGTTTCGAGCCTGTTCCTCTGCGTGGTGACGATGTTTCTGATCTACGTGGGGCTGCTGATGCTTTCGGCCTACGTCTTCGGGGCGGCCCTGCTGCTGCTGATCGCCTCGCTGGGCGTCTCGATTTGGGAGATTCAGATCTCCGTCCGGGCGCTCGACATTCACCTGAAAGATATGGAGTCCGCTTAAAAGCGGATTTTGGAGGAGTTTTCCCGATTCTGTTACGCGGTGTTTTTTGAAGCCCTCCTTTTCAAAGGAGGGTTTGGGTGGATTGTCTGCATGTTGGCGTGTCGGCATTATTTTTTGCTTGCAAAAAATAGTGTTGGGATTTCAGCAGATTCCGCGACTGGAGTATCATCGTCTTGGTCTCGTTGAGAATCGTCAGGTAGAGCACGCTGGCGCGGGTGCTGCCCGATGGGTTGTTGTCGATGCGCCGCAGCTGGCTCTTGACCGCCCCGACGATCGTGTCGAAGAGCCGGTCGCGCAGCTCGAGCACCCGATCGAGGTCCGAGAAGTCTTTCGTCGAGAGCATGTCGTTGATTTTGTCGAAGATGGCTTCGACCTGGTCGTTCACGCGCATCAGGTCGACGATCTGTTCCTTCGACAGCCCCTCGTGGTTGTTGTCGATGTGTTCGAACGCGGGCCGCGTGATGTGGATCAGCGCCTTGGTCACCTCCGAAAGGTAGTCCGTGACCTGCACGTAGAAATGCCCCGTGTCGATGTCGCAGCGCTGCAGGCGCCGCAGTGTGGGCATGATGTCGTATTTGCGGGCGCGGGCCTCTTCGAAGAGCTTGTTCGAGTCCCGGACCATCTCCCGGAGCACCCGGCGGTTCTCCTTGAAGACGGCGACCAGCGTGCGGTCGTAGATGCGCGTGACCTCCTGCATCGTCGTGCAGACCTCGCCGATGCAGGCGCACAGCACTTCGTCGGGAGTCTCGGCGGCGTCGAGCGGCAGCAGTACCCTTTCGGCCTCCTCTTTCAGCGCGGGACTTTTGCGGTGGCTGCGGACGAGCAGCCAGAAGCAGAGCAGCGTGAGCGCCGCCACGGCGATCCAGCCGCCCCACAGCAGCAGGACCGTCACGGCCAGCGCGATGAGAAATCCCCCGAGCGCCGTGATGAACCACCCCGAAATCACGGCCATCACGCCCGTGATGCGGTAGACGGCGCTTTCGCGCCCCCACGAACGGTCGGCGAGCGACGATCCCATCGCCACCATGAAGACCACGTAGGTCGTCGACAGGGGCAGTTTGCAGGAGGTGGCGACGGCGATCAGGACCGACGCGGCGGTGAGGTTCACCACGGCGCGGATCATGTCGTAGGGGGCCGGCGAACGCTCCTCGGCGGGCAGCGGTTCGAAACGGCGGTCGATGGCTTGCTGCATCCGCGCCGGGATCAGGCCGTTCCACACCGTGTTCATGACCAGCGTGGCGCGCACGAGGCTGCGGGAGACGAGGGTCGAGCCGAAGCGTTCGCCGCCCTCGTGCTGCGAGGCGAGCGAGAGTTCGGTTTCGGTGACGTGCTGCGATTTCTTCGAGAAGAAGAGCGTCAGCACCATGATGATTCCCGAGGCGCCCAGCAGCAGGAAGTTCGCGCGGGCGGGTCCTTCGAGAGCCCCCATCGTCATCGTCTCGCCGCCCGCTTCGCCGGCGATCCGCCAGGCGTCGTAGCCGGCCAGCGGTACGCCGATGAAGTTCACCAGGTCGTTGCCCGCGAAGGCCAGCGCCAGCGAGAAGGTGCCCGAGAGGATGGTGATGCGCATGATGTCGAGCCGCATGCGCTGGAAAATATAGAGGGCGAGCGCCGCTGCGGCCCAGAAGGCCAGCAGCGTCAGCAGGACGTGTTCGCCGACGTAGTCCGAGATGCGGGTCGGAATCAGTCCCGAGTTGTTCAGCCCTTTGAACAGCGCGAAATAGAGGATGCCGGCCAGCGAGATGCCGCACCACACGGCGCCCCAGCGCCGGAACGCGGCGGCGTAGCGGAACGAGAAGATCAGACGCGAAACGTACATGAAGAGCGTTCCCGCGGCGAAGGCCAGGGCCACAGACAGGAGGATCGCCGCGATGATGACCAGCGCCTTGTCCGGGTTGATGAACTGCGAGAGGTCCTGCAGCGAGGTCGCCGGGTCGCCGGCGATGCGCAGCAGCGCGGCGGCCACGGCGGCGCCCAGCAGTCCGAAGACCATCGACACGGTGGTCGAGGTGGGCAGTCCGAGCGTGTTGTAGAGGTCCAGCAGCAGCACGTTGCCCAGCATCATGCCCAGGAAGAGCATCATGATCTCGCGGAAGGAGAACTGACCGGGGTAGAAGACGCCGCTGCGGGCGACCTCCATCATGCCGTTCGAGGTGAGCGTGCCGACGAGGATGCCGGCGGCCGCGACCCAGAGGATCACGCGGCGCGGGGCGGCTTTCGACCCCAGGGCCGAGTTGAGGAAATTCACGGCGTCGTTGGCGACGCCCACGACGATGCCCGTCACGGCCAGCAGGGCCAGGATGACGACGATTGCGGTGAAAAGCGGGGACATATGGTTTTTCCGATTGGGTCTCTTCTCGTCGCAAAGGTCCGAAACGGATGTTACAAAGGTGTTGCAGGTGTGTTGCGGCTGGATGAAAAAATATCGGGCAGGCCGGGTTGCCGGACCGAGGATCGGATTAACTGTGCTTCTTTAACGTGAAGACGAATTCCAGTCCGCCGCGGTCGCGGTTGCGGGCTGTGATGGCGCCGCCGTGGAGCGTGACGGCGTTTTTGACGATGGCCAGCCCCAGCCCCGTGCCGCCCAGTTTGCGCGAACGGCCCTTGTCGATGCGGTAGAAGCGTTCGAAGATGTGCGGCAGGTGCTCCTCGCCGATGCCGATGCCGTTGTCCGCGAAAAGGATCGTGCACTCCTCGGGCGAGTCGTCGACGAGGCGGATGAAGATGTCGCGGCCTCCGGAGTAGGCGGCGGCGTTGTCCGCGAGGTTGCGGAACACCGACGCCAGCAGCGAGGGGCTTCCCACGACCTCGACACGACGGGGAAAATCGATATTCACACGCAGCCGTTGTTCGGCGGGCCTGAGCTCCATCTCGGCGGCCGTTTCGGCGATCAGGTCGTTGAGCGCCACGGGCTCTTTCCGGATCAGCCGGCCCGCCTCGTCCATGCGTGTCATGGTCGAAATGTCGGCCAGCAGGCTGTGCAGACGCTCGGTCTGCGCGGCGCTCTTTTCCAGAAAGTCCGTGCGCTTCCCGGCGTCGAGGTCCGGGTTGGCCAGCAGGGTTTCCAGATAGCCCCGGATCGCCGCCACGGGGGTTTTCAGCTCGTGGTTGATGTTGTTCGTCAGTTGTTTCTTGATGCGGATTTTCTCCTGCTCCTCGTGCAGGGCGAGGGCGTGCTCGCGGTCGCGGTCGGCGGTGGTCTGCTGCAGCCGCGCATAGAGGCGGATGATGTGCTGCGAAATGTCGCCCAGTTCGTCGCGGGGGAAATCCGTGCGTTCGTCGATACGCTCGCCCCGTTCGGCGCGCTGGGCGAATTCGCTGAGCCGCGTGATGTGCTGCCCCAGGCGGCGGGTGGCGAAATACCCCGCGACGCTCATCAGCAGCGTGACCCCCAGCATGAACCAGAGGAATTCGCGGTCGGCGGCCAGCATCTCGCCTAGCGGCACGGAGTAGGGCACGGCCGTGCGGACGATGCAGCGGTCGCCGAGCATGGCGGAGTAGAAATAGTTGCGGCGGGTGCTCGCGGAGTGGCGGCGGATGGTGTAGCCCGTGCCGCGGGCCGCAGCGTCGGCCACTTCGGGACGGTCGAGGTGGTTCGTGGCGGGCAGCGTGTCGAGCGAGTTGTCGAACAGGACGCGGCCGTCGAGGCCGATGACCGTCACGCGCAGGTCGCCGAAGGCGTTCCGCTGACGGGCGACGAACGCTTCGGGGGACATTCCCTCGTCCGCGGCGTCGAGCATCCGCAGGTTGAGGAGCTGCAGCCGCGCGTTGAGCTGCTCGGCCTTGAAATGCTTCTCGCGACCGTACTGGAAGAGAACGAAGCACGTCACCAGCGTCCACGAAAAGAGCAGCAGCAGCAGGAACAGCCTCCGGTGGTAGGAGAGCTTACTCTTCAAAGCCGTAACCATAGCCCAGCCGTGTCACGATGTGCTCGCCGCAGGGGCCGAGTTTGCGGCGCAGACGGGTGATGTTGACGTCGACGGTGCGGTCCAGGACGATCACCTCGTCGCTCCAGATGCGGCGCAGAATCTCCTCGCGCGAGAAGATCACGCCCCGGTGGGCGAGCAGCAGGGCCAGGATCTCGAACTCTTTCTTGGTGAGCGCGAGCCCCCGGCCGTCCAGCGTGCAGACCTTGCGCCGGAGGTCCATTACGAGCCCTTCGAAGGCGATCGTTTCCGGCTCCGGGGCTTCGGCCGTGCGGCGCAGGACGTTTCGCACGCGGGCCAGCACCTCGCGGACCGAAAACGGCTTGGCGATGTAGTCGTCGGCCCCGAGGTTCAGCCCGGCGACCGTGTCGTCCTCGGTGTCCTTCGCCGTGCAGAAGATCACCGGGACCTTCGCCGTCGCGGGATCGGCTTTCAGCAGCCGGGCCATCCGGAACCCGCTCATCTCGCCCATCATGACGTCGAGCAGGATCAGCGAATAACGCTCGGGGTGCATGCCGAGGGCCTGCTCGGCGCTGTATGCCACGTCGGCCTCGTAACCCTCGACTTCGAGGTTGAACTGCAGGATTTCGCACAGCGACTCTTCGTCGTCTACCACCAGGATTTTGCGTTTTGCCATAAGTTCGGGTTTGAATCCGTCCCGAAATTACGCAACATTCGCGGATGTTGCACGCCCCGCGGGGATATTTAACCGAAATGTAACAATGCTCCGCCCGGCGGCCCGCCCGTGGGACGGGCTCCTTACGCCCGTCCCAGCACCTCCATCTGCTGGCGGATCGACTCTTCGTGGATGGCCTGCAGGACGGTGCGCATGAATTCGCGGTCCATGCCCATTTCGACGGCCTGTCCGGCGCGGCGCGCCAGCAGTTCTTCGTAACGCCGGGTTTGCAGGACGGGCATGTTGTGCTCTTTCTTGTATTGTCCGATGTCGCGCGAGACGCGCATGCGCCGGCTCAGCAGTTCGAGCAGTTCGTCGTCGAGCTTGTCGATCTGCGAACGCAGTTCGGTGAGGCTCTCGGTGGTGATCGTCTGGTCGCGGATCACGAGGTTGCGCACGATGTAGGCCAGTGCGTCGGGCGTCACCTGCTGGGCCTTGTCGCTCCACGCGCAGTCGGGCATGCAGTGCGACTCGATGATCAGTCCGTCGAATCCGAGGTCCATGGCCTGCTGCGAGAGCGGGGCGATCAGTTCGCGTTTGCCGCCGATGTGGCTGGGATCGCAGAAGATCGGCAGCCCCGGGAGGCGGCGGTGCAGTTCGATGGGCACGGCCCACAGCGGGTGGTTGCGGTAGAGGTTCTTGTCGATCGACGAGAAGCCGCGGTGGACGGCCCCGATACGGCGGATGCCGGCGTTGTAGATGCGCTCGATGGCGCCGATCCACAGTTCGAGGTCGGGGCTCACGGGATTCTTCACCAGCACCGGCACGTCCACGCCGCGCAGGGCGTCGGCGATCTCCTGCATGGCGAAGGGATTGGCTGCCGTGCGGGCGCCGATCCAGAGCAGGTCGATGCCGCCTTTCAGCGCGGCGGCGACGTGTTCGCGGGTGGCGACTTCGGTGGCGGTGTACATCCCCGTCTCCCGTTTCACGCGCTGGAGCCAGGCGATGCCGGTGACGCCTACGCCCTCGAATCCTCCCGGTTTGGTGCGGGGTTTCCACAGTCCGGCGCGGTAGATGCGGAATCCCTCTGAGGCCAGCGCGCGGGCGGTATTCATGACCTGGTCTTCGGTTTCGGCGCTGCAGGGGCCTGCGATGACCAGCGGTCGCCGGGGATCGACCCCGGGAAGCGTGATGGGTTGAATGTCTTTCATGATGAGCTGATTTTTATTGTTTTCGATTTGTTCAGATTGCGGGGTTGGGGCATTCGGCGTATTCGCCCAGAATGCGGAAGTCGCTGGTGAGGGGCCGGGCGGCGTCGACGGCCTGCCGGTAGCGCACCGGGTCGTCGAACGTGACGTCGACGTAGAAGCGGTACTCCCATTCGCGCCCGATGATCGGCAGCGACTGTATCTTGGTGAGGTTGATGTCGTAGAACGAGAGGACGGTGAGCACTTTCGAGAGGCTCCCCCGGGTGTGCGAAAGGGTGAAGAGCAGCGAGGCTTTGTTCGTGTTCGCGGGGTCGGCGAAGGCCGCGGCGCGGCTCTCGTCGGCCAGGAGCAGGAAGCGCGTGAAGTTGTGTTTGTTGGTCTCGATGCCGCGGCTGAGGATTTCGAGCCCGTAGAGCTCCGCCGCGTCGGCGCCGCAGATGGCGGCCGTGCCTGCGAGCCGCCCCTCGGCGATCTCCCGGGCGCTGCCGGCCGTGTCGTCGCGTTCGACGATCTTCATCGCGGGGTGCGCTTTGAGGAAGTCGCC
>CATKXN010000031.1 GCA_949840605.1 uncultured Alistipes sp.
TCGCCTTTCTGGGTGCTGGCCGACAAGCACTATATCGGCCAGGTTTTCGTCAACCTCATCATCAACTCGGTGCGTTACGGCAAGGAGGGCGGCATGACGCGCATCCATTTCCGCGACATGCTCGACAAGATACTGGTGGAGGTCGAGGACAACGGTTCGGGAATCGGCAAGGAGGACTTGCCGCGTGTTTTCGAACGCTTCTACCGCACGGACAAGGGCCGTTCGCGGGAGCAGGGCGGCACGGGACTCGGACTGGCCATCGTCAAGCACATCGTCGAGGCCCACGGCGAGCGGATCACGGTGCGCAGCGAACCGGGAGTGGGCAGCACCTTCTCCTTCACACTGAAAAAGGTGAATCTGCAGGAGATGAAATAAAAGGACTTCCCGGCCGTTTGAGAAACGGCTTTTAAGCGGAGGAAGCGCAACCGGATTGGAAGGCCGACATCCATGCTCCGCTCCTGAAACCGGCTCTTAGCCGGGGTGGCCGGACTTGTAAGCGCGGCTGCAGGCGGCGGGTACGGCGGCCCGGAGCGAGAGCCGGAAGAACAATGTATAAACTTAGATAAATGATACTCATGTTACAACCGCTGTCCGTCGTCTGGGATTTCGACCCGGTGTTCTTCACCATCGGGTCGCTCGACATCCGGTACTATGGCCTGATGTGGGCGCTGGCCATCCTGATCGGCGCCAAATTCTTCGATAATTTCGTCAGGCGCGAAGGACTTCCGCAGAAAGTCTCGGAGTCGGTATTCATTTACGGCACGCTCGCCACGATCCTCGGGGCCCGGCTGGGGCACTGCCTCTTCTACGATACGATGGAGTATCTCTCGAAGCCGTGGACCATCATCACGGGCTTCCGCGACGGCGGCATGGCCAGCCACGGCGCTGCCATCGGCCTGCTGATCGGTCTGTGGCTCTTCTCGCGCAGGAACAAGCTGCCCTATATCTGGTCGCTGGACCGCATCATGATTCCGGTGGGCATCGGCGGGGCGATCGTGCGGCTGGGCAACCTCTTCAATTCGGAGATATTCGGCCAGGCGACCACGCTGCCCTGGGGCTTCGAGTTCGTGCGTTCGCACAAATGGGCCGCCGAGTTCGCGCCCGCGGCGGTGCATCCGACGCAGATCTACGAGGCATTGTGTTACCTGGCGACCTTCGCGATACTCTGCTGGCTCTATTATAAAAAGGACATGGCGCGCCGCCGTCCGGGCATCCTTTTCGGAATCGGACTGATCGGCACGTTCCTCACGCGCTTCTTCATCGAATACATCAAAACCGAGCAGGAGCCTTTCGAAGTGGGATGGGCGCTCGATATGGGCCAGTGGCTCAGCATTCCCTTCATCCTGCTGGGAATCTGTATGATCTGGCGGGGCGCCGTGCGGCCCGCGACGGTCCCGGAACCGGTGGCTCCGGCGGCGAAAGCGCATGCAGCTCCTAAAAAGAAGAAAAAATGAACGCTACACCGATGACGGAACAGGTCGGCAGGCTCGTAGGCAATCTCTTGGCCGGCGGCGGGGAGGTATTCCTCCCCGGGGTGGGAACGCTCTATACCGAACGGCAGCCTGCCCGGCGGATCGACAGACGCACCGTGCAGCCTCCCTACCGTGTGGTGTCGTTCACCTCGCAGCAGCGGGGCGCGTCGCTGGTCGATGAGATCGCCCGCGTGATGCGGGAGGGCGGGACGGTTCCGGAAGCCGATTCGCAGGCCGCGGCGCAGGAGGTCTACGACCGTTGGCTGTCCCGGTCGCGGGAGGCGAACCTCCTGACCGTCGAAGGCGTCGGGGTATTGGCGTTCAAGAATTTCACGCCGGGCGAGGCGTTCGAACGGCGGCTGAATCCCCAGGGCCGGGAACCCGTTAAGATTCGTGCCCCGCGCCGTTTCGACTGGGCTTTGTGGCTGGGCGTCGCGGCCATCGCGGTTGCGCTGGTGTACGGGGGGCGCGAGTTTCTGATGCTTTCCGCGGAGCCGGAGGCCGTCGCGACCGAAACCGTCGGGACCGTATGCGCGGATAGGCCGGCTCCGGTCGAGAAGCCCGATGCGTTGGCCGAGGCTCCGCAGCCGGAGCTGCCGGCGGCCGGGAAGGAACTTCCGCAGCCGGCCGGCACGGTGTCGTCCGGGTCCGGCGCTCCGGAAACGGAGCCCGCTGCGCAGGCTGAATCCGGGGAGCCGATGTCCCTGCTTTCGGGGCGTCATTACGTGGTGCTGGGGGTTTTCAGCACGACCGAAAATGCCGGGCGCGCCCTGCGGGAAATCGCGGCCAAGGAGTCGGCATTCCGCTGCCGGATCTATCGTTTCGGCGAAAAATTCATGGTTTCGCCCTTTTCGTCGGACCAGGCCGAACCGTGCAGGCAGTTCATCGGCATTCATGCCGAACGTTTTCCCGGCATGTGGACCTATACCGCCCGCTGATGCGTCTCTCGGAGTTGATAACCGCGGCGATCGACTGCTTCTACATCAAGCCGGTGCGGGCGCTGATGCCCCTGCAGGTGTTTCGTTACGCCGTCTGCGGAGGGGTGACCTACATCCTGTTCGATCCCCTCTGTTATTTCCTGTTCTACAATTTCATCGTCGCACACCGCTATTTCGATTTGGGATTCGTGGTCGTATCCCCGCATATCGCGGCTCTGGTCCTCGTCTTTCCGTTTACCTTTTTCGTGGGGTTCTGGCTCAACCGCAACGTGGCGTTCCGCTGCTCGCCGATCGGGGCCGGGACGCAGTTGCTGCGTTACCTGCTGTCGGTGGCAGGGTCGATCCTGCTGACCTATGCCGGGCTGAAATTTTTCGTGGAGGTGTGCGGGGTGTGGCCTACGCCGGCGAAAATGCTCACGACGCTGCTGACGACGGTATACAGCTTCCTCGCGGCCAAATATTTCACTTTCCCCGCCTAAGAGGCGGGATTTAGGGGGCGATGGCATGCCGAGGCGTTCAGTAACCCCGGCTGCGCCCCGTCTAAGAGACGGGTTTCAGGGGGCGATGGCATGCCGAGGCGTTCAGTAACCCCCGTCTAAGAGACGGGTTTCAGAGGGCGACGTTAAGTCGCAGCGTGTCGGAATCGTATCACGCCCCGTCTAAGAGGCGGGTTTCAACTCCTTTTGTTTCTGTTCTCCTCGCGGAGTTTCTGCAGTTCGTACATCCGGTCGCGGAATTTCGCCGCGGCAAGGAAATCCAGCGATTTGGCCGCCCGCTCCATGTCCTCGCGGGCCTTGTCGATCAGGGCGTCGATGTTCTCGCTGGCCGCGTATTGTTTCTGCACGTCGGCCACCGCGGCATAATGGTCCTCGGCGATGGGGTAGACCGTCAGGTCGACGTCCGGGGTGTCGCGCCCCGTCAGCAGGGCGCTCTGTCCCGTACCGCTGCGCTGTGCGCGCCGCGGCAGCATTTCGTGCTCCATGTTAGAACGCACCTGTTTCTCCCGGCGGCGGTTGCTCTGCTCGATGGCGTAGCGCATCGAGTCGGTGCAGGTGTCGGCGTAGAGGATGACGTTGCCCTGCGAGTGGCGGGCGGCGCGTCCGGCGATCTGCGTGAGGGAGCGCACGTTGCGCAGGAATCCCTCCTTGTCGGCGTCGAGGATGGCCACGAGCGCCACCTCCGGCAGGTCGAGGCCCTCGCGCAGCAGGTTCACGCCCACCAGCACGTCGAACAGCCCGGCCCGCAGGTCCTCGAGAATCTGGATGCGTTCCAGCGTATCGACGTCCGAGTGGATGTAGCGGTTGCGCACGCCCACGCGGTCGAAATATTTCGAGAGCTCCTCGGCCATGCGCTTGGTGATGGTCGTCACGAGCACCTTGTCGTCGTCCTTCACGCGCTTGTCGATCTCTCCGATCAGGTCGTCGATCTGGTTCACCGTCACGCGCACCTCCAACGGCGGGTCCACCAGGCCCGTGGGGCGGATCAGCTGTTCGACGATCACCCCTTCGCTCTTCATCAGCTCGTAGTCGGCCGGCGTGGCGCTCACGTAGATCGAGGTGCCCTGCAGCTGCTCGAACTCCGCGAAGGTCACCGGACGGTTGTCCTTGGCGGCCGGGAGGCGGAAGCCGTACTCCACGAGGTTCTCCTTGCGGGCCCGGTCGCCGCCGAACATGGCGTGGACCTGCGGCAGGGTGACATGGCTCTCGTCCACGACCATCAGGTAGTCCTTCGGAAAGTAGTCTATGAGGCAGAAGGGGCGCGTTCCGGCGGCGCGGCCGTCGAAATAGCGCGAATAGTTCTCGATGCCGGGGCAGTAGCCCAGCTCCTTGATCATTTCGAGGTCGTACTCCACGCGTTGCTTGATGCGCTGGGCCTCCGTCGGGCGTCCGGCGCGTTCGAAGAACTCGATCTGTTTGCCCAGGTCGAGGTATATCTGCTGCACGGCGGCGTTGATGCGCTCCTTGGTCGTCACGAAGAGGTTCGTGGGGTAGAGCGTCAGGCTGTCGAGCGACTGGATGCGCTGTCCCGTCACGGGGTCGATGGACTGGATGGCCTCGACCTCGTTGTCGAAGAACATCACCCGGAAACACTGGTTGCCGAACTCCCCGAAGGCCGCCATGATGTCCACCGTGTCGCCGTTGACGCGGAACGTCGCCGGTTCCAGTTCCCGCTCGGTGCGGGTGTAGAGCGCCTCGACCAGTTTGTAGAGGAAATGCTTGTAGCTCACGACCTGCCCGACCCGGACGTTGATGGCCGTGGCGTGGAAGTCCGCGGGGTTGCCCGCGCCGTAGAGGCACGAGACGCTCGACACGACGACCACGTCGCGGCGTCCCGACAGCAGCGTGGCGACCGTGGCGAGGCGCATTTTCTCGATCTCGGCGTTGATCTGGAGGTCTTTTTCTATATAGGTGTCCGATGAAGGCAGATAGGCCTCCGGCTGGTAGTAGTCGTAGTACGACACGAAATATTCCACGGCGTTTTCCGGGAAGAAGTTCTTGAACTCCCCGTACAACTGCGCCGCGAGGGTCTTGTTGTGGCTCAGGACCAGCGTCGGACGGTTCAGCCGCGCGATGACGTTGGCTACCGTGAAAGTCTTCCCGGAGCCCGTGACGCCCAGCAGCGTGTTGTGCTTCGAGCCGTGCTCGATCGAGCTCACCAACTGTCCGATCGCCTCCGGCTGGTCGCCCATCGGGGCGTAGTCCGATACGAGTTTGAAATCCATGGTGCAAAGGTAGGTAATTTTTGTGGAATAATAACGGATTTCGCGGCCCCGGGCGTATGTCCTATATCATTGTTGATATTTTTCCGTATCTTTGCGCGTATGATCGACCGGGAAACAGTAGACCGCATTTACGCCGCCGCCAATATCGTGGATATCGTCGGCGAATACGTCACGCTCAAACGAAAGGGCGTGAACTACCAGGCGTGCTGTCCATTTCACAATGAGAAGACCCCGTCGTTCGTCGTGTCGCCCTCGAAGGGCGTCTACAAATGCTTCGGATGCGGCAAGGGCGGCAATGCCGTGACTTTCCTGATGGAACACGAGAACGTCACCTATCCCGAGGCCCTGAAGATGGTGGCCAAGCGCTACGGCATCGAGGTCAAGGAGAAGGAGATGTCGGAGGAGGAGGTGCGCCGCAACGACGACCGCGAGTCGATGTTCGCCCTGAACGGATGGGCTGCGGAGTATTTCGCCAACTACCTCCAGCGCGAGACCGAGGGCCAGAGCGTGGGCCTCGCCTATTTCCGCCAGAAGCGCGGGATGACAGACGCCACGATCAGGAAGTTCGGACTCGGTTTCTGTCCTGCGAAAGGCGACCGGATGTCGAAAGACGCCCTGGCGGCGGGTTACAAGAAGGAGTTCCTCCTCTCGACGGGGCTTTCGCTGGCCCGCGAGAGCGACGGGTCGCTTTACGACCGCTTCCGCGACCGGGTGATCTTCCCCGTGCACAACATTTCGGGGCGCATCGTGGCTTTCGGAGGCCGCACGCTCCGCACGGACAAGCAGGTCGCCAAATACCAGAACTCCCCCGAGAGCGAGATATACAGCAAGAAACGCGAACTGTACGGCCTCTATTTTGCTAAGAAAGCCATTCAGCAGCAGGATTTCGCCATCATGGTCGAGGGGTATACCGACGTGATCTCGATGCACCAGGCCGGGGTGGAGAACGTCGTGTCGTCGTCCGGAACGTCGCTCACGACGGAGCAGATACGCCTGCTGAACCGCTTTACGAAGAACATCACGGTCATCTACGACGGCGACTCGGCGGGTATTCACGCCTCGCTGCGCGGCATCGACATGATCCTGAAGGAGGGGATGAACGTGCGTGTGGTGCTGCTGCCCGAGCCCGAGGACCCCGACTCGTTCGCCCGCAGCCACACGGCCGCCGAGGTGCAGGAGTACATCCGTGCCAACGAGCAGGATTTTCTGGAATTCAAGGCCAAACTGCTGCTGAAGGACGCGCAGGGCGACCCGATCAAAAAGGCTGCGCTGATCGCCGACATGGTGCAGTCGGTGTCGCAGATACCCGATCCGATCCAGCGCTCGGTCTATATCAAGGAGTGCGCGCGGATCATGGACATCGACGAGCAGATTCTGATCTCGGAGGTGGCGCGCAAGCGCATGACCACGTCGGGCGACCGCGAGACGGACGAGTTCCTGCGCCGCCAGACGACGCTCCGCCAGCGGGAGGCGCCGCAGCCCGAGGTGGAGTTCGTCAGGCAGGTCGAGGCCGGGAGCAGTTTCGAGGCGCTGGAGCGCGAGATCGTGAAATACCTCCTGAAATACGGCCATTGCTCGTTCGACTTCAAGGAGGGGCGGACGATGGTGGCGTGCAACGTGGCGGAGGTGATCTTCGCGGAGCTGAGCGACGACAACATTGAGTTCCGCAACCCGGTCTACGCCAAGATCATGAATGTTTACCGCGAACAGTGGACGCAGCTGGGGACCGGCGTGGAGGTTCCGGCGCACGTTTTCCTGAACCACATTGACCCGGAGGTGTGCAACATGTCGGTGGACATTCTCACGGCGGATGACAATTATGTGCTCAGCGAGTTGTGGCAGCGCAAGGAGATACACATCGACAGCGATGCCGAGATGCTGGCCGTGGGGGTTCCGAAAGCCGTGACGCTCTACAAATCGAAGGTGATCGAGGCGCTGATCAAGGAGCTGCAGGCGAAGCTGGCCGACGAACTCCCCGACGACGAGCAAACGGAGATCATGCAGCGGTTGGCAGCTTACAATCAGGTTAAAAAGACGATAGCCAATAAGATAGGACGACCGATATTATAAGAAAAAAAGGGGTGGGTCTCGGGTCGTACACGCATCACTGCGCATACCGTGTGCAAACAGAAAATAAACAGAAAGATGTGTAAAACATATCAAAGATAAAAGAATTAGTTACCTTGACCGATTCCCACCCCTGTGAATTAAAATTGCAATTCGTGTGCCGTTTTTGAGTATATGAGCGAACAAAAGAAGATAAACATTCGGAACAAGCGAGCGACGTTCGACTATGAGATTCTGGAAGAGTACGTTGCGGGCGTCGTGCTGGTCGGAACGGAGATCAAGTCGATCCGCGCCGGCAAGGCGTCGATGGTCGATACGTTCTGCTATTTCGACAAGGGCGAACTGTGGGTGCGCGGCATCAACATCGCCGAATATGCCTGGGGAACCTGCAACAACCACGCTCCGCGCCGCGACCGCAAGCTGCTGCTCACGGCCCGCGAGCTGGAGAAGCTGCAGCGCGCCTCGCAGGACAGGGGCCTCACGATCGTGGGCCTGAGGATGTTCCTGAACGAGCGCGGGCTGGCCAAAGTCGTCGTGGGGCTGGCCCGGGGCCGCAAGTCCTACGACAAGCGCGAATACCTGAAGGAGAACGACGCGCGTCGCGAGATGGACAAAGCCTTGAAAACTTACAGGCGATGATAAGGGCGATATTTCTGGACGTCGACGGGACGCTGATCAGCTTCAACACCCACGCGGTGCCGGTTTCGGCATCGGAGGCGTTGCGGGAGGCGCATGCGCGCGGCGTGCGGCTCTTCATCGCCACGGGCCGCGCGGCCGCCGATCTGGAGCTGCTGCGCGAAATTCCCTACGACGGCGTGGTGGCGCTGAACGGCGCCGACTGCCTGATGTGCGACGGACGGGTCGTCGCCCGGCATCCCATTCCGCGGGCCGATTTCGAGCAGGCGCTCGCCTTGTCGGAGGAGCTGGATTTTCCGGTCGGACTGGAGCTGAACGACGGAGTATTCGTCAACCGCGTGACGCCCGAAGTGGTGCGTCTGGCGGAGATGGTGGCGCATCCGGTTCCCCGGGAAGTCGACCTGCGGACGCTTTTCGACCGGGGCGACTGCTGCCAGATGTGCTTTTACTTAGACCCCGGACTCGAAAAGCGGGTGATGGCCCGGCTGCCGTCGCTCGCGGCCTCGCGCTGGTGCCCGATTTTCGCGGACATCAACGTCCGGGGCATCGACAAGGCGACGGGGCTGGCCGAATTCGCGGCCCATTTCGGCTTCACGCACGACGAGACGATGGCTTTCGGCGACGGCGGCAACGACGCGGCGATGCTCCGGGCGGCGGGTGTCGGCGTGGCGATGGGCAACGCCTGCGACGAGGCGCTGAACGCCGCGGACTATGTGACGGCGTCGGTCGACGACGACGGCATCCGGAAGGCGCTGGAGCATTTTGGTGTGATCGATTAAAAAGGTAAAATATGTCTTTGATACTTTGCATTGAAACCGGCACGGACATCTGTTCCGTGGGGATTGCCAAAGACGGCGAACTGCTGTCGCTGCGCGAGAGCGACGAGGGGCGCGACCACGCCCGCAAGGTCGGCGTGTTCGTCGACGAACTGCTGCGCGAGACGGGCGTCGTGCCCGACGACCTCGACGCCGTGGCCGTGGGCAAGGGGCCCGGGTCGTACACGGGGCTGCGTATCGGCGTGTCGTTCGCCAAGGGGCTGTGCTACGGTTTGCAGAAGCCGCTGGTGGCCGTGGGGTCGCTGGACGCGCTGGTCGAGGTGGCCCGTGAGGACCACGAGGCGGGGATTCTCGCGGTCGACGGCTGGGACGGGGCTTATCTCTGCCCGATGGTCGACGCCCGGCGCATGGAGGTCTATGCGCAGGTCTTCGACACCGAAGGACGCCCGCAGGGCGAGGTCTCGGCCGAGGTGGTCGGCGAAGGGAGTTTCGCGGCGTTCCGCAATCAGGGGCGTCCGCTGGTGATCTTCGGCAGCGGGGCCCGCAAGTGCGCCGGCGTTCTTTCCGACGCCGTGTGCGTCGAGGTGACCCCTTCGGCCCGCGGATTGGCGCGCCTGGCCCAGCAGGCCCTCGACGAAGGACGCACGGAGGACATCGCCTATTTCGAGCCCTTCTATCTGAAGGATTTCGTCGTGACGACATCTCGCAAGAAGCTGTTCTGAGCGGTTGCCGGCATGATGACCGAAGCGGACCTCGTGAAGCTCCTGTCGGAGCGGTTCTATGAAAATTTCGCCGGCGAGACGGCCCGGGCGGTGCTCGGGGCAGATGCCGTAGACCTGCTCTACGACGTCGTCGCGTCACGGCCCGGGGAGCTTCCGAAATCCGTCAGGCACAAGGTGTTGTTCCGCGGGGCCTATGTCCTCGAACGCATCTATTTCACTGTGCCCGAATGTTTCCTGCCCCGTGCGGAGGAGTTCTGCCGGCGGGATTTCGCGGCGTGCGCCGACGCCAGTGCGCGTCGGCATTTCGGCAAGATCATGGCCGACTTGCTCGGACGTTACGAACCGGAGCCGGAGGCCCTGGAGCGGATCGCCGAGGCGGCGGCCGAGTGGGCCGTCGATCCGGGGGCGAAAGTCGCGGTGAGGGTCTGGGCCGTCGAGGTGCTGTCCCGCTGCCGCGGCAGGGTCGGCTGGGTCGCCGAATCGTGGGACGACATCGTGGAGGCGGTGACGTCGGACCCGACGCCGGGTCTTGCGTGCCGGCTGCGCAAAAGCTGGAGACGAGTATGACGAAAAACCCCGCAACGCAGGTTGCGGGGTTTTTCGTCGCCGTCTTATTCCGAATTGCCGGGCAGGGCCGCCGGTTCTTCCGGAAGGTCGTCTGCGGTGTCGTCGCCGGCGATCTCGAGCGTGCGCGCCGCATGCCGGCGTTTGGTCTGCAGGCGGGCTGTTCGGCGCAGGCGTTCGCCGACGCGGATGATGTTGTCGTTGCCCGTGCAGAGCCGCTTGTGGGCGTCCTCATAGGCGTCGCGAGCCTTGTCGAGCGCCGTGCCGACCCCTTCGAGCGACCCCGTGAAGGCTACCAGCTGTTCGTAGAGTTTCAGTCCGCAGGCGGCGATCTCCTTGGTGTTTTTGTCCTGGTCGTTGTATTTCCAAAGGTCGGCGACGAGTTTCAGCAGGGCGAAAAGGTTCGTCGGCGAGGAGACGATCACCTTCTTGTCGTAGGCGTCGGACCAGATGGCCGGGTCGTTCTGCAGCGCCGCGAGGAACGCCGGTTCGTTGGGGACGAACATGATGACGAAGTCGGGGGAGTTCAGCCGCCGCTGGTACTCCTTGCGGCCCAGTTCGGTGACGTGCTGGCGGACCGACGCCACGTGCGCCGCGAGGTGCCGCCGCCGTTCCTCCTCGCTGTCGGCCGAGGTGTAGCCCACGAACGCCGTGAGCGAAACCTTCGAGTCGATGACGATGTCTTTTTTCTCGGGCAGGTGCAGGACCACGTCGGGACGCAGGTTGCGCCCCTCCTCGTCCTTGATGTTGTACTGCGTCTCGTAGTGGATGCCTTTCGAGAGCGCCGAATTGTCGAGGATCGTCTCCAGCAGCATTTCGCCCCAGTCGCCCTGCACCTTCGAGTTGCCTTTCAGGGCGTCGGTCAGGTTGCGGGCCTCGGCCGAGATGTTCCGGTTGAGCTCCATGAGACGGGTGAGTTCGGCTTTCAGTTCGCCGCGCTGCGAGGTCTGCGTGGTGTAGATCTCCTCGACCCGTTTGCGGAAATCGACGATGTTGTCCTTGAAAGGTTTCAGCAGGATGTCGATCGACTCCTTGCTGGTCTGCTTGAAGTGTTGGGACTGCTCGCCCAGAATCTCCGTCGCCAGGTTCCGGAACTGCGCCCGGAAACGCTCTTCGGTCTTTTCGCGCTCCGCACGCTCCGCTTCGCGCTCCTCGGCGTTCCGCTGCCGCAGGGCGGCGATTTCGGCCTCGGACGCGGCGCGCAGCGCCGCCAGCTCGGTCTCGGTGCGCGAGTGCTGTTCGCTGAGCGACCGCACCTGCTCCTCGCTCCGCAGGCGGAACTCCTTTTCGGCTGCGGCGGACTGCTCGGAGGCGGCCAGCCGGGCTTCGGCGGCCGAAAGGCGGGTCGCGGCGTCGCGTTCGCGCGCTTCGGCGTCGGCGAGCCGGCGCGACTCCCGGCGCCACAGGAGCAGGACGAAGACGAGGACGGCGGTCAGACAGCAGGTCGTCAGCAGGAAAAGCAGGGAAAGGGTCATGGCTGTTCGGTCGTGTTTACGTGCAAAAATAGCAATTTATTCCCGGAATCGGAATTTTCGGGGCTCCGTGTGATTTTTATTTGCCCGCGGAGGCGCATCGTCTCCCGAATTTTATAACTTTGTCGTTGAATAGAATATACCCTTAATCATTCCGTTTTATGAAAAACTTATTACCCATCGTAAGACTGGCCTGCCTGACGGCGGTGGCTGCGCTGGCCGCGTCCTGCGGCGGCGGTGCCGATTACCGGAGCATACTGCCGGCCGATTCGTTCATGACCGCGTCGGTCGACGCCGCGTCGCTCATGGAGAAGAGCGGGGCGTGCGACGCCTCCTGCAACCCGCTTCTCGACCGTCTGAAAGCCGAGCTGGGCAAGGCGGAGGACCTTTCCGCCGAGGAGAAGGAGTACCTGCTTTCGCTGCTGGAGAACCCGGCCGAATCGGGCCTCGACCTGAAAAAGGAGCTCTTTATGTTCATGTCGATGGGCGGTGCCGACATCAACGATCCCGAGGTCGGCGGCGGTCTGCTGTTCCCGGTCGCCGACAAGTCCAAGCTGGACGCCCTGATCGCGCGCATCAACGAGAAGAGCGGTACCGAAACGGTGACCGAGAAGGGCGTTTCGGTGGTGAAGATCGGCGAGGAGGCGGCTGCGGCCGGCGTCCTGGCCTATAACGACATCGCCTGCCTGCTCTATTTCGAGACCGCTCCCTGCGGCGTCGCCGAGGAGAAGGTCCGGGAGCTTTTCGCCCAGAAGCAGGGCGAGAGCCTGATGGGCGACAAGGCCGTTGCGGCGCGGCTGTCCGCCCGCAACGACGTGAACATGGTCATGTCGTATGCCAACCTGCCGACCCTGACGAACAATCCGATGCTGGGTGCGATGCCCATGATGGACGCGCTGAAAGGGGCCGTGATGATGGGTTCCGCCAATTTCGAGAAGGGCCGCATCGTCAGCGACGCCGCGGTCAGTTACAAGGATAAGGCGAGCGCGAAAAAGGCGATGGAGTTTTACGCCTATGTGAAGCCCCAGACCGGCGACCTGCTGCGCTACGTGCCCGCCAACAGCATCGGCGCGGTCTCTTACGGATTGGACGGCGAAAAACTCTATGCGATGCTGGCCGCCATGCCCGGTTACGGCATGATGCTGGGCAATCCGATGGTCAAGCAGGTGCTGGACGCCTTCGACGGCGACTGCGTGATCGCCTTCTCGGGAATGACTCCGGACGGACGTTATCCGATCGCGTCGCTGCTGGCTCAGGTCGATGATCCCGCCGTGTTGCAGACGATCGTCAAGAACCTGGCGGGCATGCCCGTTCAGCAGACCGCCGAGGGAGAGTATGCGTTCACCTCGGGCGATATTTCAGTGCTGTTCGGCGTGAAGGACAAGGTGCTCTACTGCACGACCGACGCGGCCGTGAAGTCGGCGCTCGACGGCGCGAAAATCGAGTCGCTGACGTCGCTCGACGGCATCGTGAAGGGTAAGTCCGGCACGTTCTGGCTAGACTTCAAGGGGCTGAACGCCCTGGTGGCCCGGATGGCCGGAGGGGCCGGGAGACCGCAGGTGGATGCTGCGCTCGCGGTCCTCGGCATGTTCGACGACGTGGAGGCCTGCGGCACGACAGAGGGCGGAGAATTCGTCGTCAACATGGCCGACAAGGAGCAGAACGCCTTCAAGACCATCTGCGACACGACCGGCGCACTGATCCGTCAGTATATGCCCGAGACGGACGAAATATAACGGCGGTGGCGACACCGAGCAGCGGCCGTCCGGATTCGAACGGCCGTTTTTTTGAAACAATCGGTCTATGGAGACGATAACTTTACGGCATGTGGTGCCCGATGCGTTTGCGGACGATCCGGGGGACCGTGTGTCGGACGTGTGGGGGCGCGACGTGACGTTCCGCAAAGGGGAGTATTATCTGGTCGAAGCCGCTTCGGGAAGCGGTAAATCCTCGCTGTGCAGTTTCCTGTACGGGTGGCGGAGCGATTATGCGGGCCGTATCCTGTTCGGCGGCGAGGATTGCCGCACCTTCTCCGCGGCCCGCTGGGGCGACGTGCGGCGGAGGTCGCTGAGCCTGCTCTTCCAGGACCTGCGGCTGTTCGGGGAGCTGACCGTGGCGGAGAACCTCGCCCTGACGAACGAACTGACCTCGTTCAAGACGCCCGGGCAGATCGAACGCCTGCTGGAAGCAGCCGGGATCGCCGGCAAGCGGGACACCCCGGCCGGAAAACTCTCGTTCGGGCAGCAGCAGCGCGTCGCCTTCGTGCGCTGTCTGTGCCAGCCGTTCGATTTCATTCTCCTGGACGAACCCGTGAGCCACCTCGACGCCGCGAACGGCGGGATACTCGCCGGACTGCTCCTGGAGGAGGCCCGGGCGCAGGGCGCGGGCGTCGTCGTCACCTCGGTCGGCAGCCGGCTCGAACTGCCGTACCACAAAATCCTGACGCTATGAGACTGCTCTGGAAACTGCTCCGCTGTCATCTGAGCACGGCCCAGCTGGCCGGCTTCACTTTCGCCGGCGTGGTGGGAATGACCGTCGTGCTGGCGGCTTTGCAGGCTTACCGCGACGTCCGGCCGATTGTGGACCGTCCCGATTCGTTTCTGCGCGGCGATTACCTCGTGCTGTCGAAGCGCGTCAGCGCGCTCAATGCCATCGGGCTGGGCAGCAGCGATTTCACCTCCGAAGAACTGGAGGAGCTCCGTTCCCAGCCGTTCGTGCGGGAGGTCGGGGCGCTGACCCCGGCCGATTACCGGATCACGGGGTCGGTCGGCGTGGGCGGCGTCAACCTCTCGACCTACCTCTTCTTCGAATCGGTTCCCGACCGGTTTCTTGATGTCAGGGCCGCCGAATGGAATTACGAGCCCGGCAGCCGCGACATTCCCATCATCATTCCGCGCAACTACGTGAATCTCTATAACTACGGGTTCGCCCCCTCGCAGGGGCTGCCGCAGCTTTCGGAAAGCATCTTCCGTCGGGTGAGCCTCGGCATCGACATCGCCGGAAACGGCCTCACGGAGCAGTTCCGGGGGCGTATCGTCGGGTTGTCGAACCGCCTGAACACGATCCTCGTGCCCGATGCGTTCATCCGCTGGTCGAACGAGCGGTTCGGGACGCGGACGGGTGAAAAGCGTCCGGCACGGGTCATCGTCGAGACCGCCCGCCCGGTCGATGCCGCTGTATCGGAATACCTCGCCCGCAAGGGCTACGAGGCCGAGGGCGACCGCCGCGACGACGGCAAGGCCGCCCGTTTCCTGCGGCTGGCCGCGGGAGGCGTGGCCGGGGTGGGGATGGCGTTCAGCGCGATGTCGTTCTATATCCTGATGCTGAGCGTCTTCCTGCTGTTGCAGAAGAACGGCGACAAGCTCGAAACCCTGCTCCTGCTGGGGTATGCCCCGGAGCGCGCGGCGCGGCCGTACCGGCTGCTGACCCTCGGGCTGAACTGTGCGGTCCTGGCGGCCGCCGTGCTGGCGGTATGGCTGCTCCGCCTCGCTTATCTGCCTTCGCTGGCGGCGTTGCAGGAGGGGTATCGTCCGGCGGGCATGGGGATCACGCTGTTGTGCGGCATCGTACTTGCTCTGCTGCTTTCGCTGCTCAACGGCCTGGCGATCCGCCGCAAGATCGGCGGTCTGGGCCGCGGAAGCCGCTGACGTGACGCCGGGCGGACGTCTGCGCAGGACGTGCGGGCCCCGAAACCTGCCGAAAGCCGGTCCGGGTGTGTGAAAATCCGCGGAAAATGGCTATCTTTGTAATTGGAAATAAGAACTGCACCATGAACAGAACAATAGCTCCTTCGATGCTCTCGGCCGATTTCGGACACCTGGAGCGCGATACCCGGATGGTCGACGCCAGTGCGGCCGAATGGGTTCATATAGACGTGATGGACGGCGTTTTCGTCCCCAATATTTCATTCGGGTTTCCGGTGCTGAAAGCCATCCGCAAGGCGACGGCGAAATTCCTCGACGTGCATCTGATGATCGTCAATCCGGAAAAATACGTGAAGCGTTTCGCAGAAGCGGGCGCCGATCTGGTGACTTTTCATTACGAAGCGTCGGACGACCCCGCGGCCTGCATCGGACTGATCCGCGAAGCCGGGGTCAAAGCCGGCATTTCGATCAAGCCGGCGACCCCGGTCGAGGCGTTGCGCGGCGTGCTGCCGCTGGTGGACCTGGTGCTGGTGATGAGCGTCGAACCCGGATTCGGAGGGCAGTCGTTCATCCCCGGGTCGCTGGAGAAGATCGCGCAGCTGCGCGCCATGGCGCGGGAGATGGGGCTCGAAACGATCATCGAGGTCGACGGCGGCCTCTCGTCGCACAATGCCGGTGAGGTTTACGGGGCGGGCGCCGACGTGCTCGTGGCCGGCAATGCCGTCTTCGGCGCCGCGGACCCGCAGGCCGAGATCGTGAAGATGCTCAACGCCTGACGTGCCGGGCCGTCTCCGCGTCGAGCAGGCGGCGCAACTCGCGCAGCAGGGCGTCGTCGCGGAACCATTCGGCCCCGTAGGTCAGGTTGAATCCGTAGTCGAACCCGGCGGGGTTCGCGCCCTGGTTGTGCTGGAGGATGGTCTCGGCCTTGTCGAGCGCCTTGACCCAGCGGGCCTCGGGCGTGGCGCAGGCTTCGTACTCCTCCCAGAGCGACCGGATGCGCGCTGCGGCTTCATCGGGCAGCAGGGATGTCAGCCGGTCGATGGCCGCGAGTTCGGTGGCGGCTTTGGCTGCCGGATCGGACTGTTCGACGGCCGGGATGTCTCCCTCGTAAGTCTCCCCGAGGTCGTGGACCAGGCACATCGCCAGCACCCGCTGCAGGTCCAGCTCCGGCTTTTCGCCGGCGAGAACAAGGGCCAGCAGGGCCAGCCGCCACGTGTGTTCGGCGGTGCTCTCGGTGCGTCCGGCCGAAGTGTGCGCCGTGCGCAGGACGTTTTTCAGCCGCTCGGCTTCGCGCATGAATTGCAGGTATCGTTCCGACTTTTCCATATCCGGGATTCTGTTTCAGTGCCCAAAGATACGATATCTCGGATTAAATCGCTAACTTTGCGGTGTTTTTAGATTCGCCATGATTTCGTTAGACAATCTCACCGTCAGCTACGGGGGCTGGACCCTCTTCGACAATATTTCGTTCCTGATCAACCCCAAGGACCGCATCGGCCTCGTGGGCCGCAACGGCGCCGGCAAGACCACGCTGCTGCGCATCATCACCGGCGAGCAGCAGCCCACGTCGGGCGCCGTGACGCTCAACGGCGACTGCACGATCGGCTATCTGCCGCAGACGATGCGCGTGGCCGACACCACGACGCTCGTGGAGGAGACCGCCAAGGCCTTCGAGGAGGTGCTGCGTCTCGAGGCCGAGATCGAGGCCCTGACGCGCGAGATCGCCGAGCGCACCGACTACGAAAGCGCCTCCTACGAACAGCTCCTGCACCGGCTGAACGACGCGCAGGACCATTATCACATCCTCGGCGGCGAGACCCGCGACGCGGACATCGAGAAGACCCTGCTGGGACTCGGGTTCAAGCGGTCGGACTTCGGACGCGCCACGAGCGAGTTCTCGGGCGGCTGGCGCATGCGTATCGAGCTGGCGAAGCTGCTGCTGCGGCGTCCCTCGATCTTCCTGCTGGACGAGCCCACGAACCACCTCGACATCGAGTCGATCCAGTGGCTGGAGGAGTATCTGAAAAACTACAACGGCGCGGTGCTGCTGATCTCGCACGACCGGGCTTTTTTGGACAACGTCACCAACCGCACGGTCGAGCTGTCGCTGGGGAAGATCACCGATTACAAGGTCTCCTATTCGAAGTACGTCGTCCTGCGCGCCGAACGCCGGGCGCAGCAGGTGGCGGCCTACGAGAACCAGCAGCGGATGATCGAGAAGACCGAGGAGTTCATCGAGAAGTTCCGCTACAAGCCCACCAAATCGAATCAGGTGCAGTCGCGCATCAAGCAGCTGGAACGGCTGGACCGTCTGGAGATCGAGGAGGAGGACCTCGCGACGCTCAACATCAAGTTCCCGCCCGCACCGCGGTCGGGGCAGATCGTGGCCGAGATCAACGAGGCCGGGATGTCGTTCGGCGAGAAGCATGTGTTCAGCGGTGCGAATTTCGTCATCGAGAAGGGCGACAAGATCGCGCTGGTGGGCCGCAACGGCGAGGGCAAGACGACCCTCGCGCGGATGCTGATCGGCCAGCTGACCCCCACCGAGGGGTCGATACGCCTCGGGGCCAACGTCAACATCGGCTATTACGCCCAGAATCAGGACGACCTGATGGACGGCGATTTCACGGTCTACGATACGCTCGACCGCGTGGCGGTGGGCGACATCCGCACCCGTCTGCGCGACATTCTGGGAGCGTTCCTGTTCCGCGGCGAGGACATCGACAAGAAGGTCAAGGTCCTCTCGGGCGGCGAGCGGGCGCGTCTGGCGATGGCCCGCATGATGCTGGAGCCGCGCAACCTGCTGGTGCTGGACGAGCCGACGAACCACATGGACATGCGTTCGAAGGACATTCTCAAGAACGCCGTCATGAAGTACGACGGCACGGTGGTCGTGGTGTCGCACGACCGCGAATTCCTCGACGGCATGGTGCAGAAAGTCTACGAATTCCGCGACGGCGGGGTGAAGGAGTATCTGGGCGGCATCTACTACTTCCTCGAAAAACGCAAGCTGGAGTCGCTGCAGGAGGTCGAACGGCGCGACGCTCCGGCCAAGACGCCTGCGAAGGGCGACGAACCGAAGCAGGCTGTGTCGGGAAAGCTCTCCTATGAGCAGAAGAAGGAGCAGGAGAAGCAGCTGCGCAAGGCGAAAAAGGCCGTGGAGACGATCGAGACGGAGTTGGCCGGCATCGAGAAGCGGATCGCGGAGTACGATGCGAAATTCGCCGCCGCGGCCGAGTACAACGAGGCCGACTACAAGGCTTACAACGAACTCAAGGGCCGCTACGAGCACCAGATGCACGAGTGGGAAAAAGCGTCGTACGAGTTGGAAATAATCGAAGAACAATACAATGGATAACCTGATTTTCGGGATTCGTCCCGTGGCCGAAGCGATCGAGGCCGGAAAGCAGATCGAGAAACTCTACATCCGCAAGGGCGCCGAAGGGCAGCTGATGCAGGAATTGAAGGACCTCTGCATCCGTCACCGGGTGCGTTTCCAGGAGGTGCCCGTCGAGAAGCTCAACCGTCTGACGCGCGGCAACCACCAGGGGGTCGTGGCGCAGACCGCGGCCATCGAATACGTCGAGCTGGCCGACATCCTGGAGCGGGTTCCCGAGGACGAGACGCCGCTCGTCGTGTTGTTCGACGGGGTGACCGACGTGCGGAATTTCGGGGCCATCGCCCGTTCGGCCGAGTGCGCCGGGGCGCACGGGCTCATCGCACCGCTCAAGAACTCCGCTCCCGTGAACGCCGAGGCCATCCGTTCGTCGGCCGGGGCCCTCACGACGATCCCCGTGTGCCGCGTGGGATCGGTCCGCAATACGCTCAAGCAGTTGCAGACCGAGGGTTTTCAGGTCGTGGCCGCCACGGAGAAGAGCCGCAAACTGCTTTACGACGCCGATTTCCGCAAACCGACCGTGCTGGTGATGGGCGCCGAGGATACAGGCATCTCGAAAGAGGTGCTGAAACTCTGCGATGAACAACTGGCCATTCCGCTGATCGGGCACATCGAATCGCTGAACGTCTCGGCCGCCGCGGCCGTGATGCTCTTCGAGGTCGTGCGCCAGCGCATCGGGCCGGAGAACTGAAAGGAAACGGAGCCCCGTCGTTGCGAGGAGCGCAGCGACGCGGCAATCCGGTCGGATATTGCGGCGTTACGACACGCTCCGCAGATGGCCGCGGCATCTGACGATGCCTCGCCATAACGAACAAATATGCAAAGCCGATAATCAAAATCATAATTCAGTGAAAGCCAAATTCGAATACTGCCTGCAATGGCTCCGCGACGGGGCCGTGCGGGTCGCGCGGTCGTATCCGATCGAAACGCTCCTGGCGCTCTATGCCTGCGTTCGGTGCCTGCTGACCTACGAACTCGACTGGAGCGAGGAGGTGCTGTTCAAGAGTCTCGCCCTCGTGCAGCTGTTCTTCGCCCGGGCGCTTGCCGTCAACAACCTGGCGGGCCGCGGCCCGTGGCGGAAGGTTTATTGGGTCGTGTGGCTGCCGATCGTGCCGCTGACGCTCTGGAGCGGGCTCGGCGACTGGGTCGAAAGCGCGCCTTACCGTATTTCGGTCTGCATCCTGGCTCCGCTGCTGCTGTTGCTGAGCCTGCGGGCCGTGCGCAACGACCGGTTCGTCAACGGCGCGCTCGTCTGGCTGCGGTCGGGGCTGCTCGCCCTGCTGTTCGCCAACGTCGCGCTGGGACTCTTCTATGCGATACTCTATTCGACGACCTATATCTTCGGTCTCGACGGCGCGTGGATCGAACATGTCGCAGTGTGGGCCGTCACCATCGTCGAGACGCTGGCCGTGCCGGTGCTCTTCCTGATGATGGCCGACCGCTGGCGGGGCGCCGAAATGATCGGCAACCGCATCCTCGAAATACTGCTGAACTACATCGTGACCCCCGCGCTGCTGATCTACGCTGCGATCCTCTACCTCTACATGGCCAAAATCCTCGTCACATGGACGCTGCCCGAGGGCGGCGTGGCCTACCTGGTCTTCGGGTTCACGATGACGGCGCTCGCCGTCAAGGCGTTGGACCGGCTGCTCGCCAAGCGCATCTACGACTGGTTCTTCGACCGCTTCAGCCTCGTGTCGCTGCCGATGCTGGTGCTGTTCTGGATCGGCGTGGTGCGCCGCACGAACGAATACGGACTGACCGAACCGCGCGTCTATCTCTTGGTGTGCGGCGGTCTGATGACCTGCTGCGTACTGCTGTTCCTGTCGCGGCGCGCGGGCCGTTACCTGTGGGTGTGCCTTGCGGCATGGGTGAGTTTCGCCGCGCTGGCCTACGTGCCCTTCCTCGAACCGGAGCGTATCGCCGTGCAGTCGCAGTTGCAGCGCGCGGAGCGGTTGGCCGAACGGCTCGGACGCCTCGGCGAAGACGGACGGCTGCTGCTGACGCCGGTGCCGCTGGCCGACACCGTCCGCAGGGAGGAGTACCGCAACTTGTACGAATCGCTCGACTATATCCGCCGCGACAGCGCGGCTTTCGCGCGGTTCGGGGTGAAAAGGGACCTCGACGATCTGTCCGCGATTTTTCCCGAAGCGATGCGCGATTACGTGAGGTGGGGCTATGTGTACGAAACGGTTGCGACCGTCAGCCGGAACATCGATGTCATGATGCCCTCGAACGCCGGGTTCGAGGTTGTCGAGGGGTACTCCCGCTATTACACGAATCTGCGCTACTGGAACGACAAGGCCTATCGCTATGACAACGATACGCTGCGCCTCTGGCTGGACGAAAAGGAGCCCGTGGCGGTGATTCCGGGGGCCGAACTGCTCGAAGCCCAGCTGGCGGGGAGCGGATTCGTGCCTGACGAGGAGGTCGCTCCGACCGGAGAACAGGTGTTGCGGTTGTTGGATTACCGCAGCGAACGCTGCCGGATCGTTTTCGAACGGCTGGACATCGAGCGCAGGGATTCGCTGCCGCGGCTTGCCGACGTGACGATCCATTCCGTTTGGATGCGATGACCTCGGTCTGGGTGCATCCCCGGCTGGGGGAGGTGACGCTTGCGCAGTCGGTGCGGGCGCGCCGCGTTTCGATCAGCGTGCGCGCCACGGGTGCCGTGCGGCTGTCGTTCCCCCGCGGGGTGTCGCAGAAGCGGGCTTTGGCGTTCCTCGACGAGAAAGCGGAATGGATCGAAGCCGCCCGCGAACGGCTCGCCCGAAAACGCGCCGCGCTGCCTCCGCAGCTGCCGCCCGAGGAGCGGAAAGCCCGCGTCGAGGAGCTGCGCCGGGCCGCCAAGGCAGACCTTCCGGGCCGCATCGCGCGGCTGTCGGAGGCCACGGGGCTGAAATACGCGAAACTCTCGATCCGCGCCTCGCGCACGAAGTGGGGGAGTTGTTCGGGGCGCAACCACATCTCGCTGAGCCTCTTTCTGATGACCCTCCCGGAGCATCTGCGGGACTATGTAATCATCCACGAACTCTGTCACACGGTCCACCACAACCATTCGCCGCGTTTCCACGCGCTGGTCGACCGGCTGGTCGGAGGATGCGAAAAAGCCCTCAACAAGGAGTTAAGGGCTTTCACGATTCGTTGATTTTCCGGGGTTACCGCTGTCCGAGCACCTCTTTCTCCCCCTTGTAGGTGAACGCCATGAAGACGATCGAGAGGGCGCAGGCCCCGATCAGCAGGATGAACGTCCAGTCCCAGCCGGCCTTGTCGGCCACCGAGCCGATCACGATGTTGGCCAGGATGGCCGTGCCGAGGAAGTAGCCGAAGAATCCGGTCAGTCCGGCGGCCGTGCCGGCGGCGTTCTTCGGGGCCAGGTCGAGCGCCTGCACGCCGATGAGCATCACGGGGCCGTAGATGAAGAACCCGATGGCGATCAGCGACATGGTGACGATGAAGTAGTTCGACGAGAACTGCCAGTAGAGGAAGATGAACACCGCGACGATCGCCATGAAGAGGATCGTGGGGAGGGCGCGGCGTCCGTGGAAGACCTTGTCCGAAAGCCATCCGCAGATCAGCGTGCCGGGAATGGCGGCGAATTCATAGGCGAAATAGGCCCAGCCGGCCTGCTTGATGTCGTAGCCCTGCGCGTCGCGGAGGTAGGTCGGAGCCCAGTCGAGGCATCCGTAGCGTACCATGTAGACGAACGCGTTGGCGATAGCGATGAACCACAGCAGTTTGTTGTTCAGCACGTACTTGAAGAAGATCTCGCGGGTCGTGAGCACCTCTTCCTGCTTGGCGCTGTAGTTCTTCGGGAAGTCGTCGCGCCACTTCTCCACCGAGGGGAGGCTGCACGACTGCGGCGTGTCGCGGATGAGCACATAGGCCAGGATGGCGATGAAGATCGCCACGACAGCCGGGAAGAGGTAGGTGCCGATCAGGAAATAGAACTCCGTATGGTTTCCGTAGAACCACGAGCCGAACCAGATGGCGCCGTAAACGGCCATCGGGCCGACCAGCGCTCCGCCCACGTTGTGGGCGCAGTTCCAGATCGACATCTTCGTACCGCGTTCGTTGATCGAGAACCAGTGGGTCATGACGCGGCCGCACGGAGGCCAGCCCATGCCGTTGAACCAGCCGACCAGGAAGTTCAGGACCGCCATGAGGATGATGGCCAGCTGTTTGCGCTCCGGGCCGAGCAGCGTGACCGGGACGATCATGAACATCATCGACACGGCGGCCAGAATCAGTCCCAGAGGCAGGAACACGCGGGCGTTGCTCCGGTCCGAAACGCTTCCCATCAGGAATTT
>CATKXN010000032.1 GCA_949840605.1 uncultured Alistipes sp.
CGCCGAAATCCGCGTATTCCCGGACTTTGGCGAAGTCGATGAAGCCGCCGCCAAGCCCTTCCCGCTCCCACTTGTCGATCAGGGCGGGAATGAAGTAGATGCCCGGTTCGACGGTAATGACGAGTCCTTCGCGCAGCCGTTTGCCCATGCGCAGCGACGAGAGGCCGGGCGTGGAGCTGCGCAGCGTCTCCTCGTCGTAGCCGACGTATTTCTCGCCGATGTTCTCCATGTCGTGCACGTCGAGTCCCATCTGGTGCCCCAGCCCGTGCGGCATGAACAGCGCCTGTGCACCGACCGCAACGGCTTCCCGCATGTCGCCCCGCATGAGACCCAGCGAGCGGAGCCCTTCGGCGATGACGAGCGAAGCCTCGTTGTGCATCCGGTAGTAGAACTCGTCCGGCGCGGCCAGCTCGAACGTGCGGGCATTGGCGGCCAGCACAATGTCGTAGATGTCTTTCTGCTTGGAGGTGAAACGGCCGCTCACGGGAATCGTGCGCGTGAAATCGCTGCAATAGTTCATCGTCGTCTCGGCTCCGGCGTCCACGAGCATCAGTTTGCCGCCCAGCAGCGTATTGCCGTGGTAGTGGTTATGGAGCGTCTCGCCGTTCTGGCTGACGATGGAGTGGAACGACACGCCTGCGCCGTATTGCAGCGCGACGCTCTCGATAGCGCCGGCGATCTCCTGTTCCACCACGCCGGGGCGGCACATCCGCATGGCCGTCGTGTGCATCTTGGAACCGATCTCGCAGGCTTTCTCGATTTCGGCGATTTCGTCGGCGTCCTTGATCTCGCGCAGCGCGACGACGGCCTTGGCCAGCTCGACCGACACGTAAGCCGGCAAACGGTCGGGTACGATGCCCAGCAGCCGGCTGAGCATCAACATCGTCTCGCCCCGGTACGGCGGCAAGAAATGGATGCGGCGGCCTTTGGCCACGGCGGCCTCGATCCGTTTGGCAAGCTGGGCGAGCGGCCGGGTATGGGCGACGCCCACCCTCTGCGCCTTTTCCGCGAGCGAGGGCTGAGGACCCATCCAGATGATGTCGTCGATCGTATAGTCGTCTCCGTAGAGCATCTCCTCGCCCGAATCCACGTCGAGCAGGCCCACGTAGTCGGGATGGTTCAATCCGAAAAAGTAGAGGAACGTGCTGTCCTGCCGGAACCGGAATGGGTTGCTCGGATAGTTGGCCGGCGACTCGCCGTTGCCGGGAAGCAGCACGATGCCGTCGGAGAGTTTCGCGAGCAGCGACCGGCGGCGTTCGATGTATGTCTCTTTCTTGAACATGGCGCAATGGGTTGAATGAAGGCGGCGACGGTCGGACCGGACATCCGGCGCCGTCCTGCCGAACGTTCAAAATTACGCTTTTTTTGCCTCAATCGGAACGGTTTCCCTATTTTTGTCCCCAAACCGAAGCGAAATGACGACGACCGAATCGAACGATGACATCGTGCGGCAGATAGCCGCCCTGTGCGCGCTGCCCGTCGCGGGCGTGCGCCGCACCGTGAGCCTGCTCAGGGAAGGGGCCACCGTGCCGTTTCTGAGCCGGTACCGCAAGGAGGCGACCGGAGGACTGGACGAAGTGCAGATCGGGGCGATCCGGGAGCAGATGGAGCGGCTGGACGAGCTCGAAAAGCGCAAGCGGACGATTCTCTCCACCATCGAAGAGCAGGGACGCCTGACCGGGGAACTGCGCCGGCGCATCGAAGGATGTTACGACAGCGCCCGCCTCGAAGACCTCTACCTGCCCTACAAGCCCAAGCGGAAGACCCGCGCATCGGCGGCGAGGGAAAAGGGACTGGAACCGCTGGCCGCCCTGCTCATGCGGCAGGAGGCCGTGCCCGTCGCCCCGCTGGTCCGGCGATTCGCCGCGGGCGGTCCGGAGGACGAGCGGCAGGCGTTGCAGGGAGCCTGCGACATCATGGCCGAGTGGATCGCCGAGGACGAACGGGTGCGGGAGAGCATCCGGAGGGCCTATGACAGGAAAGGCATCGTCGCCTCCCGCGTCGTGAAGGGGAGAGAGGACGAAGGGGTGAAATATTCCGACTATTTCGACATGCGGGAACCGCTGCGACGGATCCCCTCCCACCGTTTTCTGGCCATGGCCCGCGATCTGGGTGTCCGAACAACCGATTTGCTCGAAAGGGCCGACCTGCGGAAAAAGATCGACCCGGCGCGCTACGTGTCCGACCAGGCGGGCATGCCCACGCTGCTCGACATCATGGCCGAGCTCGAAAGGCCCGGTCTCGATCCGAGGGGCGAGGCGGAGGCGTTCGAATTCGCCGACGTGCACTCCGTCGACGACCTGCGCGAAGGGATGATCCTGCCGGGCATCGTCACCAACCTGACGGCCTTCGGCGCGTTCGTCGACATCGGGGTCAAGCAGGACGGGCTGGTGCACGTCTCCCGGATAGCCGACCGCTACGTCGCCTCGCCCGCAGAAGCGGTTTCGCTGCATCAGCGGGTGAAGGTGCGGGTCGTGGAAATCGACCGGGCACGCGGGCGCATCGGCCTTTCGATGCGGGACGTACCCCGGTAAACAGGATGCGGTTTCTCCCTCCCCGGACGACGGATCGCCTCCGCCGGCACCCGCCGCCCGGTTTCGAACGACACTCCGGCGTGAAAACCGACCTTTCGGAGCGGAACACCGCTGCCGCAGTCAAGCGCCTGTACGACAGCACTGCAAGGCGGAGAGAGGGCCTCTCGCCCCGTTTGAGGATTTCTTCCGGAGGACGCCGCGTTTTGACAATTGTCCCAAAAGCCGCTATCTTTGCCGCAGAATCGGGGATTCGTTCCGCCGGTGCCGCAACGGGCACGGCGAGGGGCGGTTCTCCGTACCGTTCTGAAACTCTTAGCCGATGTATTTTCGCCCACCGCAATTTATCCGCCGGATGTTTCCCTCGCTGATCTGGTCGATGCCCGAAACCGATTCGGTCTACCTGACCTTCGACGACGGGCCCACGCCCGGCGTGACGGAATTCATCCTCGACCGGCTAGCCGAATACGACGCGAAAGCCACGTTTTTCTGTCTGGGCAAAAACGCCGAACAGCATCCGCATCTTTTCCGGATGATCGTCGAGGGAGGCCACCGGATCGGCAACCACACCTACAGCCACCAGAAAGGGTGGAACATGAGCCTCGAACGCTATATAGAGGACGTGGACTTCGCCAACGGACTGCTGCGCTCCGACCTGTTCCGGCCGCCCTACGGACGCATCACGCCCATGCAGGCGCGGCGGATCGGCGAACGGTACCACATCGTGATGTGGGACGTGCTGAGCCGCGACTACAGCCAGTTCGTCTCGCCCCGGTCGTGCCTGCACAACGTGACGCGGCACGTGCGCGGCGGCTCGATCGTCGCTTTCCACGACTCGGTCAAGTCGTTCCGCAACATGCGCTACGCCCTGCCCCGCACGCTGGAATATCTCCGGGAGAAAGGGCTCAAATGCGCGGCAATCGAACTGTAACGATGGACGGAAAAAAGAAAATAATCGTCGCCGTCACCGGAGCGAGCGGATCGCTTTACGGGCGGCTGCTGTGCCGGCGGCTCGCCGGAGCGGAAGAAGTGGGCGAGATCGCACTCGTCGTGACGGATAACGGCCGCCGCGTGGCGTCTTTCGAAGATTCGGATGCGTGGATGTCCGATCCGCGCTTCACGCTCTACGACAACGCCGACCTGTTCGGGGCTCCGGCTTCGGGATCGGCCGGGTACGACGCGATGACGGTGGCGCCCTGTTCGATGGGCATGGCAGGCCGCATCGCCGCGGGCGTATCGGACGATCTGGTCGCGCGGGCCGCCGACGTGATGCTCAAGGAGAGGCGTCCATTAGTGCTCATCACGCGCGAGACGCCCTTGAGTACGATCCACCTGCGCAACCTGACGACGCTTTCCGAGTGCGGGGCGATCGTCTGTCCGGCCTGCCCGTCGTTCTATTCGCATCCTTCGGACATCGAATCGCTCTGCTCGACGGTCGTCGAGCGGGCTGTCGCGCTGTTGGGCGTGCGGATTCCGCATTTCGAATGGGGGAGTGCGGACAAGGGAAAAATCCGCGAATAATGCTTATCTTTGTCTCCGGGAAACGCTCCGAGCACTCTCCCCGCCCCGTCCGATGAAAGACATTCGCCGCATAGAGACCGACCTCGAATTCGAGAACAAGATCCGTCCGCAGGAGCTCAAAACCTTCAGCGGACAGAGCAAGATCGTCGACAACCTGACCGTCTTCATCCAAGCCGCCCTGATGCGCGGCGAGGCGCTCGACCACGTGCTGCTGCACGGACCTCCGGGACTCGGCAAGACGACGCTGGCGGGCATCATCTGCAACGAAATGGGCGCCTCGCTGAAAATGACGTCCGGACCGGTGCTCGACAAGCCCGGCGATCTGGCGGGCCTGCTGACCAATCTGGGCGAGGGCGACGTGCTGTTCATCGACGAAATACACCGTCTGAGCCCGATCGTCGAGGAGTACCTCTACTCGGCGATGGAGGACTACAAGATCGACATCATGCTCGACAAGGGCCCCAGCGCCCGGTCGATCCAGATCGAGCTCAACCCCTTCACGCTCATCGGCGCGACGACGCGCAGCGGCCTGCTGACCTCGCCGCTGAGGGCCCGTTTCGGCATACAGTGCCATCTGGAATATTACGACGGGGCGGTGCTCAGCGACATCGTCAGGCGTTCGGCTTCGATTCTCGACATCCCCATCGACGACCGTGCGGCCCGCGAAGTGGCCCTCAGAAGCCGGGGCACGCCGCGCATCGCCAACGCGCTGCTGCGCCGGGTGCGGGACTTCGCCATGGTCAAGGGAGGAGGCCACATCGACCTCGAAATCACGCGCTATGCGCTCGACGCGCTCAACATCGACGCCCGCGGGCTCGACCGCATGGACAATAAGATCCTGCGCACGATCATCGACAAGTTCGGCGGAGGTCCGGTCGGACTGGGCACGATCGCCACGGCCGTGGGCGAGGACACCGGAACGATCGAGGAGGTGTACGAACCTTTTCTCATCAAGGAAGGCTTTCTCAAACGGACGCCCCGCGGACGGGAAGCCACCGAACTGGCCTATACCCATCTGGGCGCCATTCCCCCCGCCCGGCAGGACACGCTGTTCTAAGCCTCGCCGTTGATGAGGCTCATCGCTATTTCGGCTTCCTCCGTCTGAGGCGAGGGCAACGCAATGGGGCCCAGCACGGCTTCGTACCGTTCGATGTTTTCGTCGAGGGAAAGCAACAGCCGTTTGGCGTGTTCCGGAGAGAGAATCACACGGCTCTTTACCTTCGCCTTGGGCATTCCGGGCATCATGCGGACGAAATCCAGTACGAATTCCGAGGTCGAATGAGAAATGATGCTGAGGTTGGCATACTGTCCCATGCCGGTCTTTTCGTCGAGTTCGATTTCGATTTCTTTCGATATTTCGTTTCGTGCCATGGCGTGTAAGTTTTTCAGTTTCTCAAAAGTACGCGAACCGGAAGATCGGGAAACGGTTCGGGGAGAAGAACGGTTCCCGTCCGACGACCCGTCCCCGACCCGGTCCGCGGCGGAAAGGCGGTCTCCCGCACAACCGTCCGAGGAAACCCCGCCCGACGGCAGCGCCTTCGTCGTCGGCTATCCCTCCGCACGCAGTCCGCTCTCCGAGGGACAGATACAAAAAAAGCGCCGGAATCCGTCCGACGCTTTTCGTGCCGTATCGCAGCCGCAGAAGCGGCCCGCAGGGGCCTATCCGCATTTGGAATATCCGCAGCTCATACAGACCGGACAACTGTTCTGGTAGACCAGCGTTTCCTGTCCGCAGTTGGGGCATTTTTCCTTGGCTTTGGTGCCGTTGGCAATGTATTGCTTGAGCGCGCGCGCCACGCCGTTCTTCCACGTGTTGATGCTCTCGCTGTCTAAATGGAGCGATCCGATGAGCGTCACGACGTCCAGAATCGGCATGCCGTTGCGCAGGACGCCGGAGATGAGCTTGGCGTAGTTCCAGAACTCTTCGTCGAAGAGACGGGAGATGCCGCCCACCGTGTTCGTGTAGCCGTATTTGTCCTTGTAACGGAAGTCGTAGCGTTTGCTGCCGTCGGCGTCCGTGACTTTGAAAATGATGCCCTTTTTGATCTTCTTGGGGATGAACATGGCGTCCTCTTCGATCTTACCCGTGAAGATTTCGTAAGGACGGCCGTTGTAGATCCCCACGAAAGCGATCCAGTCCTCCTCGCCGTTCTTGAACCGCACGATGTCGGCCGTCAGTTCAATGGGGCGCTTCAGGGGCGGACGGTACCCGCCTTCGGCCGGAGCGGGAGCTTCGGCCGCCTTGCCCGTCTTTTTCTTCTTCTTGGACTCGACGAGCACGCCGGCACGCGATCCGTCACGGTAGACGGTCACGCCCTTGCAGCCGTGCTGCCATGCGGTCAGGTAGACTTTGCCCACCAGTTCTTCGGTCGCCTCGTTGGGCAGGTTGACCGTCACGGAGATCGAGTGGTCCACCCATTTCTGGATGGCGCCCTGCATCTTGACCTTGCTCACCCAGTCGATGTCGTTGGCCGTGGCCTTGTAATAGGGCGACAGGGCGACCAGCTTCTCGATCTCGGCCATCGGCATGCCTTTCACCGCCTCGACGTCGTAGCCGTTGGCTTCCAGCCAGACGAGGAACTTGTGGTGGAACACGTTGTACTCCTCCCACGAGTCGCCCACTTCGTCCACGAACGTCACCTTGACCTCCTTGTCGCCCGGATTGACCTTCCTGCGGCGGGTGTAAACGGGGCGGAACACGGGTTCGATGCCCGACGTGGTCTGCGACATGAGGCTGGTGGTACCCGTCGGGGCGATCGTCAGCATGGCGATGTTCCGGCGGCCGTTTTCCGTCATTTCCTCGTACAGCGCGGGGTCGGCCTCGCGGATGCGGGCGATCATCGGGTTGTTCGCCTCGCGCGAGGCGTCGTAGAGCGGGAATGCGCCGCGTTCGCGGGCCAGACGGACGGAGGCGCGGTAGGCTTCCAGTGCCAGCGTCTTCTGGATTTTCACGGCGAAATCGGTCGCCTCGTCGGTCCCGTAGCGCAGGCCTAACGCGGCCAGCGTATCGCCTTCGGCCGTGATGCCGAGACCGGTGCGGCGGCCCTGAATGGCTTTTTCGCGTATTTTTTCCCAAAGGCTCAGCTCGACGTGACGGATGTCCGCGTCTTCGGGGTCCTTGGCGATCTTTTCGATGATCAGGTCGATTTTTTCGAGTTCCAGATCGATGATGTCGTCCATGATGCGCATGGCGTAGCCGACATGTTCCCTGAACTTGTCGAAGTCGAACGACGCCTCCGGCGTGAACGGCCTCTCCACATAGCCGTACAGATTGACGGCCAGCAGCCGGCAACTGTCGTAGGGACACAGCGGAATCTCGCCGCAGGGGTTCGTCGACACGGTCCGGAACCCTTCGTCGGCGTAACAGTCCGGCACCGACTCGCGCAGAATCGTGTCCCAGAACAGAATACCCGGTTCGGCCGATTTCCACGCGTTGTGTACAATCTTGTTCCAGAGCGCCTTAGCGTCGATGTCCTTTTCGTACAGGGGATGCTCGGCACCGATGGGGAACTGCTGGTGGTACTTGCGGCCGTCGACGACCGCCTCCATGAACTCGTCGTCGATCTTGATCGACACGTTGGCGCCGGTCACCTTGCCCGTCTCGACCTTGGCGTCGATGAAATTTTCGGCGTCGGGGTGCTTGATCGAGAGCGACAGCATCAGCGCGCCGCGCCGGCCGTCCTGCGCCACTTCGCGCGTGGAGTTCGAATAACGCTCCATGAACGGGACGATGCCCGTCGAGGTGAGCGCACTGTTGAGCACGGGGCTGCCCGTGGGCCGGATGTGCGAGAGGTCGTGCCCCACGCCGCCGCGGCGTTTCATGAGCTGCACCTGCTCCTCGTCGATGCGGATGATCCCGCCGTAAGAGTCGGCCGGATTGCGGTGTCCGATGACGAAACAGTTCGACAGCGAGGCGATCTGAAGGTTGTTGCCGATGCCGGTCATCGGGCCGCCCTGCGGAATCAGGTAGCGGAATCCTTCGAGCAGGCCGTACACCTGCTCGGCGTCCATCGGTTCGGGATAGCGTTTCTCGATGCGGGCGATCTCCGCCGCGATGCGGCGGTGCATCTGTTCGGGGGACTTTTCGTAGATTTTCCCCATCGAATCCTTCAGGGCGTATTTGCTCACCCATACGGTCGCGGCCAGTTCGTCGCCTTTGAAATAATTTTTAGCTTCGGCCACCGCTTCGGTGTACGGATACTCTTTCAGCGGCGCAGACGGTTTCATGTTTTCTGTCTCGTTAGACATAACCTTGATGATGTTATTATTCGGCAGGAGGAGTCAGCGGCAGTGAAAGCCACGCCAAGTTGATGCCTCGGCCCATGTGGCCGTGGTTTTCGCCCGTGGCGCCGTCATAGAGCATGGCCAGCCGGTCGCCCACTTTGATTACCGACGGCATGCCGATGGCGCCCTTGACTTGTTCGGCGTTCTGACAGTCGATCACGATCGCTTTATCTTCCGTATTCCATTGGTTCAGGTCGCGGGTCCAGTACACCCAGATGGCGTCCGTATATTCGCCCCGGTCGGGATGGATTCCGATATGGTTGGTGAACAGGAACCATGTATCGTTGCTCGGCTCGTAATAGAGCGAGGTATTTTCGCACTGTTCGGTCGGCGGAAAAATGGGCTGCGGATCGACCGTCCACGCGCCGTTCAGGTCGCGGGTACGGGCGATACCCACCGTGCGCCCCAGCTTGCCGGGTTCGGTGAAAGCCGCGGCGCCGAAAAACATCAGATACTCGCCGTCCTGCTCCACCACGTCGCCCGGACTGGCCGTATCGCTGTAATAGGTCCCGGCCTCGTTGGTGAACGGGACGATGTCGTACCGTTTGCGCCATGGTCCGGAGGGATGGTCGGCTTCGGCTTTCAGCGTCACGTAGGGTGTCGCAGGGATGCAGTCGGGAGCCGGGGTGCAAAACCGGGTTCCCACGTAAAACATGTGCCATTTCCGGCCGTCGCAGAAGAGCCAAGGCGAGGAAGCCGATTTGGAATCGGGCTGCCCCGGTTCGCCCAGCGTCAGTTGCAGGCCGTGTTTGGTCCAGTGGCGCAGATCGGTGCTGGTAGCCAAGCAGGACAGCCATCCGTCCTTGCCCGCCCCGTCGTAGTGGAGGTAATAGACGCCCTCGTGTTCGATGACCACCGCCTCGCGGGCGCCGTAGGTGTCGCAACTGTCCGGACCCGTACCGCAAGGCATGACCAGACCTTCGTCCTCGACGTCCATGCGCAGGACGGCCTGCGAACGCCCGTCCGGGTAGCGTTCGGGAGCCCGGTAGACCTTCTGGGCGGAGACGCCCGCGGTCCAAACCAGCATACAGCCTATCAACCATTTTTTTCCCATGATCCGGAAGTTTAAGAGCGGAAACGTCCCGCGCGACACCGGTCCGCCGCCCGAAACACAACCCGCACGCTCTCGTTATCTTCGTTATGATCCGCCCGGCCCGAAAGCTTCGTCCAGAGGAGCGTAGACCTCCTTTCCGGGCCGTTTTTCGTGCTTACAAGATTACGAACTATCGGTCTGAAGTAAAAGAATCCGCCGTTAATCTTATCAAGAAGTTATCAACAAACCCGACTAACGGATTAGCGCTCAGAGGTCACCGATACCTGTTCGATTTTTCCGCCCAAGGGAGGAGCGATTTTCGAAACCTTCACCTTTACCCGCTCGCAGGCCGGGAAAGCGTCGTACAGCGCTTCGATGATCCGGGCGCAGACGTTTTCCAGAATGTGAGAGGTGACGGCCATCTGTTCGCGGACGATTTCGAACACGTTCAGGTAGTTGATCGTATCGTCCACACGGTCGCTCTGGGCCGCGCGGGAAAGGTCGGCCCAGAGGGTCACGCTCACCCGAAAACGGTTGCCTACGACCTGTTCCAACGGATAGCAGCCGTGGAAGGCGTGGAACTCCATATTTTCCAATTCTATGACAAACAGCGACATGGGTATTGTTCTTTGGTCCACGCAAAGAAACAGATAATCGCCGGATTTCTTCGAAAGCGTCCCCTCGAAGTTATCCACATTTTATCGGCAGCGACTCCCGGCCAGAGGTTCCCGCACGGCAAAAACCCGTGCCGCAGGAGCTTCTGTCGGCCTTCGCCCCCCCGTAGGCCGATCGAAACCGCCGGAAAGACTCCGCCCGGACGGAAAGAAACGCCGCACCGGGACACGGAACATCCGGCCCCGGTCCGACGAACGGTTCTCCGAGGCCTGCGCAGACCGGCCGGAGCTGCTTTTCGAGGGAGCGGCCGGCATGTCCGCTCCGCCGGCCTCCGACCCGCGAAGGACGGACAAGACATCCGCGTCGGGTTTGGTCCCCTCGAACGGACGACGTCCCGATCCGACGGAACGGGCGAATACGAAACGGGAGGGCCGTCCGTATAAAGACGACCCTCCCGTTCGATCCCGGAGGCACCCGCGCCCCGCCGCCCCGGCGATCCGGACATCGGACGCAGAGGCCGGCGGATTTCCGCGGAGGATCAATTTCCGAACACGAGGCCCCCTTCGCCGGCATCGACGGCGATCACGCTGTTGCGATCCACGTTGCCGGAAAGAATCTCCTTGGAGAGTTCGTTGACCAGATAGCGCTGGAGCGTCCGTTTGACGGGACGGGCGCCGAACATCGGATCGTACCCTTCGCGGGCCAGCCAGTCGACGGCACGTTCGGTCACTTCGAGGCGGATGCCGTTGCGGGCCAGCATCTCGTCGATCTGCCGGATTTGCAGCACGACGATCTGCCGCACGTCGTCGCGCGTGAGCGGCGTGAACATGACGATCTCGTCGATACGGTTCAGAAACTCCGGCCGGATCGTCTGTTTCATCAGATCGAACACCTCCTTCTTCGTCTCGTCGAGCACGTCGTCGGGCGGCACGTCGTCGCTGTATTTCGACAGACGGTCCATGATGATGTGCGAGCCGGTATTCGACGTCATGATGATAATCGTATTGCGGAAATCGACCGTCCGGCCCTTGTTGTCGGTCAGCCGTCCGTCGTCGAGCACCTGAAGCAGGATGTTGAACACGTCCGGATGGGCTTTCTCGATCTCGTCGAGCAGCACCACCGAGTAGGGCTTCCGCCGGACGGCCTCGGTCAGTTGGCCGCCCTCGTCGTACCCGACATAACCCGGAGGCGCTCCGATGAGGCGCGATACGCTGTGGCGTTCCTGATATTCGCTCATGTCGATACGCGTCATCATCGTATCGTCGTTGAACAGGTATTCGGCCAGCGCCTTGGCCAGTTCGGTCTTACCCACGCCCGTCGTGCCGAGGAAGATGAACGAACCGATGGGACGGCGCGGGTCCTGCAAACCGGCCCGCGAGCGGCGCACCGCATCCGATACGGCGGCGATGGCCCGATCCTGACCGATCACCCGGTCGTGCAGCTCGCTCTCCATGCGGAGCAGTTTCTCGCGTTCGCTGCGCAGCATTCGGCTCACCGGGATGCCGGTCCAGCGGGCGACCACTTCGGCGATGTCTTCGGCGTCGACTTCCTCCTTGATCATCGCGCCCGTTTCGGCATTGCGGGCCACTTCGGACTGAAGTTTCTCGATCTCGGCCTCCGTCTCGCGGATCTTGCCGTAGCGGATTTCGGCCACGCGTCCGTAGTCGCCGTTGCGTTCGGCCTCGGCGGCCTGCACCTTGAACTCCTCGACCTGCCGCTTGTTTTTCTGTATCTTTTCCAGTATGTCGCGCTCGCTCTGCCATTTGGCTCTGAGCGCCGAACGTTTGGCGTTCAGCTCGTCGATCTCGTGCGAGAGCTCCTCGATGCGTCCCTGATCCTTCTCGCGACGGATGGCCTCGCGCTCGATTTCGAGTTGACGCACCCGACGGTCCAGTTCGTCGATCTCCTCCGGAACGGAATTCATCTCCAGCCGCAGCTTGGCCGCCGCCTCGTCGATCAGGTCGATCGCCTTGTCGGGCAGGAAACGCGAGGTGATGTAGCGGTGCGAAAGCTCGACCGAGGCGACGATGGCCTCGTCTTTGATGCGGACCTTGTGGTGGCTCTCGTACCGCTCCTTAAGGCCCCGGAGAATCGACACGGCGTCGGCGGTGGTCGGTTCGTCGACCATGACCTTCTGAAACCGCCGTTCGAGGGCCTTGTCCTGTTCGAAATATTTCTGGAACTCGTCCAACGTCGTGGCGCCGATGGCCCTCAGCTCGCCTCTGGCCAGCGCCGGCTTGAGGATGTTGGCCGCGTCCATCGCTCCGTCGCCCTTGCCGGCTCCCACCAGCGTGTGGATTTCGTCGATGAACAGCAGGATTTCACCCTCGGCCGAAATGACCTCCTTGACGACGGCTTTGAGCCTTTCCTCGAACTCGCCCTTGTATTTGGCTCCGGCGACGAGGGCGCCCATGTCGAGCGAATAGACCTGTTTGCTGCGCAGGTTTTCGGGCACGTCGCCGTCCACGATCCGGTGGGCGATGCCCTCGGCGATGGCCGTCTTGCCCACGCCCGGCTCGCCGACCAAAATGGGGTTGTTCTTCGTTCTCCGCGAGAGGATCTGCAACACGCGGCGGATCTCGTCGTCCCGGCCGATGACCGGGTCGAGCTTGCCTTTGCGGGCCTGTTCGTTGAGGTTGACGGCGTATTTTCCCAACGCGTCGTACTCCTGCTCGGCGGTCTGGCTGTCCACCGTGGAGCCCTTGCGCAATTCGCGGATGGCGGCTACGAGTTCCTTCTCGGCGGCGCCGGCGTCTTTGAGCAGGCGGCTCGCTTCGCTTTTCTCGGAGAGCACGCCCAGCAGAAGATGCTCCACCGAGGCGTATTTGTCCCCGAAGGTGCGGGTGAAGTCCGAGGCCTTCTGAATGGCCTGCGAACTTTCGCGGGAGAAGTAGACGTCGCCGCCCTGCACCTTGGGCAGACGCGAGAGCGCCTCGCGGACGGCTCCCTTGAGCGATTCGACGTTCACGCCCGCCTTTCGCAGCAGGAACACCCCTACCCCTTCGTCGCTCTCGACGATGGCTCCGAGGATGTGCAGCGGCTCGACGGCCTGATTGCCGTTGCCCGAAGCGAGGTTCATCGCGCTTTGCAGAACCTCCTGTGCTTTGATGGTCAGATTGTTGATGTTCATATCACGTATTTTCGGTTTCTCTTTTCGAGACATGGGATCGTGCAAAATGTCTGCCAGAGCCTCTCTGTCTGCTAAAGTGACGCAAAGGGCTGACGATGAGTCGCAACGAGGTGAAATTCTGTCGCGAAAAAGCGCCGTGCGCTGCCGTTTCGTCCGGACACGGGTGACAGATTCGCAGGCCGGCGCCCCGTATGCGGCTCCGCCCTGCGCGACGGGCTCTCCGAAGCGGGATATTTCCCGGAGGGGACGTTGCGGATTCCCGTCGAAATTGCCTATCTTTGTTTCCGGAAACAGCACGCTATGGACAATTTCATCGTATCGGCCCGCAAATACCGTCCCGCCACCTTCGCGTCGGTCGTCGGGCAGTCGCACATCACCTCGACGCTGCGCAACGCCATCGCACGCAACCAGTTGGCGCACGCCTACCTGTTCTGCGGTCCGCGGGGCGTGGGCAAAACCACCTGTGCGCGCATCTTCGCCAAGGCGATCAACTGCCTCAGACCGGGCCCCGATGCCGAAGCCTGCAACGAATGTGAGTCGTGCCGGGCCTTCGACGAGGGACGTTCGTTCAACATCCACGAGCTGGACGCGGCGTCGAACAACTCGGTGGACGACATTCGCAGCCTGACCGATCAGGTCCGGATTCCGCCTCAGGTGGGCCGGTACAGCGTCTATATCATCGACGAGGTCCACATGCTTTCGGTGCAGGCGTTCAACGCCTTTCTCAAGACGCTCGAAGAGCCGCCCGCACACGCCGTATTCATTCTGGCCACGACCGAAAAACACAAGATCATCCCCACCATCCTGTCGCGCTGCCAGATCTACGACTTCAACCGCATCCGCGTCGAGGACGGCGTGGGGTATCTCAAATACATCGCCTCGCAGGAAGGGGTGACCTACGACGAGGAATCGCTCCATATCATCGCACGCAAGGCCGACGGCGGCATGCGCGACGCGCTGTCGATGTTCGACAAGGTCGTCTCGTTCTGCGGGCAGAACCTCGCGGCCGCCCAAGTGGCCGAAACGCTCAACGTGCTCGACTACGACACGTATTTCCAGATGACGTCGCTGCTGCTGGCGGGCGACTACACCGCCGCCCTGCTGCTTTTCGACGAGGTGCTGCGCAAAGGGTTCTCCGCGCAGACGTTCCTCGCCGGGCTGAACGGCCATTTCCGCGACCTGCTGATGTGCAGGAATCCGCAGACGCTCCCGTTGCTCGAAGTGACGGGCGGCGTGGCCGACCGGTACCGGTCGCAGGCGGCCGAGTGCCCCGTCCCGTTGCTCTTCGAGGCGATCGACCTGCTCTCGACCGTCGACGCGTCGCTGAAGACGGCCACCAACCAGCGCCTCCACGTCGAACTGAGCCTGATGAAAATCTGCGGGCTCGTTCAAAAAAAAAATAACGACACGCTGACCCCCGCCCTGCCCGAACTCACGGGCAGGACGACCGCATCCGGCACACCGACCGCCGAACCGCATGCCGCGACGACACCGATCCGGACGCCGCAGGTTGCAGCTCCGGTCGCGGAGGCCGTTGCTCCGGCCTCCCCGTCCGCACCTTCCGCTCCCGCACCCTCCGTCCGCCCCGCGGCGGAGACCGCCGGCGACGGAACGTCCCCTTCGCAAAATACGGCCGAGCGTCGCCCCCCGATGCCCGCGCCGAACGTTCCGACCGTTCCCCCCGCAGGCGCACCTGCCGCTGCGGCGTCCGAAAGACCGGCCGCAGCGCCCCGGCCCTCCACGGGAGGCGTATCGCTGTCGGGCCGTTCGATCCTCTCGCTGCTCGGCGGGGAGACCGCTTCGTCCGCCGACGAGGACGATAACGGCGACGAAGCGCCGGAGGCCGGGGACGAGTCGTTCGAAGAATCCGACGAACCGGCCGCAGCGAGGCTCGAACAGGCCTTGGTCCGCCTTTCCGACGAACTGATGAAGGAGCGCCCGCGGCTCGGCGTCGTCTTCCGCGAGGCGACGGTCCATGCCGAAGGCATCGTGCTCAAAGTGCCCAACGAATCGCTCTACGACGAGGTGACCCATCGGCTGACCGACATCCAGAAACGGCTCTGCGAGCTGGCCTTCACGAAGACGCCCGTCGCCATACGGGTCGTCGTCACCGAAGACAAGTCCGGCCTCAAACCGGTGAAAGTGGAGGACCGCCTGCGTTTCCTCACGCAGAAAAATCCGCTCGTCACCCGCCTGCGCCAGTCGCTCGATCTGGACATCGAATAACGGAATCCGTCCGCGAGGAGAATGCCCGCACGCGGGAACGGTCCCTCCGCTGCCCGAAAAAATTGCGGACCGGCGATTTCGCGATAATTTCACTACCTTTGCACGACCGGTTTTTCCGGTGTGCGACAACGACCTAAACCGATAACGATGAATTTTGTAGAGGAACTCAAATGGAGAGGCATGATCCACGACATCATGCCGGGAACCGAAGAACAGTTGGCCAAGGAAATGACCACCGCCTACGTGGGTATCGACCCCACCGCCGACTCGCTGCATATCGGACATCTCGTCAGCGTGATGATCATGAAGCACTTCCAGCGTTGCGGACACAAACCCATCGTGCTGGTGGGCGGGGCGACGGGCATGATCGGCGACCCGTCCGGCAAATCGCTGGAACGCAATCTGCTCGACGAGAGTACGCTGCGCCGCAACCAAGAGGCGATCAAGAACCAGCTCAGCCGCCTGATCGACTTCAACTCCGACGCGCCCAACGCCGCCGAGATGGTCAACAACTACGACTGGATGAAAGACTTCTCGTTTCTGGAGTTCATCCGCGACATCGGCAAGTGCATTACCGTCAACTACATGATGGCCAAAGACTCCGTCAAGAAGCGTTTCAACGGCGAAGGCGAAGGCATGTCATTCACCGAATTTACCTACCAACTGGTGCAGGGAACCGACTTTCTCCACCTCTACCGACATAAAAACTGCAAGTTGCAGATGGGCGGCTCCGACCAATGGGGCAACATCACCACGGGCACCGAGCTCATCCGCCGCAAGCTGGGCGGCGAGGCCTTCGCGCTGACCTGTCCGCTCATCAAAAAGGCCGACGGAACGAAATTCGGCAAGACCGAATCGGGCAACGTATGGCTCGACGCCCGCTACACGTCGCCCTATAAGTTCTACCAGTTCTGGCTCAATGTCAGCGACGAGGACGCCGAACGCTATATCCGCATCTTCACCGTGCTGGATCGCGAAACGATCGAATCGCTCATCGCCTCGCACCGGCAGGCGCCGCACCTGCGCGAGTTGCAGAAGACGCTGGCCCGCGAGGTCACCTGCATGGTCCACTCCGAAGAGGAGTACCGCAAGGCCGTCGAAGCCTCGTCCATCCTGTTCGGCGGCGCGACGGCCGAGGCGTTGCGCGGCATCGACGAGCGGACCTTTTTGCAGGTCTTCGACGGCGTGCCCCAGTTCGAAGTCCCGCGTTCGGTGATCGAAGGCGGTGTCGGCGTGTTGTCGCTCTGCACCGAACACGCGAGCGTCTTCCCCTCCAAGGGCGAAGCGCGCAAGCTGATTCAGGGCGGGGGCGTCTCCATCAACAAGGAGAAGGTCGCCTCCGTGGAAGCCGAGGTCTCCGCAGCCGATCTGCTGTCGGACAAATACCTGCTCGTGCAGAAAGGCAAGAAAAACTATTTCCTGATCGTCGTCCGATAACGCATCCGAACCTATGCCGCTGATAAAACCCGCCGGATACCGCAACCTGCTCGGCAATGTGGAAAACACCGAAAAAGCGATCAAGCTGGTCAAGGACATGTTCCAGCAGAACCTCTCGGCCCAGTTGGCCCTGCTGCGCGTAACGGCACCGATGGTGGTGCTTCAGGGCACGGGCATCAACGACGACCTGAACGGCATCGAACGGCCCGTGTCGTTCCCCATCCGCGACATGGACGAGCGCCGGGCCGAGGTGGTCCACTCGCTGGCCAAGTGGAAACGGCTCAATCTCGCCGAAATGGGCGTGCTTCCGGGCCGCGGAATCTATACCGACATGAACGCGCTCCGGCCCGACGAGGAGCTCGACAACATCCATTCGCTCTATGTCGACCAATGGGACTGGGAGAAGGTCATCGCCCCCGAAGACCGCAACGCGGCGTTCCTGCGCAAGACCGTCCGCCGGATCTACGAGGCGATCAAGGTGACCGAGAACCGGCTTTACGTCGAATTTCCGCAGATCGTGCCCGCCCTGCCCGAAGAAATCCGTTTCATCCATGCGCAGGAACTGCTCGACCTCTACCCCGACAAGACGCCCAAGGAACGCGAAAACGAGATCGTGCGCCGGTACGGAGCCGTCTTCGTCATCGGGATCGGCGCGGCGCTTTCGGACGGTGCGCCCCACGACGGCCGCGCGGCCGACTACGACGACTGGAGCACGCCCGACGAGAACGGCTACGAGGGCCTCAACGGCGACCTGCTGCTGTGGAACCCGCTGCTGGAAAGTGCCTTCGAAATATCGAGCATGGGCATCCGCGTCGACCCTCCGGCCCTTCAGCGCCAGTTGGCCCTGCGCGGACAGGAAAGCAAGAGCGAGCTCTATTTCCACCGAAAGCTGCTCGCCGGCGAACTGCCCTGCACCATCGGCGGCGGCATCGGTCAGTCGAGGCTGTGCATGTACCTGCTCCGCAAAGCCCATATCGGCGAAATACAGAGCAGCATCTGGCCCGAAGCGATGCGGCGCGAATGCCGCGATGCGGGCATCGATTTGGTCTGATCGTTCGAACCGAGGCCGGGCACGCCCCGCCCGGAAAGATGGAATACGAAGAAAACTCCCGCTTCCGACGGGAGTTTTTTCGTGTCCGCCGCAGGAATTTTCCGCCGATACGGATTCGTCGGAGGGTACGATAACCCCGGCCGGCCGCAAAGAAGACAGGAGGACCGGCATCCGCGTTTCGGAAAAGAAGCGCTCCGTCCCCGGCCATCCGATCTCGAAACGAGTTTCGGAGCCCCGAACCGGAGCCGGAACCACCCGTTTTCCGGGAAGGGCCTCCTAAAAAAGGGAGGGATGCGATAATAACGTATGAATCGCAATAAAAAAACCTATATCCGTCGAAAAGAAGGCCGGACAGCGGGGCCGCCGCCGGGAAAAGGCATCGTCCGGAAAGCGTACGTTACAAGGATGTCATCGGAGCTCCGTGCTTCGCCGCCGGAATCGTCCGGGACGTCTGCCGCCGCTCGCAGACCGCGACGCGTATCGAATCCGTCCCGGAGCTCGTCCCGGACAAGGCTGGCAGAAGCCGGCCGGAAACCGTCAGCACGGCCGCCTGACGACACGGCATCGCAGACGGGAACGTCTTACAACTGGAGAATCCTCGATTCCTTGGGATAGAGGTTGTTCGTGCGGCGTCCGATCCGTTTGATCCACCCTAACGGCAGTCCCTCGTGGCAGACTAAATTGATCCCTTCGTCGAACGGCGTCGCGTCGATGTCCCTCTTGCGCAGGTAGTCGAGCGCCGCAGGCAGGTCGAGATCGACGCGCGGCGTCCGGTCGCGTACCAGATCGTGGAACAGGGCCAGCGCGTGATCGGGTTTGAGCCTGCCGCCGAAAAGCTGTCCCATGCGGACGCCCGATCCGATGACCGTCAGCGTGCCGGAAAGCTGCCTCACGGCTTCGAACGCGCGGCCGTAATAGCCGTACACCGTATCGTTCACGGCGGCGAAACGCATGTATTCGGGCTGGGCCGTCCACGACGAGACGGCGGCGACGTCTTTTTTCGACAGGTCCGAGAAGACCGTCTTTTTCGGTTTCGGGACGTTCGCCTTCCGGCGGCCGTCACCCTTGCGCACCGCCGCGGCGAAAAATCCCTCCGACCGGGTCCGGTGGGGATAGAACCGGAACGTCCCGATGCCGGCCGCCGCGCCCCGCACGACGCCCCACGCCGGATCGACCTCGATGCCGCCGTCCTCACAGTCGTACTCTTCGGCGAGCCACCGGACGTTGTCTTCGTTCTCGGCCGTATTGAACGTACACGTGCTGTACACGAGCACGCCTCCGGGCCGCAGGGCCGGCCAGACGTCGCCCAGAATCCGCCGCTGCCGGGCCGCGCAAAGCTCCGTGTGGGACGGGCTCCACTGGTCGCGGGCGGCGCGGTCCTTGCGGAACATGCCCTCGCCCGAACAGGGAGCGTCCACGACGAGCAGGTCGAAACCGTGCCCGAACGCCGCGAAATGCGACGGATCGTCGCACGTGACGGCCACATTGCCGATGCCCCATTTGCGGACGTTTTCGGCCAGCACCGAGGCCCGGTTCCGGATCGGCTCGTTGGCCACGACGAGTCCTTCCTCTCCCGCGAGCGTGGAGAGCAGTGTCGTCTTGCCGCCGGGCGCGGCGCACAGGTCCAGCACGCGCAACGGCCCCTCGCCCGGGAAGGCCTGCCGAAAGATCGCCTCTAAAAACATCGAGCCCGCCTCCTGCACGTAATAAGCTCCGGCATGGAACGCCGGATCGAGCGTAAAGGAGGGCCTTCGGTCGAGGTAATAGCCGTACCGGCACCACGGCACCTGCTCCCCTTCGGGTTTTTCGGCCACTTTATAGGGATTGAAACGGATGCTCACGGGCGACTCCCCGTTCAGCGCATCGAGCAGCCGTTCCGTCTCGGAAGCCCCCAGCAGGGACGTGGTCCGTTCGACGAAAGCGGCGGGGAAAGCGGTTTCGGACATTATCGTTTCTTGGCGTTTTTCAGCGTCTCGATCCGGGCAAGCACGGGATCGAGCGAGGAGGGATCGTCGATGAAATCGGTGCGGTCCACGTCCACGACGAGCACTTCGCCCCGGTAGATTTTCCCGATCCATTGTTCGTACTTGCGGTTCAGCCGTTCGAGGTATTCCTCCTGAATGCTCATTTCGTAGGCCCTGCCGCGCTTGCGGATCTGCCGGACCAGCGTGGGAACGCTCGCCTTAAGGTAGATAAGCAGGTCGGGCGCTTGGGTGAGCCCGGTGGCCAGATCGAAAATCTTCATGTAGGTATCGAAGTCGCGCGAGGTCATCAAACCCATTTCGTGCAGGTTGGCGGCGAAGATGTAGGCGTCTTCGTAAAGGGTCCGGTCCTGAATCAGATCGCTGCCCGTCGAAAGGATATCGGCCGCCTGCCGGATGCGCTGGCCGAGGAAATAGATCTGGAGGTTGAACGACCAGCGGTTCATGTTCTCGTAGAAATCGCCGATATACGGATTGTCGCTGTTCTCGAAATAGGCTTCGGCACCCGTTTTCTCGGCGAGCAATCCGGTGAGCGAAGTCTTTCCGCTCCCTATGTTTCCGGCAATCGCTATGTACATGACCGTTCGTTTTATCGTCGTCCGGGGAATCCCCCGAACCCTACTCCTGCAAATTTAGTGCATTTCTCGGATAAAATCAATCGTGTCCGCCGCTCGATATTTTCCGGTAGAGCGCCCTGAAATTTTCGGTCATGCGTTCCCACGTGAAACGTTCGCGGTAGGAGAGGATGTTGCGGCGGAACGGCTCTCCGAGCCCTTCGTCGTAGAACCGGGCGATGGCCCCGGCGATGGCTTCGGCATCGGGCTCGACGACGAGACCCGTCACGGCATCGGGCACGATCTCGCGCAGCCCGCCTACGTCGGTGACGATCATCGGCACGTCGAACCAGTAGGCCACCTGCGTCACACCGCTCTGGGTCGCCCTGCGGTAGGGCTGTACGACTAAATCGCATGCGGAGAAGAATTTGGCCACGTCCGCATCGGGGATGAAACGGTCGAACAGCACGACCTCGCCGCCGAGGCCCAGCCGCTCGATCTGTTCGGCATAGCGTTCCCTGCCGCTGTAATACTCGCCCGCCACGATGAGCTTGCGCCCCTGCGTCGCGCCCCGTTCCCTGAGCCGCGCCCACGCGTCGAGCAGCAGGTCGAGGCCCTTGTAGTCGCGCACGAAACCGAAAAACATCGTGTAGCGCAACTCCGCATCGAGCCCCAGCGCCCGGCAGGCTTCGTCCCGGTCGAGGGCCGGGCCGTAGTTGGTGTACATGGGGTGCGGCGAAAAGAGGGCCGGCTTGTCTTTCGTGAACAGCCTCAGGTCGCGCCGGACCTGCTCCGACATGTAGACGAACCCGTCGATCGAACCGACGAAATAGCGGGTCAGCAACCGATCGAGCGGCCGTTTCTCGTGCGGGACGACGTTGTCGAGCAGGGCTATGGTCCGTATGCCGCACCGGCGGGCGATGCGGCACACCGTACCCAAAGCCGGCGCCATCTGCGGAATCCAGTAGCGGACGATCACGGCATCAGGTTTCATCCTGCGGATGCGCAGACCGGTCCGTATCCAACTCAACGGACCGACCGAATTGAGCATCCGCACGATGTCCAGCCCTTCGGGAGCCGGCGCGTCGTCGTACTGGCTTTTGCCCGGAAACAGGAACGAGGGGTATTGCAGCGTGAAAGTGACGATCCGGCAACGGATGCCTTCGGCGAGGAAAGTCCGCGCGAGCGTCTGGTTGGTGCTCGCCAGTCCGCCGCGGTAAGGCCATGCCGTGCCGAGGATGATCGCATTCTTAAGTTCGCTCATAACAGTTCGGTCAGTTGGTCGAGGTAGGTACGGTCGTTGCACAGCCGGGGCACCTTGTTCTGTCCTCCCGCCTTGCCCCGGTTTTTCATCCAGCGGTAGAACGTACCCTGCGGGGCCACGGTCAGCGTCGGGCGGAGCAGCGTCGTGTCGCGGAACCGTTTGGCCTCGTAGTCCGAATTGACGCGTTGCAGCGCCCTGTCCAGCTCGTCGGCGAACCGTTCGGGATCGGAGGGCGGCATGCTGAACTCGACGATCCACTGGTGCGAACCCTTGGTCTTGTCGTTCATGTAGACGGGACCCGCCGTATAGTCACTGATCTGGGCGCCCGTTGCCCGACAGGCGGCATGCAGCGCGGCTTCGGCGTTGTCGACGATGATCTCCTCGCCGAAGGCGTTGATGAAGTGGCGCGTCCGTCCCGTGATGCGGATCCGGTACGGGTCCGTCGAGACGAATTCCACCGTGTCGCCGATCAGGTAGCGCCACAATCCGTTGCAGGTCGAGACGATCATGGCATAATTGACGCCCGTGCGGACGCCTTCGAGCGGCACGGCCTTCGAGGGATCGTGCAGCTCGCGTATCGGCAGAAACTCGTAATAGACGCCGTAGTCGAGCATCAGCAGCATGGCGTCCGAGGCCGGATCGTCCTGTATGGCGAAAAAGCCCTCCGAGGCGTTGTAGGTCTCCATGTACTTCATCCGCTCGGAGGGGATGATCTTGCGGTATTGCTCGCGGTACGGCGTGAAGTTCATGCCGCCGTGCGTGAAAAGTTCCATGTTCGGCCACACCTCCGAAATATTGTCCTTGCCCGTATATTCGAGCACCTTGTTCAGCATGACCAGATTCCATGACGGAACGCCCGCGAAAGCCGTCACGTTCCGGTGCACGGTCTCGCGGCAGATCGCCTCGACCTTTTTCTCGAAGTCGGGGATCAACGCCGTCTCGGCTCCCGGCACCCGCATGCCTCTGGCCAAGCGCGGCGTGTGCTCGATGAGGATGGCCGACAGGTCGCCCTCCTCGGCCCCGCCGCCGGTGTTTTCCAGCCGGTGGCTGCCGCCTAATGTGAGGGGTTTG
>CATKXN010000033.1 GCA_949840605.1 uncultured Alistipes sp.
CTGTGCGGTGTAGTTTTTCGTCGCCTCGTCCTGCACCACGCGCGCGGCGTAGGCCGGAATGCGGTCCAGCCAGCCGTTGTCGCCGTGGACGTGGAGTTTGTAGAGCGAGCCGTGCACCAGCCGGTCGCGGTACATCGCCGTCGGAAAAAAGGCGCTCCAGACCCCTGCCGCGTTGCGGTGCAGGCGGATTTCGGTGCGCTGCCAGTTGTTGAAGTCGCCGAAGACGTAGACGTCGCGGGCTCCCGGGAGCCACTCGCGGAACCACCAGCCGTCGAGTTCCTCGTCGCGCTGCCAGCCGAAATAACGGTAGCCGTTGGCGTAGTCGACGATCGACCCCGACGAACGCTCGATCCGCTCCATCTGCCGTTCGTAGCGTTCGTAGCGACGGTTCATATGTTCTTCGACGGGCTGCAGCCATGTGTCGCGCTCTACGACGGGCAGTCTTCGGGTCGTTTTTTCCATAGGAGATGCTGGGTTTCTATAAAGTATGACAAAAACCGGCCGGATTCGAGGCCGAACCGCATGCGGTCCGCCCGGACTTTCCGACTGATAAAAGTGTCGTTACGACACCAAATATACGAAAAAATTTCTATCTTTGTCTCCGAACGAAAACGAATCCCTATTACTAACATTTACTAACACCCAAAAAAATTTATGAAAGGACACCCCAACGGATTGATCGCAGCGGCCCTCGCCAACATGGGCGAACGCTTCGGTTTCTATATCATGATGGCTATCCTTACCCTGTTCATCTCGGCCAAGTTCGGTCTGGACGAGGCTACCGCAGGGTATATCTATTCGGGCTTCTATGCTTCGATCTATCTGCTGGCGCTGGTCGGCGGCATCATCGCCGACAAGACCAAGAACTACAAGGCGACGATCAGGTGGGGCCTGATCGTGATGAGCATCGGTTATCTGCTCATCGCCATCCCGACGCCGACGCCCGTGCCGAGCCTGTGGCTCTATCTGACGCTGACCTGCCTGGGACTGCTGGTGATCGCCTTCGGCAACGGTCTGTTCAAAGGCAACCTGCAGGCGCTGGTGGGCCAGATGTACGACAACAGCGAATTCAGTGCCAAGCGTGAATCGGGTTTTCAGATCTTCTACATGTTCATCAATATCGGCGGTTTCTTCGCCCCGTTCGTCGCGATCGGCGTGCGCAACTGGTGGCTGAAGGTCAACAACTTCGACTACAACGCCAAACTCCCGGCGCTGTGCCACGAATACCTGGCCAAGGGCGAGGACATGGTCGGCGAGGGGCTTTCGAATCTCCAGGCCTATGCGTCGGCGGCGCATCTCGACGGAACTCCCGTGAGCGACCTCGGGGCCTTCTGCAACACCTATCTCGACGTCTTCAACCGCGGTTTCCACTACGCGTTCATCGCCGCGATCGTGATGATGCTCATCTCGCTGGCGATCTACATGGCCAACCGCAAGCGCTTCCCCGATCCCTCGAAGAAAGCCGCCCCGGGCGCCAAAGCCTCGGTCGAGGAGGTCAGGATGTCCGCACAGGAGATCCGTCAGCGTATCTACGCCCTGTTCGCCGTCTTCGGCGTGGTGATCTTCTTCTGGGTGTCGTTCCACCAGAACGGCTACTCGCTGACCTATTTCGCCCGCGACTACGTCAACCTCGACGTCATCAACATCGACCTGGGCTTCACGACCATCAAGGGTGCGGAGATCTTCCAGAGCGTCAACCCCTTCTTCGTCGTCTTCCTCACGCCGATCATCATGTGGTTCTTCGGCTGGCTGCGCAAGCGCAACATCGAGGTCTCGACCCCGATGAAGATCGCCATCGGCATGGGCATCGCGGCGGCGGCCTACGTCTTCCTGATGCTCTTCTCGCTGGCCCTGCCGACGAAGTCCGAGCTGGCCGGCATGCGCGCCGACGAGGTGCAGTCGCTGCTGGTCACCCCGTGGGTGATGGTGGGCCTCTACTTCATCCTCACCGTCGCCGAGCTGTTCATCTCGCCGCTGGGCCTCGCCTTCGTGTCGAAGGTGGCGCCTCCCCACATGCAGGGCCTGATGCAGGGCTTCTGGCTGGCCGCCACGGCCGTGGGCAACGCCCTGCTGTTCGTCGGCGGATGGCTCTACCTCCATATGCCGATGTGGGCTACGTGGGCCGTGTTCGTCGCCGCCTGCGGTTTGTCGATGCTCGTCATGCTTTCGATGGTCCGCTGGCTCGAACGGGTCACCAAATAATCCGAACATGTTTTCCTCACGGCCGCCCCGGTTCTCCGAGGCGGCCTTTTTTGTCGGGTTGTCGCACCGAAATTTGATTATCAGCGGGATTCGTGCTATCTTTGTAAGATAATACCTAACCCCCCCCCTGTATGTCCCGACCTCTCCGCAACGCCCTGCTCTTCCTGCTCTTCGTCGCATCGTTTGCGGGCGCCCTGCCGGTGCGCGCCGGGCGGGAGTCACGGGAGGCCGATGCCGACAGCGTGCTGAAGAACTATTATCAGCGGGTCCGCATGCTGGTGAACACTCCCGAAGCGCTGCCGATGTGCGATACGCTGTTCCGGCGCGCCGGGGAGACGGGATGGACCCGGATGCAGGCCACGGCGCTCTGCCTCCGGCTGGACCACAGTTATTACAACAACGACCGTCAGGGGATCGTCGACGGAGTGCGGCGGGTGCAGGATTTCTGCCTGGCGAACGGCAAGAAGGAACTGGCTTACTTCTACTATTTCGTCTGGGGAAGCCGTCTGGTGACTTACTACACCAAGCAGAAACAGTTCAACGTGGCGGTTTACGAAACGCGCCGAATGCTCTCCGAAGCGCAGGCCGACGATTATCCGCACGGTGTGGCGGAGTGTTACCGCCTGCTTGCCAACCTCTACCTCATTCAGAACACCTTCGACCGGGCCTACGACTATTTCCGGCAGGAGATCGACGTGCTGGAGACTCATGGGATCGAAGACATCAACCTGCCGACGCAATATGCCTCGCTGGCCCAGTGCGCCCTCGAACTCGACTGGCCCGATTCGGCGCGTGTGGCTCTGGACAGGGGGCGCGCTCTCGGCACCGGGTCGCCTTACCAGCGTTTCACGCTCGACAAGGGCACGGCGCTCTATTACCTGCACATCGGGGATTTCGATCGGGCACGGGCCTATGTCGATTCGGCGGCGATGCACTTCGCCGGCAACCCGTCGATGAAGTCCTACCTTCCGGGACTGCGGTACCTGCGGACCGAGTACTACCGGACTACCGGGCAGTATGGCAAGGCGCTGGAGACGGTGCACGAGGCCCTGAACGATTCGCTTCAGCGCGCGGGCGGCTATGTTTATTATACGATGTACAAGGACCTGGGCGATATCCACTGGCTCCGGGGCGATATGCGGCAGTCGGCCGCGAATTACCGCGATTACATCCGTCTGTCTGATTCGGTGCGCAGCAGCGAAATCCGCAGCGGTACCGATGATTTCTCGGGTATCCTCGAGGTCGCGCGCCTGCAGACCGAAACCCGGGAACTGCAGCTGGACCTGCAGCGGAAACGGCTGCGCAACACCTATCTGATCATCGCGCTGCTGGGCGGCATCCTGCTGCTGGGCGGACTGGGACTTGCACGCCTGGTGCGTCTCAACCGCCGGCTGAAAGCCTCCGAAGAGGTGGTCAGGGCGCAGAACCGGGACCTGGTGGCCGTGGGGGAGGAGCTCCGCAAGGCCAAGGAGCGCGCCGAGCAGGCGAGCCGCATGAAGAGCAGCTTCATCCAGAGCATGTCTCACGAGGTGCGCACGCCGCTCAATTCGATCATGGGCTTCTCGCAGGTGCTCGTCTCGAAATTCCGCGACGACCCGACGGTCGGGGAGTATGTCTCGATCATCGAGGCCAGCAGCCTCAGCCTGCTGCGGATGGTCGACGACGTGCTCGACATCGCCTATCTCGATCAGGCCGAAGCGCTTCCCCGCATGGACTATTGTTCGGTCAACGACCGCTGCCACGAGTGCGTGGCCAAGGCGCTGTCGCAGCTCAAGGCAGGCGTGACGATGATTTTCGAACCTTCGGTTGAGGACCCCGTGGTGCATACCAATTCCAAGCGGGTGGAGCAGGTGCTCCGGCACCTGTTGCACAACGCCGCGAAATTCACCGTTCACGGTGAAATCATCCTGACCTATACGTGCCGGATTCCCGAGCGGACGATGCGCTTCACGGTGTCGGACACCGGTCCGGGAATTCCGCCGGAGAACCGGGAGCTGGTTTTCGAACGCTTCGTCAAACTCGACACCTTCGCCCAGGGGACGGGACTCGGGCTGCCCGTCTGCCGGCTGATCGCCGACAAGCTGGGCGGAAGCCTGCGGGTCGATCCGGACTATGACGACGGGTGCCGCATGATCTTCGAAGTGCCCTTCGATCTGCCCGAAGAATCCTGAATTTTCCCGCTTTCGCGCAGGGGGAGCAGTCGCGGACTGCTCCTTTTTTGTCGTATTCGTTAAAAAACCGCCGAAAACAGAAAACTTTTTTTGTTTCATAAGTTTTCCTGTCTATATTTGCACCCGTATCAATCGGATCGGACCATGGACCAGAAAGAACGAATAATTGAACAGGCGATGCAGATGTTCGTCTCGCAGGGCATCAAGTCGGTGCGCATGGACGACATCGCGCAGCAGCTGGGCGTCTCGAAACGGACGCTCTACGAGCTGTTCGGCGACAAGGAGGGGCTGCTCTACCTCGCCATGGAACGCTTTTTCGAATGCAAGCGTGTCGAACGGGCCGAGGCCTGCGCCGGGGCCCGCAACGTGCTCGAAGCGATGTTCATGGTGCTGGGATGCGTGGCGGACGAGTCGGAGGTGATCCAGCGTCTGCTGGGCAACCTGCGCAAGTTCTATCCGGCGGTTTATTCCAAACTGATGCGCGAAGGGGCCGCCCAGAGCCGGCTCGATCTGCAGGGGATGCTCGAAACGGGTATCGCCGAGGGGCTTTTCACCTGGGCTTTCAACCTCGACCTGGCCATTTCGGTGCTCTATTACACCGCTACGGCCATCACCATGCGCAAGGACCTCATCCTGCCCGAGGGCATGACCGAACGCGAGGCTTTCGTGCAGATCATCAGCAACTTCTTCCGCGGCATCTCCACGGCCAAGGGGCTGGAACTCATCGACGATTACCTGAAACGCTACGAACCGGGCAAGACCGAAAACAAATCGAAATGATGAATATTCCCATGAAAAGACTGATTCTGACCCTGTGCCTCGCGGCAGGCGTCGCCGGCGCTTCGGCGCAGATGCGGCTGACGCTCCCCGAGGCGCTGGACCTCGCCCTGAGCGAGAACCCGACCGTCAAGGTCGCCGAAATGGAGGTGCAGCGTTACGACTACGTGAAGCGCCAGACGTGGGGCAGTCTGCTGCCGCAGATTTCGGCGTCGGGCAGCTACACCCGTTCGATCGTGAAGTCGGAGATGCGCGGCGGCATCTCCTTCGGCGCCGACAACACCTTCGCCGTGCAGGGCGACCTGTCGCTGCCGCTCTTCGCGCCGTCGGTCTACCGCACGCTGAAGATGAACGAAGCGCAGATGGCCACGGCCGTCGAGGCCGCCCGCGCCTCGCGCATCGACCTGACGGCCGAGGTGAAGAAGGCTTTCTACAACATCCTGCTGGCCGAGCAGTCGCTCGCGGTGCTCCGCGAATCGGAGGCCACGGTGCAGCGCACGGTGGACGACACGCAGGTGCAGTACGACAACGGCCTGATGTCGGAGTACGACCTGCTGACGGCCCAGGTGCAGCTGAGCAATCTGAAGCCCACGATCCTCCAGACCGAGAACTCGATCAAGCTGGCCAAACTGATGCTCAAGATGTACCTCTCGATCCCCGAGGACGTTGAGATCGACGTGGTCGGCGAGCTGGACGCCCTGCGCGACGACGTGCTGGCGGGTACCGACGGCCTGACGACCGACGTTTCGGAGAACACCGACCTGCGCACGCTGGAACTGCAGGAAGAGGTGCTGCGACGTTCGCTCAAGGCAGCCAATGCGGGGCGTCTGCCGATGCTCGCGGCCTTCGGGACGGTCTCCTATACGGGTAACGACATGGAGCCTTTCTCTTTCGGCGGCATGACCGACGTGGACAACTCCAAATATTTCTGGACCCATCCGATTTCGGTCGGACTGCAGCTGTCGGTGCCGATCTTTTCGGGCCTGACGAAGATGAACAAGTCGCGCGAGCTGAAGAACCAGATCGCACAGCTGTCGCTCCAGCGCGACTATGCCCGCCAGCAGATCGACGTGCAGGTGCGCTCGTCGCTGAACGACCTGCTGACGGCCCGCGAGACGATGTATGCCCAGGAGCGGACTGTCGAGCAGGCCCGCAAGGCCTACCGCATCTCCGACACCCGTTACCGCGCGGGTGCGGGCACGATCTTGGAGCTTAACAGCGCGCAGCTCGCGCAGACGCAGGCCCAGCTGAATTTCTCGCAGGCGATCTACGACTATCTTTCGGCCAAGGCCGAATACGACCGCATCGTGGGACGCGAAAACCGGTAAGTAATGAAAAACATGATAGAACCTATGAAAAAAATCGTATTTTTAGGATTTGCAGTCGCTCTGCTGGCCGGTTGCACCGGCAAGAAAGCCGTTCCCGTCGCCGAAGAGAAGGGCGTGCTGACCAAGTCGGCCCTGGCCGAGACGGCCACGGTGCAACTCACCGAGGAGTTCACCTCCGAGATCGAGCCTTACAAGGAGAACGACATCACCCCGGCGGCTTCGGGCGTGCACATCGACAAGATCTACGTCGAGGTGGGCGATCCGGTGCGCGAGGGACAGCTGATCGTGACGCTCGATCCCACGCAGTACACCCAGCAGCTGGTGCAGCTGAAGACCGTCGAGGACGACTACAACCGCCTGCTGCCCGTCTACGAGGCCGGCGGCATCTCGGCCCAGCAGATCGAGCAGGCCAAGGCCCAGCTGGACGTCCAGCGCGAGGTGGTGGCCAACCTGAAAAAGAACATCGAAGTGCGTTCGCCGATCTCGGGCGTCGTCACGGCACGCAACTACGAGTCGGGCGACCTGTTCGCCCAGCAGCCGATCCTGCACATCATGCAGATCGACCCGCTGAAGGTCGTCGCCAACATCTCGGAGCAGTATTTCGCCAACGTGGAAGTCGGTATGCCGGTGAAGCTGGCCGTCGACATCTTCCCCGACGAGGAGTTCACGGGTACGGTGTCGCTGATCTATCCGGCGCTGGACCCCACGACCCGCACCTTCAAGGTCGAGGTCAAGGTTCCCAACGCCAAGCGCACGCTGCGTCCGGGCATGTACGCCCGCACGACGTTCGACATGGGCAGCAAGGAAGGCGTGATGGTTCCCGACGTCGCCGTGCAGAAGCAGGTGGGCTCGGCCGAGCGCTACCTGTACGTCATCGCGGGCGACTCGGTGGCCGAGCGCCGTTCGATCAAGGTGGGCCGTCAGGTCGGCGACCGGGTGGACATCCTGTCGGGTGTCGAGCCGGGCGAACCGGTGGCCGTTACGGCGTTGTCGAAACTCTACGACGGTGCCGCCGTGGAAATTAAAAAAGACTAAAACAGCCCCTTTCCGATGAAAATTTACGAAAGCGCGGTCCGCAAACCGATCTCGACGATCCTGCTGTTCGTCGGCGTGATGGTCATGGGACTCTTCTCGCTGATGAACCTGGCCGTGGACCAGTATCCCGAGATCGAGATTCCCCAGATTTCGGTCATCACGATGTATCCCGGCGCCAACGCCGCGGACATCGAGACCAACATTACCCGTGTGCTGGAGGACAACCTCAACACGGTGAGCAACCTCAAGAAGCTGACTTCCAAGTCGCAGGACAACGTCTCGATGATCACCGTCGAGTTCGAATACGGTTCCGATCTCAACGAGGGGGCCAACGAGATCCGCGACGTGGTGTCGCGCGTGCAGTCGATGCTGCCGGACGACATCGACTATCCGACGATCTTCAAATTCTCGACCTCGATGATCCCTGTGATGATGATCGCCGTCACGGCCGAGGAGAGCTATCCGGCGCTGAACAAGATTCTCGACGACAAGCTGGTCAACGTGCTGAACCGCGTCGACGGCGTGGGCGCCGTGTCGGTCGTGGGCGCACCCGAACGCGAGGTGCAGGTCAACGTCGACCCCGCCAAACTCGAAGCCTACAACCTCACGGTCGAGCAGCTGGGCCAGATCATCGCCTCGGAGAATGTCAACATCCCCAGCGGTACGATCGACATTGGCAACAACACCTTCAACATCAAGGCCGACGGCGAGTTCAAACTCTCGGACGAGCTGCGCAAGGTCGTGGTGTCGAACGCCGGGGGCCGCACGGTGAAGCTCTCCGACGTGGCCGAGATCCGCGATACGCTCGAAAAGGCTACGATGGACGAGCGCGTCAACGGCCAGCGCGGCGTGCGCGTGATGTTCCAGAAGCAGTCGGGCGCCAACACCGTGAATATCGTCCATGAAATTCAGTCGCGTCTGCCGGCCATTCAGAAGACCCTGCCGAAGGACGTCAAGATGGAGCTGATCTTCGAGGGTTCGCAGGAGATCACCGACGCCATCGGGTCGCTCTCGGAGACCATTCTCTACGCCTTTATCTTCGTGGTGCTGGTGGTGATGATCTTCCTCGGGCGATGGCGCGCGACGCTGATCATCTGTATGACCATCCCCGTGTCGCTGATCTGTTCGTTCATCTACCTCTTCGCCACGGGCTCCACGCTGAACATCATCTCGCTTTCGTCGCTCTCCATCGCCATCGGTATGGTCGTCGACGACGCCATCGTGGTGCTGGAGAACATCACCACCCACATCGAGCGCGGATCGAACCCCAAGGAGGCGGCCATCTACGCCACCAACGAGGTGTGGCTGTCGGTCATCGCCACCACGCTGGTGGTCGTCGCGGTGTTCCTGCCGCTGACGATGGTGCCGGGCATGGCGGGCATCCTGTTCCGCGAGCTGGGCTGGATCGTGACGATCGTGGTCTGCGTCTCGACCACGGCGGCCATCTCGCTGACCCCGATGATGTCGGCCTACCTCCTGAAACTCGAGGGCGGCGTCCACGACTACAAGGGGCTGGGCGTGATCTACAAGCCCGTCGACCGGGCCCTCGAATGGCTCGACGGCGCCTACGCCCGGATGCTGCACTGGGTGGTGCGCCACCGACGGATCACCTTCTTCTCGATGATGTCGGTCTTCGTGGTGTCGCTGGGGCTGCTGACGCGCGTTCCGACCGAGTTCTTCCCGCCTTCGGACAACAGCCGCATTTCGGCCACGATCGAACTGGAGCAGAACATCGGCGTGGACTACACGGCGCGCATCGCCCGGCAGATCGACAGCATCATGTATGCGAAATATCCCGAGATCGTGCTCGTCTCGGCGTCGGCCGGCGCCAACTCGTCGGACAACGCCTTCGCGGCGATGCAGACCACCGGTTCGCACATCATCAACTACAACGTGCGTCTGTCCGACGTGGGGGAGCGCGACCGCTCGATCTACGTCATTTCCGACCTGCTGCGCGGGGACCTCGACCAGATTCCCGAGATCCGCCAGTATACGGTGACTCCGGGCGGCATGTCGGGCAGCATGAGCGGTTCGGCGACGGTGAACGTCAAGGTCTTCGGCTACGATATGGATGTGACGAACGCCATTGCCAACGACCTCAGGGAGAAGATGCGCAGCCTGAACGGCGTGCGTGACGTGAAACTCTCGCGCGACGACCTACGTCCCGAATACAACGTCGTCTTCGACCGCGACCGCCTGTCGTACTACGGCATCAGCAGCGCCACGGCGTCGCAGGCCGTGCGCAACCGCATCGACGGTCTCGTGGCCTCGAAATACCGCGAGGACGGCGACGAATACGACATCATCGTGCGCTATGCCGAGCCGTTCCGCAACCGCATCGAGGATGTGGAGAACATCACGCTTTACAATGCGCAGGGCCGCCCCGTGAAGCTCAAGGAGGTGGGGACCGTCCGGGAGGAGTACGCCGCGCCGATGATCGAGCGCGAGAACCGCCAGCGTGTCATTTCGGTCCAGTCGACCCTCGGAGCCGGCGTCGCGCTGGGCGACGTGGTGGCCGAAGTCGACCGGCTGATCGCCGACTATCCCACGCCCGACGGCGTGGACCTCGAGGTGGGCGGTACGGTCGAGGACCAGGGCGACGCCTTCGGCGACCTGGGAACGCTGCTCATCCTGATCGTCATTCTGGTTTACATCGTGATGGCCACGCAGTTCGAATCGCTGAAATTCCCGTTCATCATCATGTTCACCATTCCGTTCGCCTTCACGGGCGTGTTCCTCGCGCTGTGGATGACCTCCACGCCGCTGTCGCTCATCGCCCTGATCGGAGCCATCATGCTGGTGGGCATCGTGACGAAGAACGGTATCGTGATGGTGGACTACATGAACCTGCTGATCGAGCGCGGTTCGGGCGTCTTCGACGCCGTGATCGCCGGCGGCAAGAGCCGTCTGCGTCCGGTGCTGATGACCTCGTTCACGACCATCCTGGGCATGCTGCCGCTGGCGATCGGCACGGGTGCCGGCTCGGAGACCTGGCAGCCGATGGGCATTGCCGTGATCGGCGGTCTGACGTTCTCGACGATCCTCACGCTGTTCATCGTTCCGGTGCTCTACTCGATCCTCGTGAACCGCTCGCAGCGCAAGGAGAAGGAGAAGCTGGCGCGCCTTGCGGCCGAACATCAGGCAAGCAAGCATTAAAGAGTGATAACGCTTTGTTCATACCGTTTTGCAGACCGGCCGGTCGTTTTCACGGCCTTTGGCCGTGTCTGCAAATCCTCCGGGGGAGGCTTGCGTGCCGCAAGCGGCAAATTGGAGCCTCGGGCGGTGTGAGCGATATAAACGAACAAGTATGAAAGCAGTATTTTTGTCTTACAACCAGGCGCTGACCGACCGGGTGCACGCCATTCTCGACGAGCAGGGCATCCGCGGCTTCACCAAATGGGCGCTGACCGAGGGCCGCGGCTCGGTCGACGGCGAACCCCACTACGGCACGCACGCATGGCCTTCGATGAACGCTTCGATCCTGGCCATCGTCGACGACGAGAAGGTCGCTTCGCTGATGGACGCCTTCCGCGAACTGGACGCCGCGACCAAGATGCAGGGCTCGAGGGCCTTCGTCTGGAACGTCGAGAGCGGTTTTTGATTCCGGTGATTGCGGCGCACCTGCCGCACATCGCTCAAATCCCCGAACGGGACGTCCGCAGAGGACTGCCCGTCCGGGGATTTTTCACGATGCACGACATCTGTACCGCACTGACCGGAATCCCGGTTCCGTTGGTTCCGCGATATTCGGAGGCCGAATGCCGTATTTGCAACGTATGCGGCAATGCGGTGCGAAAAATGAAGCAATGCTTCGCAAAGTGCCGGGAATTGCACTATTTTTTCTACATTTGCATTCATGAAACTCACCTTTCTGGGAACCGGGACCTCGCAGGGCGTACCTGTCATCGGCTGCCGTTGCAAAGTCTGCACGTCGGCGGACCGCCGCGACAGCCGCCTGCGCACCGCGGCGATGGTCGAGACGCACGGCGTGCGGCTGGTGATCGACGCCGGGCCCGATTTCCGTTACCAGATGCTCCGCACGGGCGTGCGGCATATCGACGCCATCCTGCTGACCCACGAACACAAGGACCACATCGGCGGCCTGGACGACGTCCGGGCGTTCAATTTCGTCGATTACCCGCCGGCCGTCCACAAGGTGCACATCTACGCGGCGCCGCAGACGCTGGCGTGTGTGCGCAAGGATTTCGACTATGCCTTCGCGCAGGACAAATACCGCGGCGTCCCGGAGATCGAACTTCACGAGATTGACGTTGCGCGCCCCTTTGCGGTCGGGGGTGTGGAGATCGTTCCGGTTTCGGGGCACCATTCCGAACGCTTCCTGGTCACGGGCTACCGCATCGGGCCGTTGGGCTATCTCACGGATTTCAAGACCATCGAGGATGCCGAGGCCGAAAAACTCCGCGGGGTGGAGGTGCTGGTGGTCAACGCGCTGCGTTTCGCCGCGCATCCGTCGCATTTCAACCTGGCGGAGGCGCTGGCGTTGATCCGCCGCGTCGGGCCGCGCGAGGCGTATATCACGCACATGTCCCACGAGATCGGCCTGCATGCCGCGACGGAGATGATGCTTCCCGAGGGAGTGCATCTGGCTTACGACACATTGGAAATCGAAATCAAGGAACGATATGAAAACACTCAGGGATAAAGTCGTCGTCATCACGGGGGCTTCGTCGGGTATCGGCGAGGCGATGGCGAAGGAGTACGCCGCGCAGGGCGCGAAAGTGGTGCTCGGGGCGCGCAGCTTCGAGAAATTGCAGTCGCTGGCGGACGACATCCGCTCGAAGGGCGGCCGGGCGGCCTGCTGCGGAATGGACGTGACGAAACCTGCCGAATGCAAGGCGCTGATCGACACCGCCGTCCGCGAGTTCGGGGGAATCGACGTGCTGATCTGCAATGCGGGTATCTCGATGCGCGCGATTTTCGACGACGTGGAGCTCGACGTGCTGCACAAACTGATGGACGTCAATTTCTGGGGCACGGTCTATTGCTGCAAATACGCACTGCCGTACCTGCAGGCGTCGAAGGGCTCGGTCGTCGGCATTTCGTCCGTCGCGGGGCTGCACGGACTCCCCGGGCGCACGGGGTATTCGGCTTCGAAGTACGCCATGACGGGCTTCCTCGAGACGTTGCGCATCGAAAACCTCAGGAAGGGGCTGCACGTGATGGTCGCCTGCCCGGGATTCACGGCGTCGAACGTCCGTTTCTCGGCCCTCACGGCCGACGGGTCGCAGCAGGGCGAAACCCCGCGCGACGAGGCGAAGATGATGACCGCCGGGGAGGTGGCGCGCATCGTGGCGAAGGGCATCCTCAAACGCAAACGCCTCTGCCTGATGGAGAGCGAGGGCCGGGCCACGCATTTCGTGAAGAAATTCGCCCCTGCGTTCCTCGACCGGATGTTCTATCTGGTGATGTCCAAAGAGCCCGATTCCCCGCTGAAATAGCCTGCGGCGGCAGGATGAACGGGAGTCCCTTCGGTGGGGACTCCCGTTTTTCGGCTCTGTCCGCGACGGGAAATGCGGAATGGCCGATCCCTTTCAGAACCGCCTGTGACGGCGCTTTTGGACAAATTCTGCATTGGATTGCACAAATTCGAAGTTAATTTGAGCGGTTTCTAAAATCAATTCTTCAATTCTCGGGGTGCGTGCGGGGGCTTATCGGTAATTTTGCTTACCGAAACAGATCAAACCTAAACAAATAAAACCTGAACCACTCATGAGAAGAAATTTTCTCCCCATTCTGGGTCTCCTCTCGTTGTTCGTGACGGGTTCGTGCTCTGCGGATCGCGACCCCCGGATCGCCTCCCTGAAACACGCCGTCGAAGTCGCCGGCAGCCAGCTGCTCGACGCCGCCGCCGGGCTCGACACGACGAACTGTTTTCCCCGTTCGCTGATGCCCAAATTCCGGGCCGTCGAAGCCAAGGACTGGACGAGCGGGTTCTTTCCCGGCTCGCTCTGGCAGTGCTACCGCTTCACGGGCGACGAGAAACTCCTCGCCGAAGCCAGGAAATACACCGACCGGCTGGAGGGCATACAATATTATAAAGGGACGCACGACCTGGGCTTCATGGTCTTCTGCAGCTTCGGCCAGCAGATGCAGACGCTGCACGACCGTCACTCGGAAGAGGTGATCGTCGAGGCCGCCAAGAGCCTCGTCTCGCGCTGCGATCCCCGCATCGGGCTGATCCGTTCGTGGGATTTCGGCGAGTGGAACTACCCGGTCATCATCGACAACATGATGAACCTCGAGATGCTCTTCTGGGCCTCGAAGCACACGGGCGATCCGGTCTACCGCGACGTGGCGGTCCGCCATGCCGACATCACGATGAAGAACCATTTCCGCGACGACGCCAGTTCGTTCCATGTCGTGAGCTACAACGACGACGGCACGGTCGAGAGCCGGGGCACGTTCCAGGGTTACTCCGACTCTTCGGCGTGGGCCCGCGGACAGGCATGGGGCCTTTACGGCTACACGATGTGCTACCGCGAGACGGGCGATGCGAAGTACCTGAAGCATGCCGAGCGGATCGCCGACTTCATCATGCACCACCCGAACACTCCCGCCGACCGCATTCCCTACTGGGACTACAACGCTCCGAACATTCCCGACGCTCCGCGCGACGCTTCGGCCGCCGCGGTCATCTCGTCGGCGCTGTTCGAACTCTCGACGCTGGTTCCCGAGGCCGAAGACGCGAAGTATTTCGACTATGCCGAGACGCTGCTGATGAACCTTTCGTCGGACGCCTATCTGGCCCGGAAGGGCACCAACGGCGGATTTATCCTGATGCACAGCGTCGGCCATCTGCCTGCCGACAGCGAGATCGACACGCCGCTCAACTACGCGGACTACTACTATCTCGAGGCTGTCGGGCGCTATCTTTCGCTGCGGGGCCTCGACCCGCGGCGGATCTGACTCCGGCTCTGAAAAACCTAAAATCATTATAACCTATGAAACGCATTTTAACTAAAATTTCGGCGTTCGGATTCATCATGGCACTCCTGTTCACGACGGGCTGCCTGTCGGATGATCTGGGACGGTCGGACAACGGCAGCGGAACGGGTTCCGCGGAGCCGACGATTCCCGACAACAGCGTGATCGACGCGGGCGTATTCAGTGTCCTGAACCTCGATTATCCCGGTCTCGCCGCCGTGAAAGCCTATTACGAGTCCGACCAGCACTACCTGGCGATGCAGGCTTTGCTGGAGTACTACCGGGGCCGGACCGACGTGGTCAACGGCAGTGTCAATCTGATCGCTCCCTCGATCTCCGCCCAGGAGAAGGTGTGGGCCGACCGGGCGCTCCGCGCCAACGAGTATCGTTTTTATGTGGAGGATTACATGGACGGCGACGCGCCTTACTCCTACCTCAAGTCGGGGGCCGTCGACTGGACCGTCTGCCCGACGGGCGATCTGGAACAGCGCTACCGCGTACACCGCCATCAGTGGATGGTCCCGCAGGGAAAGGCTTACCGCACGTCGCTCGACGAGACCTATTCCGCCGAATGGGTGACGGTCTACGAGGACTGGCTGGAGAAATATCCCCGCCCGACGGGCGACGTGGACTACGACGCCGATCCCGCTTCGCAGCCCGAGGAGTCGCGCGAGGCGTTTTATGCCTGGCGTCCGGTCGACGTGGCTTACCGTGTAGAGGACCAGTGCGACCTGCTCTATTATTTCATGCAGTCGACCTCTTTCACGCCGCAGCTGCTGTCGAAGTTCCTGGCGAATCTCGCCGAGCAGGCCGAGCATGTCCGGACGCACTATTCGGAGGATGCCGATACGAAGGCTACGGAGGCGCATGCCGTGTTCCGGGCCGGTACGATCTTCCCCGAAATGAAGAAGGCCGAAGAGTGGGTCGAGAGCGGTTCGGAATCGATGAACGTAGGTATCGACACCAGCGTGTTCGAGGTGCTGAACCTCGATTACAGCGGTCTGACGAAGGTGACGCGCGCTTACGACGCCGGCGACTATTATATGGCGCTGCAGGAGCTGCTGAACTACTACCGTTCGCGTACGCACGGACTGAATCCCAACGTCGATCTCTCGAACGCGGCGCCCACGGCCAACGAGCAGCGCTGGGCCGACTACGCGCTCCGTGAGAACGACTACCGTTTCTATGTCAACAACTATTACGATCCCGATGCCGGAGAGGCTAACGTGCCTTACTCCTACCTGAATTCCGAGGGCACGGGCATCGACTGGACCATCTGGCCTACCCGCGAACAGGAGCAGCGCTACCAGCTCCACCGCCACCAGTGGATGGTTCCGCAGGCCAAGACCTACTATGCTTCGGCGGACGAGAAATACGCCCTGAACTGGATGGAGGTCTACGGCGACTGGCTGAAGCAGAACCCGAAGCCCGAGCAGGGGACCGACGTCACCAACCACGCTTCGTGGCGTCCGCTCGACGTGGCCGCCCGTCTGATCGACCAGTGCGCCCTGCTGGAATACTACCAGCAGTCGCCGTCCGTTACGGTAGAGTGGCTGTGCGAGGTGCTGAAGCATCTCGACGAGCACGCCAACCACATCATGAACAACTATTCGACGACCTCCAATCACCTCATCACCCAGGCGCAGGCCGTGACTTTCGCCGGCATGCTGTTCCCCGAGCTGAAGAACGCTTCGGCCTGGAAGCAGAGCGGTACGAGCGTCCTGAGCCGGGAGGTCTCGGCGCAGTATTTCCCCGACGGCTGGCTGATGGACGGCGACCTGCACTACCACATCTCGGGCATCGAGGATTTCCGGGTGTCGCTGGACGTGGCGCAGCGCAACGGCGAGGAGAGCCGTTTCCCGGCCAGCTACGTCGAGTCGATGCGCAAGATGACCGACGTGGTGATGAACATGATCTATCCCGACTATACGGTGCCCAACATGGCCGACACGCGCCGTGCGACGTGGACCGAACGGGTGCTCCAGCGCAATCTCAACAACTATTACAACCTCTTCCCCGACAATCCGCAGATGCTGTGGATGGCGACGGGAGGCAAGGAGGGCACGATGCCCGAGACCAAGGTCAAGACCTTCCCCGACGGCGGTTACTATGTGATGCGCACGGGCTGGACCGCGGCCGATATGATGATGGTGCTGCAGAACACCCCTGACGGACCCTCCGAGCAGTGGCACCGCCAGTACGACAACAATACGTTCGAACTGTGGGTCAAGGGGCGTAATTTCTTCCCCGACTCGGGCTGCTTCTCCTACGGCGGCTCCTCTTCGTCGAACGCTTCGCGCCGCAAGTACGCCGCATCGACGGCCCACAACACCGTCACGCTCGACGGCAAGAACGTTTCGAGCGACGGCAAGCTGCTCAAACAGTTCTCCAAGTCGGGTTCGGGCCATTGGTACGAGGCGCTGGTGCTGGAGAATCCCTCCTACGAGGGGCTGACCCACCGCCGCACGATCTTTATGGTCGACGACAAGTTCTACGTGATTCTCGACGAGGCTTACGGCACAGCCGCGGGCACCGTCAACCTGAACTTCAACGTCACCGAGGGAAGCGACTCGCAGGTGGTGTACGACGTCGAGGAGGGCGGCTTCCATACGGCGTTCTCCGACGGCAACAACCTGCTGGTGCGCACCCGTGCGAGCAAGGCGGGGGCTTTCGTCAAGAAGACGGGCTTCGTCTCCTACAACATCAACCAGACCGCCGAGCGCAAGTCCTACAAGATGAATCTGACCAAAACGGCCGACGAGCCCGTCGTGCGTTACGCCACGGTGCTGCTGCCGACTTCGGACGCTTCGGCCGAGACAGTCGCCATCTCGCTGGGCGACTGGTCGGAGAGGGGCGGTTCGGTCCGCGTGCAGGTCGGAGGCGTTTCCTATCCTGCGTTGTCCTATACCCTGTAACCTTAAAAACCGCAATAACCTATGAAATCCCTGTTTCGAAACGTATGTTTCGCGGCGCTGACCGCCCTTTGCGCGGTCGTGCTCGCGGCCTGCGAGGACGATGATACCAAGAGCGGCGATCTGCAGCTCTTCTACCCGACGGTCGTGGACATCGGTCCTTCGATGAACTTCGTGTCGGGCACCCCGACCTACTACGGTCCCGCGCCGTCCGATTTCTCGATCGCGGGCATCACGCTCGACGACAAGTCCGTCGTTTGCGAGAGTTTCTCGATCGCCGCCGACACCGGTATGGTCAGCATCTCGGATACGGACGGCCTCGCCCCCGGAACCTACAAACTGACCGTCGCATGTAAGGCCGGCGGCGGCGTCTACCGCTTCAAGGATATTTTCGTGGTGCGGATGGTTCCCGCCACGCCCGAGGCGATCGAGGTGAGCGAGCCGACGCTCGTGATTCCCTACGCCGAACTGGAGACCACCGAGGCTTCGGTCACGGTGAAGCCGGTGGGCGAGTCGGTGTCGATACTGACCTATTCGCTCATTCAGGAGGAAGGGTTCGACTATTTCACCGTCTCCAATAAGGGCGTCGTGACGCTCAACGAAAACTTCTCGGGCGAGATCATGCCGGGCGATTACCCGCTGCCGATCCGCATCACCACCTATGCCGGCGCTACGGTTTACAAAGACCTGCTGACGGCGCGCATCACCAGCGAACCGCTGGAAATCCGCTATCCGTCGGCTTCGGGACGCATGGAGTACAACATGGCTTTCCAGGGTCCGACGCCGACGCTGAAAGGTTCGCCCGACAAGGTCGTGTGGGCCGTCAAAAAGGTGACCCCGGCCGAAGGCTTCGAGACGACCGACAAGATCCGGATCGACCCCGCAACGGGCGCCGTTTCGGTCGATGCCGGCAGCGAACTGCCTATCGGCGCCTCCTATACGCTCGACCTTACGGTGACGAACAGTTTCGGTTCGACGGATTTCGAGGGCGCCTATACGCTCACCGTGATCGAATACATCGCCCCGATCGAGGCCGATAAGTTCGGCTATGAGGATGCTGCGGCAATTCAGGGCGGCGAGTTCAAGGTTTCCAAAAAGGCCGGCTTTGTCGGCGACGAAGCGGTCTTCTCGCTGGGAGACCTCCCCGCGGGAGTTCAGGGACAAATTTCGATCGACGAGGTGACGGGCGATGTCTCGGCTGTCAAGGGACATTCGATTCCGATAGGTACGTATAACATTCCTGTCAAGGCGTCCAACCTGAAAGGCGAGGCGGAAACCATCCTCAAGCTGACCGTCAATGAGAATCCCTATTACTTCACGACGATCACTTACGGCAACAACCTCGGTCTCGCCCCGGTTGAAAACTATGCCAACCAATTCTATTTCGCAGCCGCCTCCGATTTCACGGCCCTGACGCCGACGACCGACGCCAAAGCGGGTACGAAACTATCGTGGTCGGTCAAAACCAAACACCAGTGTTCGGGTACGCTGATCGATTCGGAATCGGGTGTCATTACGTTGAAAGGATTCAAGTCCGGCAACGGCGGCCTGATTCTGGTGACGGCTACTGCCGGTGAAGGCGAGGTGGGCGAAACCTCGGTTACGGTTCCCGTTTTCTTCTCATTCCACGTTCCTGCGGCCGGTGTGACGATCCGTTACAAACCGTTCGTCATGCAGGTCAATCCGCGCCGGGGCGGGACTTCGGTGGCTCCGGAAATTTCGGGCGTGGCCAATCTTTCGTCGTTCCTGATGGATTACCGCCGCACGTTCAACTACTACAATATCGGCGGCCCCGCATCGCACAAGGACGGCACTCCGGCCGCAAGTACCGATACATTCCTGTATCAGATGTGGAAGGCGTTCTACAACAGTATCGGTACGGCGACGGTAGGCACCGGTTCGAAAGACCCGATCTCCTATTACGTGAACAAGGCCCGTTTGAATTCGGCGCTGGCTTACGTAGACCCCGCCACCAAGTCGGTTGTCGTGAATCCCAACAAGTGGATCGACTCGAACAACGTGGCGGCCAACGGCGCGTTCCTCGCCCAAATGACATTCGTCACCGACGGCAATGAGGGAGGCATCAACAGCGGATCGCAGGTATTCCCCATTTGGATTTGGTTCGACGAGAAATTTTAACCTAACTGAACATGAAACCTATGAAATACATGATAAACCGGGTTTTCGGGCTGAGAGGGGCGTTGACCCTTCTCGCCCTGATGCTGGCCTTCGCGGCATCGGCCCAGAACAAGATAACGGGCAAGGTCGTCGATGAGAACGACCAGCCGGCTATCGGAGCCAACGTCGTGGTCAAGGGTACGACGCAGGGCGTTTCGACCGACCTGAACGGAACGTTCACGCTTCCGGTCAAGAAAGGCGACGTGCTGGTCTTCTCCTACCTGGGCTACAAGCCCCAGGAGGTGACGATCGCCGCCCAGACCCGGCTGGACATCAAACTCGTTCCCGAAGCGAACGTCATGGACGAAGTGGTGGTCGTGGGTTACGGCGCCGTGAAGCGCGGCGACCTGACGGGTTCGGTCGCTTCGGTATCCTCGAAGGATGTCGAGGGCTTCAAGACCGGATCGGTGATGGAGGCCCTCGGCGGACAGATCGCCGGTGTGCAGATCACCGCTACGGACGGTACCCCGGGCGCCGGGTTCGATATCAAGGTGCGCGGCGTCGGTTCGGTCAACGGCGACACGTCGCCGCTCTACATCGTCGACGGTTTCCAGGTGGACAACATCGATTACCTCTCCAACTCGGACATCGAGTCGATCGAAGTGCTCAAGGATGCCTCCTCGTCGGCCATTTACGGTTCGCGCGCCGCCAACGGCGTGGTGATGGTGACGACCAAGTCCGGAAAGGTCGGACGCCCCGTGGTGACCTACAACGGTTCGGCCAGCTACCGCCGGATCTCCAAGACCCTCGACCTGCTTTCGCCCTACGAGTTCGTGAAACTCCAGACCGAGGCGTGGCCCGACAAGTTCGGTTCGACCTATTACAAGTCCGGCAACGACGACAACGGCATTCCCTACCGCTACCAGTCGATCGACGACTATGTAGGCCTGGGAGGTGTGGACTGGCAGAACGAAACGTTCCGCCCCACCTGGTCGCAGGATCACAACGTTTCGATTTCGGGCGGCAACGACAAGACCAAGTACGCCTTCTCGTTCGCCGACTTCCTCGAGAACGGTATTTTCAGGAACAGCGCTTTCAACAAGATCACGGCCAAGATGCGCGTGAGCCATAAAATCTCGAAAGCCGTGTCGGTCGAGGCTACGGTCAACTACGCCAACACCGACAAGCGCGGTGTGGGCACCTCGGGCGACAACGGGCGTTTCAACATGCTGGCGCAGATTCTGCGCGCACGCCCCACGGCGGGTCTGAAGATGACCGACGAGGAGCTGCTGGCGTCGTCGATCGACCCGCTGGAGCTCGAATCCTCGGAGTCGCTGTCGCAGGTGAACCCCATCAAGCAGGCCGAGTCGGTGATCAACACCACGAAGACCGAAATGTGGTCGGGCAACCTGGCGCTGAATATCGATTTCGGCAAGGGATGGACCTTCCGCACCGCCGGAACCTACAACACCTCCAATGCGCGCAACTACGTCTTCTACCAGGACGGATCGAAGGAGGCCTACCGCAACGGACAGACTCCCTACGGTTCGACCCGCATGACGCGCAACGTTCGCTGGACGAATTTCAACTACCTGACTTATAAATATAAGCGTAATAAGGGCCATTCGTTCGACGTCATGCTCGGACAGGAGACCTCGTTCCAGGGATCGGAATACCTGCTGGCCGGCGCCACCGATTTCCCGTTCGACAACCTGGCCAACAACAACCTCGGGCTGGGCGCTACGCCGACGACGGCGAATTCGAACCGTTCGGACAAGATGCTCGTTTCGTTCTTCGCCCGCGGAAACTACAATTACCGCGACCGCTACCTCTTCACGGCGACGGTCCGTGCCGACGGTTCGACGGTCTTCAGCAAGAACCACAAGTGGGGTTATTTCCCGTCGTTCTCGGCGGCATGGCGTGTCTCGGAGGAGAACTTCATGAAGAAACAGGACGTCGTTTCCAACCTGAAACTGCGCGCCGGCTGGGGCGTCGTGGGTAACGACCGCATCACCAACTACCTCTCGCTGGAACTCTATTCGCAGGGCAAGTACGGCTACGGCAACAACGTCATCACGGTGCTGTCGCCCAAGCAGCTGCAGAACGAGGACATCAAGTGGGAGGCTTCGCAGAGCACCAACGTCGGTATCGACCTGGGACTGTTCCGCAACCGGCTGAACATCACGACCGATTTCTTCCTCAAAGACACGAAGGACCTGCTGATGGCCGCCAACCGGGCCTATGTCTCGGGATTCGCCTCGCAGTGGAAGAACGTGGGCAAGATCCGCAACAAGGGCGTCGAGATCGCGATCAACTCGACGAACATCGCCTCGAAGAGCGGTTTCCGCTGGACGACCGATTTCAACATCTCGTTCATCCGCAACGAACTGCGCGCGCTGGCCGGCGGAGCCAGGGAGATGCAGACCTCGGCGAGCTGGAACGGCGACTACACGGGATACGACTACACGGCCCGCGTCGGTCAGTCGCTGGGTCTGATCTACGGCTATGTCTTCGACGGGGTTTATCAGACTTCGGATTTCAACGTCAACGCCGCGACGGGCGAGTATATTCTCAAGGAGGGGGTCACCGACATCTCGAATCATGCCGGAGTGCCCGTGAAGCCGGGTATGGTCAAGTATAAGGATACCGACGGCGACGGCGTCATCACCACGGCCGACCGCACGGTGATCGGCAACGGTACGCCCAAATGGTACGGCGGTATCACCAACACCCTTTCGTTCAAGGGCGTGGACCTGAGCTTCATGTTCCAGTTCAACTACGGCAACGACGTCTACAACGCCACCCGCATCTACGCTTCGCAGACGCAGGACCAGCGTGCCAACCTGATGGCCGAGACGGCCGACCGCTGGACGGCGACCAACGCCTCAAACAAGGTGCCGGCCTGGGACGGATACGTCAAGAACGAGATCTACTCGCGTTTCATCGAGGACGGTTCGTTCCTGCGGTTGAAGAACCTGACCGTGGGCTATACCTTCCCGCAGCAGTGGACGCGCAAGTTCTATGTTTCGAAGCTGCGCTTCTATTTCACGGCGCT